>NZ_JAHWGR010000029.1:0-108528 GCF_020873825.1 Micromonospora sp. DH13
GACGTCGGGGGCGACGCCTACGCCCGGCTGTGGGCGGCCGACCCGGGCCGGTGGGCGGCGGCCGGCGCGGCCTGGCGGGGGCTGACCGGGCTGGTCAACCGGCGGGCGGCCGAGCTGGACGGGGCGGCCCGGGCGCTGCGGGGCGGCTGGGCGGGCGCTGCGGCCGGGGCGGCGGGCGGGCGGATCGGCGCGCTCCGGTCCGAGCTGGCGGCCCTCGCGCCGGCGGTGATCGAGACCGACCAGGTGCTCGCCGAGCTGGCCGTGCGGTTGCAGCGGGCCAAGGCCCGGCTGACCGAGGCGGTCGCCCTCGCCGACGCCGGCGGGGTGCGGCTGGACCGGCGGGGCCGGGCGAGCGCCGACCCGGCGCGGGCGCAGCCCGGCGGGCCCGCCCCCGTGGCGCGGGTCGCCGCCGCCGTGGCAGCGGCCCTGGAACTGGCCCACGCGGCCGACCGGGAGGCCGCCGGCCGGCTCGACGAGCTGACCCGGGCGGCCGGCGCGGGCTGGGTGGCCCCGCCCCCACCCTGGCGTCCGCCGCCGGGTGCCAGTCCGGCGACCGTCCGGTCCTGGTGGGCCGGGCTCACGCCCGCGCAGCGCCGCTGGCTGGTGGCCCGGGAGCCCGAGCTGGTCGGCCGCCTCGACGGGGTGCCCGCGGCGGCCCGGGACCAGGCGAACCGGCTGCTGGTCGACCGGCGGCGGGCGGTGCTGCTGGCCGAGCGCCGCCGGCTGCTCGACCGGCTGCCGCGCGGGCCGGTGGAGCTGGCCGGGCTGGCCCGGGTGGAGGGGGCCCTGACGGGGCTGGACGCGTTGGCGGCCCGGCTGAACGGCGGCGGGCAGCCCCGGGCGTACCTGCTGGGGCTGGACACGGGCGGCGAGGGGCGGACGGTCGTGGCGCTGGGCGACCCGGACCGGGCCGACCGGGTGCTGACCTACGTGCCGGGGATGACCGCCGGCCTCGCCGACGCCACGGGTGAGCTGGGCCGGGCCGCCCGGGTGCAGGCCCGCTGCGCGGCGCTGGACCCGACGGCGTCCACCGCGGCGGTGCTCTGGCTGGACTACGACGCGCCGGACTTCCTGCACGAGGCCGTGCTGCCCCATCAGGCCCGGGACGCCGGCCCGGCGCTGCACCGGTTCCAGGAGGGGCTGCGGGCGACGCACGAGGGCCCGCCGGCCCGGCAGACGGTGCTGGGGCACAGCTACGGCTCGCTGGTCGTGGGCACCGCCGCCCGCGACCACGGGCTCGCCGCCGACGCGCTGGTCTTCGTCGGCTCGCCGGGCGTCGGCGTGGACCGGGCCGACGGGCTGCGGCTGCCCAGCGGCGAGGTCTGGGCGAGCACGGCGCCCGACGACGGGATCCGGCTGGCCCCCGCCCCCGACGAGCTGCCCCGCCGCGTCCTGCGCGGGCTCAGTCCGCTGGCGGCCGTGCTGACCGGCCGGGACGACCACGCGCTGTGGTTCGGCCACGATCCGGCCGACCCGGGCTTCGGCGGGCGCACCTTCCCCAGCGGCCGATACGGCCACACCGGCTACTGGGACCCGGCCAACCCGGCCCTGGACGGCATGGCCCGCGTCGTCCTGGGCCGGTGACCGGCCCCTCCCGCAGGCGGCGAGCCGCCGGCCCGTCGCCCTGGCGGGCAGGCCGGTGGCGCGCGACGCTCCGGGAGGGCCGGCCCCGGGCCGCTACTCGACGGTGACGGACTTGGCGAGGTTGCGGGGCTGGTCGACGTCGTGGCCCCGGGCCGCCGCGATCTCCGCCGCGAGCACCTGCAACGGCACGGTGGTCACCAGGGGCGCGAGCAGCGTCGGCGTACGCGGCACCCGGATCAGGTGGTCGGCGTAGCGGACGACCGCCTCGTCGCCCTCCTCGGCGATCACGATGGTGCGGGCCCCCCGGGCGCGTACCTCCTGGATGTTGGAGACGACCTTGTCGTGCAGCATGCCCCGGCCGACGGGCGACGGCACGATGCAGATCACCGGGGTGCCCTGGTCGATGAGCGCGATCGGGCCGTGCTTGAGCTCGCCGGCGGCGAAGCCCTCGGCGTGCATGTACGCCAGCTCCTTGAGCTTGAGCGCGCCCTCCAGGGCGACGGGGTAGCCGACGTGCCGGCCGATGAACAGCACGGTCGGCTCGGACCTGATCTCCCGGGCCAGCTCCCGCACGGGCTCGATCCGGCCCAGCAGCTCGCGCAGCTTGCCGGGCATCTGGTGGAGCTGGTCCACGACGGCGGCCACCTCGTCGGCGAACTTGATCCCGCGCACCTGGGCGAGGTGCAGGCCGATGAGATAGCAGGCGACGAGCTGGGTGAGGAACGCCTTGGTGGAGGCGACGGCGATCTCGGGCCCGCCGTGGGTGTAGAGGACGGCGTCGGACTCGCGCGGGATGGTCGAGCCGTTGGTGTTGCAGATGGCGAGCACCCGGGCCTTCTGCTCCTTGGCGTGCCGCAGCGCCATGAGCGTGTCCATGGTCTCGCCCGACTGGGAGATCACGATGATCAGCGTGGACCGGTCGAGGACGGGGTCGCGGTAGCGGAACTCGCTGGCCAGCTCCACCTCGCACGGGATCCGGGTCCAGTGCTCGATGGCATACTTCGCGACCAGACCCGAGTGGTAGGCGGTGCCGCACGCGACGATGAAGATCTTGTCGACGTCGCGCAGGTCCTGGTCGCTGAGGCGGACCTCGTCGAGCATGATCTCGCCGCTGTCGGTGAGCCGGCCGAGCAGGGTGTCGGCGACGGCCTGCGGCTGCTCCTCGATCTCCTTGAGCATGAACCAGTCGTAGCCGCCCTTCTCGGCGGCCGAGGAGTCCCAGTCGATGTGGAAGTCCTTGCCGGTGGCCGGCAGGCCGGCGAAGTCGGTGATCTCGATCGAGTCGGCGGTGATCAGGACGATCTGGTCCTGGCCCAGCTCGACCGCGTCGCGGGTGTGCTCGATGAACGCCGCGACGTCGCTGGCGAGGTAGTTCTCCCCGTCGCCCCGGCCGACCACCAGTGGCGAGTTGCGGCGGGCCCCGACCACCGCGCCGGGCACCGCCGCGTCGACGGCGAGCAGCGTGAACGCGCCTTCGAGGCGCTGGCAGACCACCCGCATCGCGGCGGCGAGCAGCTGCGGGCCGTCGGGCTCGCCGGCGGCGCGCAGGTCGGCCAGCGCGGCGGAGAGCAGGTGGGCGGCGCACTCGGTGTCGGTGTCGCTGCTGAACTGGACGCCGTCGTCCTCCAGCTCGGCGCGGAGCTTCGCGAAGTTCTCGATGATGCCGTTGTGGATCACGGCGACCCGCCCGTCCGGGGCGAGGTGCGGGTGGGCGTTGCGGTCGGTGGGGCCGCCGTGGGTGGCCCACCGGGTGTGCCCGATGCCGGTGGTGCCGTCCCCGATGCCGATCGGGCTGGCGGCGCAGGCCTCCGGGTCGGTGGCGGCCCGCTCGGCGAGCACCTTCTCGAGGTTGGCCAGCTTGCCCGCCTTCTTCTCCATCAGCAGCTCGTCGGCGCACACGACGGCCACCCCGGCCGAGTCGTAGCCCCGGTACTCCAGGCGGCGCAAGCCGTCGAGCACGATGCCGAGCGCCGGGCGCGCGCCGGCGTAACCCACGATTCCACACATGGTCCGCAGCCTAACCCAGTTTCGCTCACCACGCGTGCGCAGAAGCCGGGTAAACAAGCATCGAGCTTGAGCGAATTGGTGGGGCGGGCCGCTCCGGGGACGAATCTCCCGGCCCGCCCGGGCACCGTGCCGACGCGTGCCCGCTGGCGGCCACCCGGCCGTACCCCCTCGGCGGGCCCACCGGGCACCCTCCGCCGGCCGGCCGAGGGTGGGCGCGGTCCGGGCGAGCCCGTAGGCTGACGCGGGTGACGACGACGCCCGCCGATGTCGATCCGCTGGTGGCCCGGATGCGGCCGTTCGGGACGACCATTTTCGCCGAGATGTCCGCCCTGGCCGTCCGCACCGGCGCGGTCAACCTGGGGCAGGGCTTCCCCGACACCGACGGGCCGCCCGAGATGCTCGCCGCCGCCGCCGAGGCGCTGCGCGGCGGCCAGAACCAGTACCCGCCCGGTCCGGGCATTCCCGCGCTGCGGGCCGCCGTCGCCGCCCACCAGCGCCGGTTCTGGGGCCTGGAGTACGACCCGGACGGCGAGGTCGTGATCACCGCCGGGGCCACCGAGGCGATCGCCGCGAGCATCCTCGCCCTCTGCGAGCCGGGCGACGAGGTGGTCTGCTTCGAGCCGTACTACGACTCGTACGCGGCCTCGATCGCCCTCGCCGGCGCGGTGCGGCGGCCGGTGACGCTGCGGCCCGAGGCAGACGGCCGGTACGCCTTCGACCCGGCGGCGCTGCGCGCCGCGTTCGGGCCGCGTACGCGGCTGGTCCTGCTGAACTCCCCGCACAACCCGACGGGCAAGGTCTTCACCCGCGAGGAGCTGACCCTGGTCGCCGAGCTGTGCCGCGAGCACGGCGCGTACGCGGTGACCGACGAGGTGTACGAGCACCTGGTCTTCGCCGACGCCGCCACGCCGCACGTGCCGCTGGCCACCCTGCCCGGCATGCGCGAGCGCACCCTGCGGATCTCGTCGGCCGGCAAGACGTTCTCCTGCACGGGGTGGAAGGTGGGCTGGATCAGCGGGCCGGCGCCGCTGGTCTCGGCGGCGCTGCGGGTCAAGCAGTTCCTCACCTACGTCAACGGCGCGCCGCTGCAGCCGGCGGTGGCGGTGGCGCTGGCCCTGCCGGACGCCTACTTCGCGGAGCTCGCGGCCGGGATGCAGGCCCGCCGGGACCAGCTGGTCGCCGGGCTGACCGACGCGGGCTTCGGCGTTCTCACGCCCGAGGGGACGTACTTCGTCACGGCCGACATCGGCCCACTCGGCGGGCGGGACGGGGTCGAGTTCTGCCGGTCGCTGCCGGCGCGGTGCGGGGTGGTGGCCGTGCCGACGCAGGTGTTCTACGACGACGCCGAGGCGGGCCGGCGGCTGGTCCGGTTCGCGTTCTGCAAGCGACCGGAGGTGCTCGCGGAGGCCGTAACCCGGCTGCGCGACCTGACCTGACCCGGGCTCCCCGACCCGCCCGCACCCGAACCCGCCACCACAACGCCGGCGTTCCCGCCGGGCGGGTGTGAGAAGGGGCCCCTTCTATGCAGAAAGCGTTAACAAGGGGCCCTTCCTTACCCCTACTGGGCGGGGCTGGCGGCGCGGACCTGCTCGGCGATGCGCTCGGCGACCTCGCGGGCGGCCTGCTCGGTGGCCGCCTCGACCATCACCCGGACGAGGGGCTCGGTGCCCGAGGGGCGCAGCAGCACCCGGCCGGTCTCGCCCAGTTCCGCCTCGGCCCGCTCGACCTCGGCCCGGACGGCCGGCGCGGCGGCGCCCACCGAGCGGTCCCCGACCGGCACGTTGATCAGCACCTGGGGCAGCTTGGTCACCACGGCGGCCAGGTCGGCGAGGGTGCGGCCGGTGGCGGCCATCCGGGCCATCAGGTGCAGCCCGGTGAGCACCCCGTCGCCGGTGGTCGCGTAGGCCGGCATGACGATGTGCCCGCTCTGCTCGCCGCCGAGGGCGAGGCCGGAGCCGCGCAGCTCCTCCAGGACGTACCGGTCGCCGACCTTCGTCTCGATCAGCCGGATGCCCTGCGCGGACATGGCCAGCCGCAGACCGAGGTTGCTCATCACGGTGGCGACGAGCGTGTCGTCGGTGAGCGCGCCGGCCTCCCGCATGGCCACGGCGAGGATCGCCATCACCTGGTCGCCGTCGACCTCGACCCCGTCGGCGGTGACCGCCACGCACCGGTCGGCGTCGCCGTCGTGGGCGATGCCCAGGTGCGCCCCGTGCTCGACCACGGCCTCGCGCAGCGCGTCGATGTGGTTGGAGCCGCAGTCGTCGTTGATGTTGAGGCCGTCCGGCTCGGCGTGGATGGCGACGACCTCGGCCCCCGCCTCCCGGTACGCCACCGGCGCGACCTCGGCCGCCGCGCCGTTGGCGCAGTCGACCACGACCTTGATGCCGTCGAGGCGGTGCGGCACCGTGCCGACGAGGTGCTGCACGTAGTGGTCCGCGCCGTCGAGCAGGTCGTGCACGCGCCCCACCCCGGCGCCGGTCGGCCGGTCCCACGCGGTGACGGCGTTCGCCTCGACGGCCGCCTCGATCCGGGTCTCGATCTCGTCGGGCAGCTTGTGGCCGCCGGCCGCGAAGAGCTTGATCCCGTTGTCGGGCATGGGGTTGTGCGAGGCGGAGAGCATCACGCCCAGGTCGGCCTTGGCCTCGGCGGTGAGGAACGCCACGGCGGGGGTGGGCAGCACGCCGACGCGCACGACGTTGGCGCCCGCGCTGGTGAGGCCGGCGACCACGGCGGCCTCCAGCATCTCGCCGCTGGCCCGGGTGTCCCGGCCGACCACGGCCAGCGGCGGATGGCTGCGGTCCGTCTCGGCCAGTGTGTGGGCGGCGGCCACCGCCACCGCGAGCGCGAGCTCCGGGGTGAGATCCGCGTTCGCGCGTCCGCGTACGCCGTCCGTGCCGAACAACCGGCCCATACCCGCCAACCTCCGATGAAATGGTGCAAGAGAGAAAGCGAAACGGCCGGGCCACCTCCCGGCGAGGAGAGGTGGACCCGGCCGTTTCGTCAGAAGTACAACGTGCCGCTGTTGGTCAGCGCTTCGAGTACTGGGGAGCCTTACGGGCCTTCTTGAGGCCGTACTTCTTGCTCTCCTTGACCCGGGCGTCACGGGTCAGGAAGCCGGCCTTCTTCAGGGCCGGGCGGTCGTCGGGCTCGCTGACGATCAGCGCCCGCGCGATCGCGAGCCGCAGCGCACCGGCCTGGCCGGTGGTGCCGCCGCCCCGCAGGTTGGCGATGACGTCGAAGGCCTCGGGCTTCTCGGCGGTCACCAGCGGGTCCTTGATGAGCTGCTGGTGCACCTTGCTCGGGAAGTAGGCCTCGAGGTCGCGGCCGTTGCAGGTGATCTTGCCGCTGCCGGGGACGATGCGCACCCGGACGATGGCCTCCTTGCGGCGGCCAACGGTCTGGATCGGGCGGTCGCCGCGGGGCGCGCGGACGACGGGCGCCGGCGCCTCGGTGGCCTCGGGGGCAACCTCGGTCTCGGTGATGTCGGTCATGCTGTTTCCTTCGCCCGCGCTCACTGCGCGATCTGCTTGATCTCGAACGGCGTCGGCTGCTGCGCGCCGTGCGGGTGCTCGGCACCGGCGTAGACCTTCAGCTTCTTGATGAGCTGACGGCCGAGCTTGTTGTGCGGGAGCATCCCCTTCACGGCCAGCTCGATGGCCCGCTCGGGGCGCTTGCTGAGCAGCTCCTCGTAGCCGACCTGCTTGAGGCCGCCCGGGTAACCGGAGTGGCGGTAGGCGACCTTCTGCTGGCGCTTGTTGCCGGTCAGCGCGACCTTGCCCGCGTTCACGACGACGACGAAGTCGCCCGTGTCGACGTGCGGCGCGAAAGTCGGCTTGTGCTTGCCACGCAGCAGCGTGGCGGCGTGGGTCGCGAGGCGGCCCAGCACGACATCAGAGGCGTCGATGACGTGCCACTGACGCTCGATCTCACCCGGCTTCGGGCTGTACGTACGCACAGGTCTACCTTGTCTCGTCGTCGGTCTGGGGTCGCGCGCCGAGGTGACCAGGACAACCCGGCCGGACCAGCGCGCACGAACGACCAAGCGTACCTGATGCGGCACGCCTCTAGATGTCGTACAACAGCAGGCAACGATACCCGGGGCCGGGTCGGCAGGTCAAAACGGGGGGCCGCCCGGCGCGGCCCCCCGTTTCGATCATGACCAGGGTCACACTCCGGCGCGGGCCATCCGGGAGCCGGGCCGCACGTACGCGACCCAGGTGACCACCAGCAGCACCAGGAAGAAGCCGACGTAGAAGCGCAGCGCCGGCTGGATGCCGCCATAGGTGGACTTGGCCCAGGCGTAGCAGATCGGGACGAGGAAGCCGCCGAACGCGCCGACGGAGGAGATGATGCCCAGCGCCCCGGCCGCCTGCCGGCGCATGGACAGCATGGTCTCCGGGGAGCCGCCCAGGTCTTCCCCCTTGACCCGGAAGATCTTGGAGATCATCCGGTACGTCGACCCGTTGCCGATCCCGGTCGCCACGAACAGCAGCATGAACGCGGCGAAGAACACGCCCAGGCTGCGCTCCTGCACCGACCAGAGCGCGCCGTACGCCCCGACGGCCATCAGCACGAAGCTGCCGATGGTGACCCGGGCCCCGCCCATGCGGTCGGCCAGCCGCCCGCCCAGCGGACGGAAGAACGAGCCGATCCCGGCGCCGATGAACGCCCAGCTCAGCGCGATGTCGGGCCGGCCGAACACCGAGTTGAGCAGGGTGGGGAAGGCGGCCGAGTAGCCGATGAACGAGCCGAAGGTGCCGATGTACAGCAGCGACATGATCCAGGTGTCGGCGTGCCGCAGCGAGGACAGGACCGGCTTCACGTCCGCCTTCGCCTCGGCCAGGTTGTCCATGAACAGGTACGCGCAGACGGCCGCGGCGACGGCGAGCGGGACGTACATCAGGCCGGCCCGGGAGAGCGCGAGCCCGCCGCCCAGCACGACCACCTGGGGCACCAGGAACTGCACGACCGCGACGCCGATGTTGCCGCCGGCGGCGTTGAGGCCCAGCGCCCAGCCCTTCTCCCGCTCCGGGTAGAAGAAGGAGATGTTGGCCATGCTGGAGGCGAAGTTGCCGCCGCCGAGGCCGGCGGTGGCGGCGATCAGCAGCAGCGGGACGTACCCGATCTCCGGGTTCTCGACCGCCCACGCCAGGCCGAGGCAGGGCAGGATCAGCAGCAGCGCGGAGACGATGGTCCAGTTACGGCCGCCGAAGATCGGCACCGCGAAGGTGTACGGCAGCCGCAGCAGCGCGCCGACCCCGCTGGGCACGGCGGTCAGCCACAGCGCCTGGCTGGTGCTGAGCTGCCAGCCGACGTCGTCGAGCCGGACGACGACGATGCTCCAGAGCAGCCAGACCGAGAAGCCGATGTGCTCGGCGAAGATCGAGTAGACGAGGTTCCGGCGGGCGATCGACCGGCCGACGGTCCGCCAGAAGCCCTGGTCCTCGGGGTCCCAGTGCCCGATCCACCGGCCCGGCCGGCGTTGCAGGTCGATCTCACCTGTGGGTTCGGTCTCGACCACCGTGCTGGTCATCCGCTGTCTCCTCCCGGCCGGGCGCTGCGTCCACGTCACCCGACGCCGAGGGGACGGGCGACGGGCGGTTCCGCCAGCAAGTTAGGAGGCCGGGATTACCGGAAGATTCGTCGCGGGAGTCGCCGACGCAACAGCCGCCGCACAGGGCGGGTCGGGACAATGGTGAGATCCCGGTCAGGGCGGGGCCAGCGGCGCGGGGTGCGGTCAGAGCTGTTGCAGGATACGCAACGCGCGGGCGACCCGCTGCATGGTGTCCGCGTCGGCCACGTCCACGCACTCGGTGAACCACTGCTTCATGGGCGAGGAGAGCCGGTCGGGCATCACCACGTGCCCGCCCATCGGCACGGCCAGCGGCGAGTCGCGCAGCAGCGCCGCTTCGACCACCTCGGCGACCATCACGATGGGCACGTCGGTGGAGTTGTAGACGTCGGAGCTGATCACCAGCCCGAGCCGCTCCCGGGCGCCGGAGATGCGCCAGACCTCTCCCCTACGCAGCACGCGGCCGCCCGCCGAAGAGCACGTCGTCGACCATCGCCACCTCGCGTGCGTCGGCGACGGCGGCGGTCTCCAGGTCGAGCCCGGCCCGGTTGACGGCGTCGGCGTGCGCCGTGAAGACCTCGCGCAGCGCCTTCTCCCGGGCGGCCTGGTCCATCCAGGCGGAGAGCGACAGCCCCTCGCGCTTGGCGAACCGGCGCGCCTCCTCGATCGTGTCGTCGGAGAACGAGAGTGTCACCTTCGCAGTCATGCCACCCACCCTACTCCCGGTATGACCACAGGTCATCCCCTTGCCCCGGGCCATCAGCACCGGCGAAAAGCTCGCGCCGTCGAGAGGTGGGTCTGGCCGGAAGGGCTTCCTGTCGCCACTAGGCAGCTGAGTCGAATACGACATCAGGGCCCACCCCGATCCACACTGCCGACGAGCCGCGACCCTCGACCCTCGACCCGATGCCCACCACCGACCGACGACCGACCGATGGACCGATGGACCGACGGCCGACGAGGATCATCCGTCGGCCGTGATGGCGTAGGTGACTCAGCTCCCTATGTGGCACGAGAAGGGGCGCCCGCTCCCCTTGATCCGGCAGCCCTGGATGATCGAACAGGAGGTCCGGCGGGTTTCTCCTGTGCGGTGTGAGGTGCTCTTGACAGGACCGAAACAAACGGGACGCTGACCCGAAACCGCCCGGCGGCACGCTTTGCCGACATGACAGACGGTGCGCGACCGGCGACTGCCCCGGGGGGCTCCCCCCGGGAGGCGGCGACGCACTGCCCGTACTGCGCCCTCCAGTGCGGCATGACGCTGCGCGAGACCGGCGGGCGGGTCGAGGTCCTTCCCCGGGACTTCCCCACCAACCGTGGCGGCCTCTGCCAGAAGGGCTGGACGGCCGCCGAGCTGCTCGACCACCCCGACCGCCTGACCACCCCGCTGGTGCGCGACGCCGGCACCGGGCAGCTGCGCCCGGCGTCCTGGGCCGAGGCGATGGAGCGGGTCGCCGGGGGCGTGCGCGCCGTCCAGGACCGGCACGGCCGCGACGCGGTCGCCGTCTTCGGCGGCGGCGGGCTGACCAACGAGAAGGCGTACGCGCTGGGCAAGTTCGCGCGGGTGGCGCTGCGGACCCGGCACGTCGACTACAACGGGCGCTGGTGCATGTCGTCGGCGGCGGCGGCCGGCAACCGCGCGTTCGGCGTCGACCGGGGGCTGCCGTTCCCGCTGGCCGACCTGGGCCGGGCGCGGACCCTGCTGATGGTGGGCGCGAACCCGGCCGAGACGATGCCGCCGCTGATGCGCCACGTCGCCGACCAGCAGGCCGCCGGCGGGACGCTGATCGTGGTGGACCCCCGGGCCACCGCCACCGCCCGGCAGGCCGACCTGCACCTGCAACCGGTGCCCGGCACCGACCTCGCGCTGGCCAACGCGCTGCTGCACATCGCGCTCACCGAGGGCTACGTCGACCGGGCGTACGTCGCCGAACGCACCACCGGCTTCGACGAGGTGCGGCGGACGGTGGCCGGCTACTGGCCGGCCGAGGTGGAGCGGCTGACCGGCGTGCCGGTGGCCGACCTGGAGGCCACCGCGCGGGCCCTGGCGACGGCGGGCGGCGCGATCATCCTCACCGCCCGGGGGGCCGAGCAGCACGCCAAGGGCGTCGACACGGTCACGGCGTTCATCAACCTGGCCCTGGCGCTGGGCCTGCCCGGCCGGCCCGGCTCCGGCTACGGCTGCCTCACCGGCCAGGGCAACGGCCAGGGCGGGCGGGAGCACGGCCAGAAGGCCGACCAGCTTCCCGGCTACCGCAGCATCACCGACCCGGCGGCCCGCGCGCACGTCGCCGGGGTGTGGGGGGTGAACGCCGACGAGCTGCCCGGGCCGGGCGTACCCGCGTACCAGCTCCTGGATTCCCTCGGCACCCCGGCGGGCCCGAAGGCGCTGCTGGTGTTCGGCTCCAACCCGGTGGTGTCCGCGCCCCGCGCGGCCCGGGTCGAGGGCCGGCTGCGCGACCTGGACCTGCTGGTCGTCGCCGACCTGGTGCGCTCCGAGACCGCCGAACTGGCCGACGTGGTGCTGCCCACCGCCCAGTGGGCCGAGGAGGACGGCACGATGACCAACCTGGAGGGCCGGGTGCTGCGCCGCCGCGCGGTGCGTACGCCCCCGCCGGGGGTGCGGACCGACCTGGCGATCATCGCCGACCTGGCCGACCGGCTCGGCGCGAAGGCGGGCTTCGGCGACGACCCGGCGGAGGTCTTCGGCGAGCTGCGCCGGGCCTCGGCCGGCGGGGTCGCCGACTACGCCGGGGTCAGCTACGACCGGATCGACGCCACCGGCGGGGTGTTCTGGCCCTGCCCGGATGCGGACGCGCCGGACACCCCGCGGCTGTTCGCCGACGCGTTCCCCACCCCCGACGGGCGGGCCCGGTTCCGCGCCGTCGACCACCGGCCGGCCGCCGAGGAGGTGTGCGCCGAGTATCCGCTGCGGCTGACCACCGGCCGGGTGCTCGCCCAGTACCAGTCCGGCGCGCAGACCCGCCGGGTTGCGGCGCTGCGCCGGGCCGCGCCGGGTGCGTTCGTCGAGCTGCACCCGGACCTGGCCGCCCGGCTCGGCGTCGGCGACGGCGAGGACGTACGCGTCACCTCGCGGCGCGGCGAGCTGCGCGCCCCGGCCCGGCTCACCCCGACGATCCGCCCCGACACGGTCTTCGCGCCGTTCCACTGGGGCGGGGCCGCGCGGGCCAATTCGGTCACCAACGACGCCGTCGACCCGGTCTCCGGGATGCCGGAGTTCAAGATCTGCGCCGTCCGGGTGGAGAGGGCTCAGCCATGACCGCCGTCGTGATCGTGGGCTACGGGATGGCCGGCGCGCGGCTCGCCGCCGAGCTGCACGCCCACCCCGGGGACCGCAAGGTCACCGTGCTCGGCGCGGAGCCGCACCGGGCGTACAACCGGATCATGCTCTCCACCCTGCTGGCCGGGAAGGTCGACGAGCCGGACGTGGAGCTGACCGAGGCCGCCGGGCACGGCGTTGACGTGCGCACCGGGGTCGCGGTGACCGCGATCGACCGGGCCGCCCGCGAGGTGCGCACCGGCGACGGCGAGCGCATCGGGTACGACCACCTCGTGCTCGCCACCGGCAGCCGGGCCGTGGTGCCGCCGCTGCCGGGGCTGGACCCCGCGCGCCTGCCGGACCGGGTGGCCGTGTTCCGCACCCTGGACGACTGCCGGCGCATCCTGGCCCTGTCCCGGGGCGCGCGCCGCGCGCTGGTGCTCGGCGGCGGCCTGCTCGGGCTGGAGGCGGCCCGGGGGCTCGCCGCCCGGGGGCTGGACGTGACGGTGGTCCACCCGAACGGGCACCTGATGGAGCGGCAGCTCGACCCGACGGCCGGCGCGGTGCTCGCCGGCACGCTCGCCGACCTCGGCGTACGCGCCCACCTCGGCGCGTCCGCGACGGGGCTCGCCGCCGACGCCGACGGCGTCCGGCTCGACCTGTCCGACGGCTCGTCGCTCGCCGCCGACCTGCTGGTGCTCTCCTGCGGGGTGCGCCCCGACACCGCCCTCGCCGCCGCGGCGGGGCTGGCGGTGCAGCGGGGCGTCGTGGTCGACGACCGGCTGCGCACCAGCGACCCGCACGTCTCGGCGATCGGCGACTGCGCCCAGCACGACGGCACGCCCAGCGGGCTGGTCGCGCCGGCCTGGGCGCAGGCCCGGGTGGTGGCGCAGCTGCTCAGCGGCGCGGACGCGCACGCGGCGTACCGGCCCCGGCCGGCGGTGACCCGGCTCAAGGCGGCCGGGATCGACCTCGCCGCGATGGGCGACACCGCCGCCGGGGGCGACCGGGCCGGTGACGGACCGGTGGAGGAGCTGACCTTCGCCGACCCGGCCCGGGGCACGTACGCCCGGCTGCGCATCCGCGACGAGCGGCTGACCGGGGCGATCCTGCTCGGCGACAACCCGGCCGTCGGCACGGTGGTGCAGCTGTTCGACCGGGGCGCGCCGGTGCCGTCCGACCGGCGGGCGCTGCTGCTGGGCCGGGCGCTCGGCGGCGCGCCGACCGCCCCGGCCGCGTCACCGGCGCTGATGCCGGACGCGGCCACCGTGTGCCAGTGCAACGACGTCAGCAAGGGCGCGCTGGTGGCCTGCTGGCGGGCCGGGGCCCGGACGGTCGCGGCGATGTCGGCGGCGACCCGGGCCGGCACCGGCTGCGGCGGGTGCCGCGACGCCCTCGCCGGCATCGTCGGCTGGCTCGCCGAGGTCGACCCGGCGGCCGACGAACCGGCGGACCCGACCGACGACGACAGCCCGAGGGCGCGACACGACCGCGTGGAGGTGGCGTGATGAACGGCGACACGACAGGGCCGGGCACCGCCGGAGGCGACGCCGCCACCGGCGGCAGGGTGGTCGTCATCGGCAACGGCATGGTGGGGCAGCGGTTCACCGAGGCGCTGCGCGCCCGGGACACCGACCGCCGCTGGCAGGTCACGGTGCTCGCCGAGGAGCGCCGGCCCGCGTACGACCGGGTGCGGCTGTCGGCGTTCTTCGACGGGGTGTCCGCCGAGGAGCTGAACCTGCACACCCCCGACGACGGGGTGGAGCTGCGCCTCGGCGAGCCGGCCACCGCCATCGACCGCGAGCGGCGGGTGGTGGTCACGGCGACCGGCGAGCATCCGTACGACGCGGTGGTGCTGGCCACCGGCTCGTACCCGTTCGTGCCGCCGGTGGCGGGCCGGGACCTGCCCGGGGTGTTCGTCTACCGCACGCTCGACGACCTGGAGGCGATCCGGGAGCACGCCCGGGGCCGGCGCGTCGGCGCGGTGATCGGCGGCGGCCTGCTCGGCCTGGAGGCGGCGAACGCGCTGCGCCTGCTCGGCCTGGCCACCCACGTGATCGAGTTCGCGCCCCGGCTGATGCCGGTGCAGGTCGACGAGGCCGGCGGGGCGATGCTGCGCCGCTACGTCGAGGAGCTGGGGGTCACCACCCACCTCGGGGTGGCGACCACCGCGCTGCGGCCCGGCGCGGACGGCGCGGTGACCGCGCTGGAGCTGTCCGACGGCCGCACGGTCGACGCCGAACTGGTGGTGGTGGCGGCCGGCATCCGGCCCCGCGACGACCTGGCCCGCGCGGCCGGCCTGGAGCTGGGCCCGCGCGGCGGGGTGCTGGTCGACGCGACGTGCCGCACCGGCGACGAGCGGATCTGGGCGGTCGGCGAGTGCGCCGCCGTCGACGGGGTCTGCCACGGCCTGGTCGCCCCCGGGTACGCCACGGCGGAGGTGGTGGCCGACCGGCTGCTGGGCGGCGCGGCGACGTTCCCCGGCGCGGACACCGCGACGAAGCTGAAGCTGCTCGGGGTGGACGTGGCGTCGTTCGGCGACGCCCACGGCACCACCGAGGGCAGCCTGGACGTGACGTTCACCGACCCGGCGACCCGGTCGTACGCGAAGCTGGTCCTCTCCGACGACGCGAAGACGCTGCTCGGCGGCGTGCTGGTCGGGGACGCGAGCGCCTACCCGACGCTGCGGGCCAGCGTCGGCGGGCCGCTGCCGGCCGCGCCGCTGGCGCTGCTGGCCCCGGCCGGCGGGGCGGCGGCCGGGGCCGGGGCGCTGCCCGGCAGCGCGCAGGTCTGCTCGTGCAACGCGGTGACCCGCGACGACATCGACGCGGCGATCGCCGGCGGCTGCGCGGACGTGCCGGCGCTGAAGGCGTGCACCCGGGCCGGCACGAGCTGCGGGTCGTGCGTGCCGATGCTCAAGCAGCTGCTCGACGCGGCGGGGGTGAAGCAGTCCACCGCGCTGTGCGAGCACTTCGACCTGAGCCGGCAGGAGCTGTTCGACGTGGTGCGGGTGCGCGGCATCCGCACCTTCTCACGACTCATCGCCGAGCACGGGCGGGGCCGGGGCTGCGACATCTGCAAGCCGGTGGTCGCCTCGATCCTCGCGTCGCTGGGCACCGGGCACGTGCTCGACGGCGAGCGGGCGTCGTTGCAGGACACCAACGACGCGTACCTGGCGAACCTGCAACGCGACGGCAGCTACTCGGTGGTGCCCCGGATCCCCGGCGGCGAGATCACCCCGGAGAAGCTGATCGTGATCGGTCAGGTGGCGCAGGAGTTCAAGCTCTACACGAAGATCACCGGAGGGCAGCGCATCGACCTGTTCGGGGCGCGGGTCGACCAGCTCCCGCAGATCTGGCGGCGGCTGGTGGACGCGGGCTTCGAGTCGGGCCACGCGTACGGCAAGGCGCTGCGCACGGTGAAGTCGTGCGTCGGCGAGACCTGGTGCCGGTACGGGGTGCAGGACTCCGTCGGCCTGGCCGTGGCCCTGGAGCTGCGCTACCGGGGGCTGCGCGCCCCGCACAAGCTCAAGTCGGCGGTGTCGGGCTGCGCCCGGGAGTGCGCCGAGGCCCGCAGCAAGGACTTCGGCATCATCGCCACCGACACCGGCTGGAACCTCTACGTCGGCGGCAACGGCGGCTTCCGGCCCCGGCACGCCGACCTGTTCGCCACCGACCTGTCCACGGCGGAGCTGATCCCGCTGATCGACCGGTTCCTCATGTACTACATCCGCACGGCGGACCGGTTGCAGCGCACCGCCGCCTGGATCGAGGCGATGGAGGGCGGGCTCGACCACCTGCGCGCCGTCATCGTGGACGACTCGCTGGGCCTCTGCGCCGAGCTGGAGGCGGAGATGGCCCGGCACGTGGCGGGGTACTCGGACGAGTGGCGCGACGTGCTCGACGACCCGGAGCGGCTGCGCCGCTTCTCGTCGTTCGTCAACGCGCCCGACGTGCCGGACCCGTCGATCACCTTCGCCGTCGAACGCGGCCAGCCCGTGCCCGCCGGCCGGGCCCGGCCGGTCGCGGCGGCAGCGGCACCCGACGGCGAGGCGCCCGCCCGCCGCCGGCAACCGGTCACCCTCGGCCTCCCGGAGGTACGGCGATGAGCATCGCGACGGACACGTACACGCGCCGCCCGGCGGCGGACACGCAGGGCTGGAGCCCGGTCTGCCCGCTGGAGAAGCTGGAGCCGGAGCGGGGTGTGGCGGCCCTGGTCGACGGGGCGCAGGTCGCCCTGTTCCGCGCCGGCGACGAGCTGTTCGCCCTGGACAACCTCGACCCGGTCGGCGGCGCGTACGTGCTGTCGCGGGGCATCGTGGGCAGCCGGGGCGGCACGCCGACGGTCGCCTCCCCGCTGCACAAGCAGGTGTACGACCTGCGCACCGGCGCCTGCCTGGACCTGCCCGGCGTGGCGGTGCCCCGGCACGACGTGCGCTGCCGGGACGGCCTGGTCGAGGTGCGGTTGAGACGGGAGGGGTGAATGGCCGACGAGCTGGCCGGCTTCACCATCGGGGTCACCGCTGACCGCCGGCGCGACGAGCTGGCCGCCCTGCTGCAACGGCGCGGCGCGCGGGTGGTCATCGCGCCGGCCCTGCGGATCGTGCCGCTGACCGACGACACGGACCTGCGCGAGGCGACCCGGGAGTGCCTGGCCCGCCCGCCGGACGTGCTCATGGCCAACACCGGCATCGGGATGCGCGGCTGGCTGGAGGCGGCCGAGGGCTGGGGGCTGGCGGAGCCGCTGCGCGGCGTGCTGTCGCAGGCGTACGTGGTGGCCCGGGGTCCCAAGGCGCGGGGGGCGATCCGCGCCGCCGGCCTGCACGACCAGTGGTCGCCGGACTCGGAGAGCTGCGAGGAGGTCGTCGAGCACCTGGTGCGGCGCGGGGTGGCCGGGCAGGTGATCGCCATGCAGTTGCACGGCGACCGGCAGCCCGAGTGCACGAGCGCGCTGGAGGACGCCGGGGCGACCGTGATCGAGGTCCCGGTGTACCGGTGGGCCCCGCCGACCGATCCCGCGCCGCTGCACCGGCTCATCGACCTGGTCGCGGGCCGGCTGGTGGACGCGGTCACGTTCACCTCCGCCCCGGCGGCCGAGGCGCTGCTGCGCGCCGCCGGGGACCGCACCGAAACGGTGCTGGAGGCGCTGCGCGGCGACGTGCTGGCCAGTTGCGTGGGCGCGGTCACCGCCGAGCCGCTGGTGCGGCGGGGGGTGCCGGTGAGCGCGCCGAGCCGGGCCCGGCTGGGCGCGCTGGTCCGGACCATCGTGGACGAGCTGCCCCGGCGTACGGTCAGCATCAAGGCCGCCGGGCACCTGCTGACCCTGCGCGGGCACGCGGCCGTGGTCGACGGGGAGCTGCGCCCCCTGGCCCCGGCGCCGATGGCGGTGCTGCGGGCGCTGGCCACCTCACCGGGTCGGGTGCTGTCCCGCACCGCCCTGCTGCGGACGCTGCCGCGCGGCGCGGACGAGCACGCGGTGGAGATGGCGGTGGCCCGGCTGCGGGCCGGGCTGAAGGCCCCCCGGGTGGTGCAGACGGTGGTGAAGCGCGGCTACCGCCTCCGGGTCGACTGACCGGCCTGCGCTGGGGCCGGCTGGCCGGTGGGGCTGCCGGCGGCGAGGTGCGCCGACCGGGCCGGGAACGGTGGCTGCCTCCGGGACACGACACGCCGACGCGAGTGCACCGCAGCCGGCCATCGATCGTGTCTCCCGCAGCACCCCCGGCGGCCCGCACCGCCTTCGGGGGCGCCGCGCCCGGCCCGGTCAAACCTTGGGGCTCGTCGGCTGCCGGCCGCCCTTCTTCGCCTCTTCGCCGCCCGACCCGCCGAGCGAGAGGTCGACCAGCGCCCGCAGGAACGCCGACGCGTGGTCGGCCTCGTCGTGGGCGATCTCGGCGAACAGCGCCGCCGCCCGGTCGTCGCCGGCCGCCGCCGCCTGCCGGGAGAAGGTCGGGTACATGGTGGTCGCCTCGTGCTCCTCCCCCGCGATCGAGGTGCGCAGGTTGTCGGCGTCGCCGCCGACCAGCCCGGCCAGGATGGCGGTCTGGGCGAAGTGCTCGCCGAGCTCCTGCCCGGCGGTGTTGTCCCAGAGTCGGGCCAGCCGCCGCTGCCCGGTGGCGCGCGCGTTCTCGGCGTAGAGGGTGTACTTCGCGTTGGCGAACGCCTCGCCGCGCAGCGTGGTCTTCAGGTTGTCCTCGGTCCGCCCCGAGCAGGCCGGCGTGCTGCGGACGATGGGCACCGGCGGCACCACCTCGCCGACGGGGACGACGACGCCCGCGCCGGGGTTCAGCAGGGCCTCCAGCGCGACCCGGAACCGCGCGGCGTGCGTGGCCTCGTCGCCGGCCAGCTCGGTGAACAGGTCGGCCGCCTCGGGGCAGTCGTCCAGGCGGGCCTGCTCGGCGTACGACGGGTAGACGACGGTCGCCTCGTGCTCCTCACCGGAGATCGAGTCGCGCAGGTTGGCCTGGTTGCCGTGCACGAAGTTGATCAGCTCGGCCTCGGCCGCGAAGTGGTCGTAGCGTTCGGTCTCCGCCGTGGCGCGGAACAGGCTGGCGATGCCCTCCTGGTCGGTCCGCTCCGCCTCCTGCGCGTACGCGAGGTAACTGGCGTGGGCGTACGCCTCGCCCTCCATCGCGGTCAGGGCGTTGCGGCGGGTCTGCGGGTCCAGGCCGGCGGCCTGGGCCGGGCCGGCGAGGCCGATCACCGCGCCCGCCACGACGGCGGACACCACTGTGGCTCTGCGCATGTGCTCCTCCTGTGTCGAGCGTGCCGTGGCGCACTGGTCACGCTGCGTCAATATCTTGGAGAAGCGTATGTTGCCGCAGGTCAAAGGCGGTGTGGGGCGCGGGCCCACGCGTGGGCCCGCGAACGTGAACGCGGAGGGTCGCGCCCGTAACGACAAACCGGACCCGCGCGGCAGCGCCACGCCCGGCCGGCCCTGCGAGGCAGGGGGCCGCCAGACGGCGCTGGCGGCGGTCCGGACGACCCGGACCGCCGCCAGCCTTTCCGACGTCAGCCGACCGGGGTCGGGAAGCCCCGGCCGTGCTCGGCCTGCAGGCGCATCATCGCGTGCTCGACGACCGTCACCAGCACCTGCTTGACGGGCTCGCGGTGCC
Organism: Micromonospora sp. DH13; assembly: GCF_020873825.1. Classification (NCBI taxonomy): domain Bacteria; kingdom Bacillati; phylum Actinomycetota; class Actinomycetes; order Micromonosporales; family Micromonosporaceae; genus Micromonospora; species Micromonospora sp. DH13. Next base: position 19,558 of record NZ_JAHWGR010000029.1, read on the forward strand.
GGGCGTCGGTCATGATCAGGGGCACCTGGGGCGAGATGGCGAGGGCCTCGCGGACCTCCTCCAGCTCGTACTGCGGGGCCCCGTCGAACCGGTTGAGCGCCACCACGTACGGCAGGCGGCGGTTCTCGAAGTAGTCCAGCGGAGCGAACGCGTCGGTGATCCGGCGGGTGTCGACCAGCACCGCCGCGCCCACCGCCCCCTTGATGATCTCGTCCCACATGAACCAGAACCGGGTCTGGCCGGGCGTGCCGAAGAGGTACAGGATCAGATCCTCGGCCATGGTGATCCGGCCGAAGTCCATGGCGACCGTCGTCGTCTGCTTCCCCGGCACCTTCGACGGGTCGTCGATGCCGACGCCGGCCGAGGTCATCACCGCCTCGGTGGTCAGCGGAGTGATCTCCGAGACCGCGCCGACCAGGGTCGTCTTGCCCACGCCGAAGCCGCCCGCAACCACGATCTTCGCGGAGGTGATCCCGCGGTTGCGGCGCGCCCCGGCGGGGTCATAGCCTGCGAAGTCCACTTAGCACCCTTCCAAGAATTTCCATCCGCTCCTCGTATCCCTCGGCGGGAGCGGCAGTATGCAGGGTCAGCAGGCCCTCGGCCACCATGTCGGCGACGATGACCCGGGCGACACCCAGGGGCATCCGGGTGTACGCGGCAACCTCGGCCAGCGACTGGGGCCGACCCTCGCAGATCGTGGCGATCCGGTGCTTGTCGTGACCGGCGAACCTGGACTCGGCGACGGCTGTCGGGCTGGCCGTCAGCACCGCCTCCAGCGCGATGTCCTGGCGTGGCTCGGTACGGCCCCGGGTGACCGCGTACGGACGCACCAGCGCGCCGCGCGGGTCCTCCCGTCGTTGGTCCATCCGCGATCACCTCCTCCCGGTCGACGTCGTCGCTCGACGTCTGGTCATCTGTCCGTGCAGCCCGGCCGCGCTACGCGCGCACCGCGTCGCGGGGCAGCGGCACCAGCGCAGCGCCCACCCGCTCGACCAGCAGCGCCATCTCGTAGCCGACCTGCCCCACGTCGCAGCTGCGGGCGGCGAGCACCGCCATCGACGAGCCGTCGCTGATCGACATGAGGAACAGGTATCCGCTGTCCATCTCGATGACCGTCTGGAGCACCCCGCCGGCGCTGAACATGCGGGCCGCGCCCTCGGTCAGGCTCACCACGCCGGAGGTGATGGCGGCGAGCTGGTCGGCCCGGTCCGCGGGGAGGTCCCGGGACGAGGCGAGCAGCAGCCCGTCCGCGGACACCGCCACCACGTGGGCGATGCCCGCCACGCTGTCGGCGAAGTTGGTGAGCAGCCAACCCATGTCCTGCATGGCCGCTGGCCTGTTCATCGGCTCGTCTCCTTGGTCGAATTGCTGGTCTGGTCCGCCCCGCCGGCCGTCCGCCCCCGCTGCACACCGCGGTGATAGGCCGACAGCAGGCCGCGTACCTCGTCGGGGGTGCGCCGGCTGCGGTCCCGGCCGCTCTTCTGTTCGATCCCCCCGGGGACGAGCTGGGCCTGGGGCACCCGCTTGGGCAGACCGGAGCGGGTGGTGCCGGCGGCCGGCGGTTCGGCTGCCCGGCTGGCCCGGGACCAGCCCTCGTCGGCGGCGGTCCGCCACGCCTCCGGGTCCACCGCCGGCGGCGGGGTGGGTGCCGCCGGCCCGCCGGTCGCGGAGGCGACCGGCTGCGGGGGCGGTGCCACCGGCATGGTGCTGGCCGGCGGCGCGGTCGTCGCGCTCGGGCCGTCCGTGGCGGTGGCCCCCGGGGTACGGGTGGGCAGCGGAGCCCGCGGCGGGGCGGTGGCCTGCGCCGGCGCGGTGGCCTGCGGCAGGGCGGTGGCCTGTGCCGGGGCGGGCGCGTCGTCGAAGTTGGGGCGCTGGAAGATCGCGGTCACGTCATCACCGTGCGAGCGGAACCATACCGCCTCCATCTCGCGGAAGATCGGCGCCTCCGCCTGCTGGGCCGGGCGAGCGACCACCGGGGTGGCCGGGGCTGCCGACACGGGCGGGGCGGAAGGGGCGGAGGGTGCCATCCCGGCGACCGGCCCACCCGGCAGCGCCGGGGCCGCCGGCGCGAACGACGCCGGGGTCGCCGGCGCGAGCGGAGCGGCCGGCGCGAACGACGCCGTCGGGGTGGCCGGGGCGAGCGGGGTGGCCGGCTGGGCGGACTCCCCGTTCGGCGACCGTCGGGGCAGCGGGTCGATCGCCGGGAACGCCACGGTCGGGCTACCGATCGCGCCACCGCCGGGCGCGTACGCCGGCTGGGCCGGCCCGGCCGGCTGCGAGGCGGGCGGCTGCGACACGGGTGTCACGGTCGGGATCGTCGGCTGGGACACGGTCGGGTTGCCGAACGGCGCGGCCGGCGCCGCGTCCCGGGCGTCGCCGGGCACCTGCCACCGGGCCGGCGTCGGCGCCGCGGTGCGCCACTGGTCGGTCAGGGTGGCGGTGCGGCCGGCGGTCGCCGGCTCACCGAAGCTGGCCGGGCTCGGCGGGGCCTGCTCCACCGCGGCCGGCTGGCGTGCCGGGGTGAGCGGGGCCGGAGCCGGCTCGCGTCCCCGCAGCGACGGCAGCACGACGGTCGAGGCGGGCAGGGTCACCTGGGCGACGGTGCCGCCCTCCACGTTGCGCCGCAGCTCCACCCGGATGCTGTACCGGGAGGCGAGGCGGCTCACCACGGCCAGACCCATCAGCCGGAACGCGGCCACGTCCACCGTCGACGGCGCGGAGAGCCGGCGGTTGAGCGAGTCGAGCTGCTCGTCGGTGAGGCCGAGGCCCCGGTCCTCGACCTGGATGAGCACGTAGTCGCGGATCCGCCGGCCGTCGGCGACCACCACCGTGTTCGGCGGCGAGAAGCGGGTGGCGTTGTCGAGCAGCTCGGCGACCAGGCGGACGACGTCGTTCACCGCGTGCGCGGCGACCGAGATGTCGGTGTCGACGGTGCCGAACTCGATGCGGTTGTACTGCTCGACCTCGGACTGGGACGCCCGCAGCACGTCGATCAGGAGGGCGTCGTCGCGGCGCGGCACGGCGGAGTCGGCACCGGCGAGGACCAGCAGGTTCTCGTCGTTGCGGCGCATCCGGGTGGCCAGGTGGTCCAGCTCGAAGAGCTGGGCGAGCCGCTTCGGGTCCTCCTCGCCGCGCTCGATCGCGTCCAGCTCGCCGATCATCCGGTCGACCAGCGTCTGACTGCGCCGGGCCAGGTTGAGGAACATCGCGGAGACGCTGGTGCGCAGCGCGGCCTGCTCGGCGGCGACCCGGACCGCCTCCCGGTGGACGACGTTGAACGCCAGGGCCACCTGGCCGACCTCGTCGCGGTTGGTGAGCTTGATCGGGTCCCGGACCTGCCGGACGATCTCCTCCACGCCGCCGTCACCGACGTTGCCGATGGACTGCAGCCGCTGCACCGCGTCGGGCAGGTCGTGGTTGGCCACCGACAGCGCGCCCTCGCGCAGCCGGCGCAGCGAGTGGTTGAGCGAGCGGGCCAGCACCACGGCCAGCGTGACGGCGATGATCAGGGTCAGCAGCACCAGCACCGACTCGATGACGGCCTGCTGGATGACGTCCGCGCGGGCCTGCTCGGTCTGGTCGAGCAGCCGCCGCTGGAGCTGGATCTCCGCCCACCGCATCAGGTCGTTGACCGAGCCGACGGAGGCGGACACGTCGGCGGCGGTGACCAGCGGGGTCTGCCCGACCGACCGGGTCAGGTCGGCGGCCACCCGGTCGGCGAGCACGACGGCGTCGCCGGAGACGGTGCCGTCGACCAGGGCCCGCTGGGCCGGGTCGGCCGACAGCGAGAAGGAGACCAGGGCCTCCTGCTGGCTGGTGAGGGTGGCCACGAAGGAGGAGAACTGCTCCTCGTCGAGCCGGCCGGAGGACAGCGCCGTGTAGGCGACGGCCTGCTCCTCGGCGACCGCGGCCTTGGCGTGGGCGAACGCGGCCACCGCCCGGCGGTTGTCGGCCAGGGCCTCCTGGCCGGGCAGCTGGGCGAGCGTGTCGTTGTAGGAGACCAGGTCGGTGACGATGACGCCGTAGCGCAGCGACGCCTCGGCCACCGGCATCTGCTTGCGGTCCAGCACCTCCTGGCGGGTGCTGTTCAGCGTCTTCAGGTGGTCGTCGATGACCTTGAGCCGGTCCCGCACGTCGGCCGGGACCTCGCCGATGCCGGCCCGCTCGGCGTTGTACGCCTCGATGCGCGCGTCGGTGCTGCGGACCCGCAGGTTGAACTCGTCGACCCGGCCCTTCTCCCCGGGACGGGCCAGCAGGGTGGCCGCGGCCATCCGCTCCTTGTGCAGGTCCTGGGTCAGCGCCGAGACGTCGATCGACAGGGCGGTCAGCGACCGCAGCTGGGTCGCCTCCAGCGCGCCCTCACCGGTGGAGATGAGTCGGATGGTGGCGAGCAGGATCACCGCCGCGACGGGCACCACCAGAATCAGCGCCAGCTTCGAGCGGATCCGGGCATCCCGGAGGCGGGGCAGCCGTCGCCGGCCCCGCTCGTTCGACTCGCCGCTCTCGGGCAGGGTCGTAGGTCCGGTGCTCACGACATCGCCTCCGTCGTTTCTTCCACGCCTGAACCGCCGACCCGTGCCCGGTGCAGCGGACAGCGCCGCGCGCGGCACGGCCGCGATTTCATCAGAGAAGATCGTGTTTGGGAAGCCGCGGTGAGGTAGGAAACGGTCGCACGGCACTCATCGCGTGATCCGGTCAACTAATACCTTCATTTCCCCAAGCCCCTGATCAGGGGATGTGACTCCAGAGTGGTCGCGCGCTTATGCAAAGTAAGCGTTTGCAAACATCGGGTTACCCCAACATGTGGGACGCCCGTCCCGAAAAGCTTCGGAGCATCCGCGCTTGACCACAGGGCCCGGCATTGGCAAGGTTTTGCAGGCTTCGCGCACACCGTACGGCAGACCAATCCCGTTTCTCCACTGAGGACGGAACAAGCGGCGGTGACCGGGCATCTGCCCGCGCCGCACCTGGAGGACAGAGTTGACTCCCATCCGCTCCGCGACCATCGCGGCGCTCGCCTCGGCCGTCCTGGCCACCACGCTCACCGGCTGCCAGTTCGGCGCGGCGGAGCAGGATACGAGCCCGATCGTGATCGCCGTGGACCTGGAGCTGTCCGGCTCCGCGGCCCCGGTGGGCAAGGCTTACCAGCGCGCGCTGGAACTGAAGGTCGACCAGATGAACGCCTCGGGCGCGCTCGGCGCCCGCAGGATCGAGCTCAAGGTGAAGGACAACCGGTCGGACGCGAGCGAATCGCTGCGCAACATCGGTGACTTCAGCAACGACTCCCAGGTGAGCGCGATCATCATGGGCGGCTGCAACGAGTGCGCCGTCGGCGCGGCACGTACGATCAACGAGAAGAAGATCCCGACGATCGCGCTCGCCTCGTCCAGCGCCGTGGCCACCCCGGTCGCCGACCGGCGATACCTGTTCAAGCTGGCCCCGAACGCGGCCGACAGCGCCGCCGCCCTCACCACCGAGCTGCGCCGCCGTGGGATCCGCAAGGTGACCGTGCTCAACAGCGACGACAGCTACGGCCGGGAAGGGCTGGACGTGCTGCGCCGCGAGTTCGACAAGACCAACATCAAGCTGCTCAGCGACCAGTCGGTGAAGACCACCGACACCGACGTCAGCCAGCAGGTCGCCACGCTGGCCGCGCGGGACCCGGAGGCGATGGTGGTCTGGACCCCGCCGGAGCAGGCGATGCTCGCCGCGGGCGCGGCCCAGACGGCCGGGTTCACCGGCTCGCTGTTCTTCGACGCCTCGGCCGCCGGGGAGCTGTTCCTGGGCGCGGCGTCCCGGTCGGCGGAGCGGGCCACCCTGATCTTCACCCAGACGATGGTCATCGACGACGTCATCGCCACCACCCCGGCCAAGGCGGCCCGCCGCCAGTGGTTCCAGGACTACACGGCGCGCTTCGGCGGCTACAACGGCTTCTCCTCGTTCGCCGCGGACGCCGTGCAGCTCATCGCCGACGCCGAACTGCGGGCCGGCGGCGCGCCCGGCAAGGCCGGCCGCGACGGGCTGCGCAACGTGTTGGAGACGTCCCAGATGGACGGCCTCTCCGGCCCGATCCGGATGACGCCGGACAACCACTCGGGGCTGATGCCGCAGGCCCTCACGACGCTGGTCGCCCGTGGCGGCCGCTGGCGGCTCGCCGGCTGACGGCACGCACGACGACGATGGGCCCGCCGGTCGACCGGCGGGCCCATCGTCGTCTCACCTCGACGAGGTGGTCGCCCGCACCCAGGGCAGGGCCAGGCGCTCCACGAACACCAGCGCCGAGTAGAGCAGGATGCTGACCAGCGCCACCAGCATGATCGCCGCCCAGGCGGTCGCGGTGTCGCCGATGCCGGCGTACTGGGTGATGACGTACCCGAGACCGCTCTCGCCGGCCTGGAACTCCCCGATCACCGCGCCGATGGCGGCCAGCGGCATCGCCACCTTCAGGCCGACGAAGATCTGCGGCAGCGCGGCCGGGAAGCGCACCTTGCGGAACGCCTGCCACCAGGAGGCGTTCAGGGAGCGGACCAGCTCGGCCAGGTCGGACGGCGTGGTGGTCAGCCCGGTCGCGGTGGAGAGCACGATCGGGAAGAAGCAGAGCAGGAAGACCATGGTCAGAATCGGCTTCTGACCCCAGCCGAGCGCCACCACCAGCAGCGGCCCCAGGGTGATCTTCGGGACCGCGTTGACCGCGACGAGCAGCGGGGTGAACATCCGCTCGACGGTGCGCGAGGCGGCCAGCGACAGCCCGAGCAGGACGCCGGCCACGGCGGAGAGCGCGAAGCCGATCAGGATCTCCAGCATGGTGTCGAGCGTGTGCTCCAGCATCCGGTCGGGCTTGTCGGTGAACGCCGACAGCACCGAGCCGGGGGTGGGCAGCGCGGCGGGGTGCACCAGTTCCAGCCGGGCGGTGAGCCACCACACCGCGAACGCGACCAGCAGGCCCGCGCCGGGCAGCAGCAGGCCGTTCGCGCCGGCCCGCGCGCCGGTGCCGAGGGCGCCGCGCCCCACGGCGGTGCGGCGCTGGACGGCGGGCGGGCCCGCGAGCGCCGGTTCCGGTGACCGGAGGTCGGTCATCTTCTTCTCCTCATCCATCCGGCGCGGCGGCCGGGAACGGAACGGGGGTACGTCCCGCCGGAGGCCGGCGGGACGTACCCCTGCTGACTTGTCGGGCCGGTCAGGACTGCGGCACGAGGTTGAAGTCGATGATCTGGTCGGGGGTGATGTTCTGCTTGAGCGAGCCCGCGCCCTGGAGGATCGCGATGCTCTTGGCGACCCGGCCGCTGTCCAGCGTGCCGATCTTGGTGCCGGAGTTGTTGGAGCGGACGTACCCGGCCATCAGCTGGAGCTCGGCGGCGGCCGCCGCCGGGTTGGTGGCGTCGACGTTCTTCTTCAGCAGCTCGGCGGCCTCCTGGGGGTTTGCCAGGGAGTACTCCAGGCCCTTGATCAGCGCGGCGCTGAACCGCTTGACCATCTCCGGCTTCTCCTTGGCGATCTTGCTGGAGGTGATCAGCACGTTGCCGTAGAGGTCCTGCATCACGTTGCTGTAGGGCAGCAGGACGGCCTTCTTCTTGGTGACCGCCTCGACCGTCGGCTGGCCCACGACGAACTGGCCGATGCCGTCGACGGAGCCGGAGGCGAGGGTGCCCATCAGGGTCTGCGGCTCGCCGTTGACCCAGGTCACCTTGTTGACGTCCACGCCGGCGAGCCGGGCGTACGTCGGGAAGAGGTTGCGGACCACGGACGCCGGGGCGTCGGCGAGCTTCTTGCCCTCCAGGTCCTTCGGCGAGGCGATGTTCTTGCCCTCGACCGTCACGATGGCCGCCATGGTGCGCTGCTGGATCGCCGCGACGGCGACGAAGTCCTTGGCCTGGCCGTTGCCGAGCTGGAGCAGACCACCGGTGAGGTCGATGGGGCCGAAGTCGGCCTGACCACCGACGATGGTCTGGATCACCGCGCCCGTACCCTGACCGGGCTTGATCTCGACGTCGAAGCCGGCTTCCTTGAAGAAGCCCTTCTCCTTCGCCACCCAGGCGTAGGAGTCCCGGCCGAAGTTGCCAAAGGAAGTGAGGTACGTCACTTTCTCCAGTGACTTGCCGTCGCCGCCCTTGGCGTCGGACGCGTCCGAGTCGCTGCTGCACGCGGACACCAGGGTGAGGGCGGAGGCCAGGAGGGCCGCGGCGACCGTGCGGGTCAGCCTGTTCATCTGTGCACCATGTCCTTTCCGACCAGGGGCGATGCGCCTCCGGGCGGGTCGTCGAGAGCAACGGCGTCGACAGAGGGGGGAGCCGACGCCATCGTCGTGAGGGGACTCTTCGCCGGCACAGACTACGCAAGAGACCTGCCGGTGTAGCGAGGAGTGTGTGTTTCGGAACGGAAACGAACTGATCTCCACCCCGGACCGTCGCCTCCGGACGGCGGCGGGCTACTCTAGCTGCGATCCTGATGGTCCACTCAGGGAGGACACCGGCGATGATCCGACTGTCCGGCGTGTCCCGCACCTTCGACGGCCGGGCCGGCCGGGTCGAGGCGCTGCGGGGCATCGACCTCGACGTCGCCGAGGGCGAGTTCGTCGCCGTGCTCGGGCGCTCGGGCTGCGGCAAGTCCACCCTGCTGCGGATGATCGCCGGCCTGCTGCCGGCCACCGCCGGGGAGATCACCGTCGCCGGCACGCCCATCACCCGCCCCCGCCGCGACATCGCCATGCTGTTCCAGCGCCCCGCCCTGTTGCCCTGGCGGTCGGTGCTGGACAACGTGCTGCTGCCCGTGGAGATCTTCGGGTGGAAGCGGGCCGGGCACCGCGAGCGCGCCCGGGAGCTGCTCGACCTGGCCGGGCTCGCCGGGTTCGAGAAGCGGCTGCCGCACGAGCTGTCCGGCGGCATGCAGCAGCGCGTCTCGCTGTGCCGGTCGCTGATCGGCGACCCCCGGGTGATGCTCATGGACGAGCCGTTCTCCGCCCTGGACGCGCTCACCCGCGAGGAGCTCTCCGGTGAGCTCCAGCGGGTGCACATGACCAGCGGGGCCACCGTCGTCTTCGTCACCCACTCCATCGACGAGGCGGTGCTGCTCGCCGACCGGGTGGTCGTGCTCAGCCCCCGGCCGGGCCGGATCCGCGCGATCGTCGAGGTCGACATCCCCCGGCCCCGGACCCTCGGCCGCAACGCCCACCTCGCCGACGTCGCCCGGGTCAGCGCCGAGCTGCACGAGCTGCTGATGGAGCGCGACGCCCCCGCCGCGCCCGCCGCCTCCGCGCCCGCCGCCACCGGGGCCGGCGCGGAGGGGCGGTGACCATGCGGGTCAGCGTCTTCACCGAGCCGCACCGGGGCGCCACCTACGACGACCAGTTGCGCTTCGCCCGGGCCGTCGAGGCGGGCGGCTTCGAGGGGTTCCTGCGGGCCGACCACTACCAGTTCCTGGGCGACGATCCCGGCCTGCCCGGCCCCACCGACGCCTGGCTCACCCTCGCCGCGCTGGCCCGGGAGACCACCCGGATCCGCCTCGGCACCCTCGTCACCTCGGCCACCTTCCGGCTCCCCGGGCCGCTCGCCGTCATGGTCGCCCAGGTCGACCAGATGAGCGGTGGCCGGGTCGAGCTGGGCATCGGCGCCGGCTGGTACGAGCGGGAGCACACCTCGTACGGCATCCCGTTCCCCGCCGTCGGCGAGCGCTTCGACCGGCTCGCCGAGCAGCTCGAAGTGGTCACCGGCCTGTGGCGCACCCCCGTCGGCGAGACGTACAGCTTCACCGGCGAGCACTACCGCCTGGTCGACGCGCCCGCCCTGCCCAAGCCGGTCCAGCGGCCCGGCCCACCGGTGATCGTCGGCGGGAGCGGCCCCAGGCGCACCCCCGAGCTGGCCGCCCGGTACGCCGACGAGTTCAACGTGCCGTTCAAGAGCGTCGCCGAGACCGCCGCCGCGTACGAGCGGGTGGTCGAGGCGTGCGACCGGCACGGCCGCCCGACGTCGGGGCGGGGGCCGCTCGTCCTCTCCGCCGCCATCGCGGTGGCGATCGGGCGCACCGACGCCGAGGCGCGGCTGCGGGCCGCGCCGCTGCACGCCAGGAGCGCCCTGCCGCCGGAGGATGCGGTGGTCGGCTCGCCCGCCCGGCTCGTCGACCGGATCGGCGAGTTCGCCGCCGTCGGGGCGACCCGGGTGCACCTGCGGCTGACCGACCTCGCCGACCTCGACCACCTGGAGCTCGTCGCCGCCGAGGTGCTCCCGTACCTGGGGCACGCCGACGCTCCCGCCACTGGAGGCTGACCGCATGACCGACGTGATCGACGGGACCGAGCTGGGCCCGGTGGGCCAGGAGATCGTCTACGAGAACGACCGGGTGCGGGTGTGGCACATCCGGCTGGAGCCGGGCGAGCGGCAGCCGCTGCACCGGCACGACCACCCGTACCTGGTGATCGCCGTCCAGGGCGCGAAGAACGTGGTGCAGACGATCGACGGCACCACCATCGACGCGGACGAGCCGACCGGCGGGGTCGTCTACCGCGACCCGGGTGCCGTCCACATGCTCACCAATGTCGGGGATACGACGTACCTGGCGCGGCTGGTCGAGCTCAAGTAGTCCCAGGCCGGGCGCGTCGGGCGCGCCGCGCGGTGCCAAGGTGGCGATCGGACGCACCGGGCCGTAACGTGCCCGACATGGCCTTTCGGACGTGGGGCAAGCCGCTGTCCACCGCGCTCGGGGTGAGCATGCTGGCCGGGGCCGGCCAGCTCGGCGTCGCGTACGGCTTCGGCATCGTGCGGATCGCCGGCGACTTCACCGACGCCACCGTCAACCGGTGGCCCGCCCAGCTCGTCTGGGTGGGCTGGTGCGCGGCGCTCGCCGCCGTGGTCGGCGCGGTGGTCACCGAGCGGCTCGTCAGCGCCGACCCGGTCACCGGCACCACGACCGGGCGGCTCGCCCTGGCCGGCGCGGCGGCCCTGGGCGCGACCGTCGTCGCGCCGCTGTGCATGCAGCCGGCCCGGGCCACCCAGCTCAACAGCGTGGACCCGGTCTGGGCGATGGGCATCTGCGCGACCCTCGGCGCGGTGGTCGGTGCCGGCGCGGCGCTCGCCGTGCTGCTGCGCCCACCGCTGGGCTGGAACGTCGCGGCGGTCGCCGGCACGGTCTGGTTCGTCGCCCTGGTCTCGGCCCTGCCGGCCCTCGCCGGCACCGGCCCGCTGCCGACCGTACGCCTGGGGGTGTTCGAGCCGGGCTGGCTCGCCGCCGACGCGGCGCAGGGGCTGGCCACCATCGTCCTGCCGTTGGTGGCCCTGCTCGCGGGCGCGGCCTCCGGCGCGTTGGCCCGCCGACGTGGGCACCCGCCGCTGATCGCCGGCGCGACCGGGGCGGCGGGCCCCGTGCTGGTCGCCTTCGCCTACCTGACCGCCGGCCCCGGCGACTCGGCCGACCGGTACCAGCTCGCGCCCTACTACGGTGCCCTGCTCGCGGTCGCCACCGGCCTGCTCGGCGCCACGGCCGCCGCCCTGGCCCGCTGGCCCCTCTTCGCCCGCCCCGCCAGCGCCGACCCGCTGGCCGACGGGCCGGCCGGCGTCGATCCCGCGGCCGGTGTGCCGGCGGCCGACCTGGCCCGGGCCGGGGGTGCGCCCCTGCCCGGAGCGCTCGGCGCCCGCCCGCCCGGGACGCTCCGCGCGGCCCTGTCCGGGATGCGCGCCGCCGGCCTGACCAGGGGACGCGGCGTCGGCCTGCCCGGCTCGCCCCGCGCGGGCGGGCAGCAGGGCGCAATCGAGCCGACGGACATCCTCCGGCCGCTGCCGACCGGGCCCACCCCGCCGGTGGCCGGCGACGCTGACGGGCCCGACGGCCCGGCCGACCTGGCCGCCCCGCCGGGCGTGACCACGGCCCGCCGGGTCCCGGCGACCATCGGCGACCCGCTGCCGGACGACCGCACCGGCGACGCCGCCCGCAGCGGAGGCCCCCGCAGTCGGGGCGACGAGGGCCGGGTCGGGGTCGACGGTCCGGCGGGCGCTCCCCCCGCCCACTGGGAGTGGCCGATGGCCTCCGGCACGACCGCCGCCCGACCCACCGACGCGGCCAGGCCCACCGACGCCGCCAGGACCGGCGAGGCGACCGGGACCGGCGGGGCGACCGATCCGGCCCCGAGCGGCGGGGTCGTCGACACCACCCCGGCTGGCGAGCCCGCCGCCGCCCAAGCCGGCGAGCCCGTCACCTTCGCCGAAGCCGGCGAGGCCGCCGGCCCCGCCCAGGCCGGTGAGGTCGCCGCCGCAGGTCAGGTCCCCGCCGCGTCGGCGGGCGAGGCCACCAGCGTGAACAGGACCGGCGAGGCCGCCGACCCGGCCCTGACCGGCGGACTGAGCGACCCGGTCCCGACCGGCGGACTGAGCGACCCCGTCCCGACCGGCGGACTGATCGACCCGGCCCTGACCGGCGGACTGAGCGACCCCGTCCCGACCGGCGAGCTGATCGACCCGGCCCTGACCGGCCAGGCCACCGAGCCGGCCCTGCGGCCCCGCCCCCGGCTGCCCCTGCCCGACCTCGACCAGGCGGCGAGCTGGGACGCGTTCGGCAACGCCGCCCGGCGGTTCGCCAGGCCGGCGTCCGAGCGCCACGTGGTCGGCGAGACGCAGCTTCCACGCGGTGAACCGGTCGAACCGGGCGAACCGGGCGGCCTCTGGCAGGCCGCAGCGAGGACGACCGGCGCGGCCCCCGCCGACGGGGCGGGACCGGCCCCGGCCGGCGAGCCCGATGCCGCCCTCCCCGCAGATGCCGGTACGTCTCCGGAGGACGCGCCCGCCGGCCGGTCCCGGCTCCTGCGGCCCCTCTTCCGGCGCGGCCGGACGCGGGCGGGAGACGACGTGGGCCCGGCGGCCGAGCGGGACGACCGCCACGACCCGGAACCGCTGCCGGCGCAGGACGAGGAGTACGTCGACTGGGTCACCGGCCTCGCCCGCCCCGTGTCGGGCGAGGACGGTGGGTCGACGGACGCCGACCGGCGCTCGCTGCGCCCCTCCGGCCGGCACCACCGGGACTGACCCCGCCGCCATGTCGGCGACGTGGCGGGGTCAGCCCCGACGGGACACCCCCACGTCGCCGACATGGCGCCGGGCTCCGGGCGCCACGGGCGCCGGGCGCCGGGCGCCGGGCGCCGGCAAAGCCAGCCCGGCGGGGCGCGGGCGGGCCGGGGTCAGGCCAGCGGCAGGTACACCCGGCCGCCGGAGGAGACGAACTCCGCCGACTTGTCCTGCATGCCGCGCGCCGCGTACTCCTTCAGCTCCTGGGTGATCTTCATGGAGCAGAACTTCGGGCCGCACATCGAGCAGAAGTGCGCGGTCTTTGCCGGCTCGGCCGGCAGGGTCGCGTCGTGGTACGACCGCGCCGTCTCCGGGTCCAGCGAGAGGTTGAACTGGTCGGACCAGCGGAACTCGAACCGCGCCTTCGACAGCGCGTCGTCCCACGCTTGCGCGCCGGGGTGGCCCTTGGCCAGGTCCGCCGCGTGCGCCGCGATCTTGTACGCGATCACGCCGGCCTTCACGTCGTCCCGGTCGGGCAGGCCGAGGTGCTCCTTGGGCGTGACGTAGCAGAGCATCGCGGTGCCGAACATGCCGATCATCGCCGCGCCGATCGCCGACGTGATGTGGTCGTACGCGGGGGCGATGTCGGTGGTCAGCGGGCCGAGGGTGTAGAACGGGGCCTCGTGGCACCACTCCTGCTGGAGGTCCACGTTCTCCTTGATCTTGTGCATCGGCACGTGGCCGGGGCCCTCGATCATCACCTGCACGTCGTACTCCCAGGCGATCCTCGTCAGCTCGCCGAGGGTGCGCAGCTCGGCGAACTGGGCCTCGTCGTTGGCGTCGGCGATGGAGCCGGGGCGCAGCCCGTCGCCGAGGGAGAACGTCACGTCGTAGCGGGCGAGGATCGCGCACAGCTCGCGGAAGTTGGTGTAGAGGAAGTTCTCCTCGTGGTGCGCCAGGCACCAGGCCGCCATGATCGACCCGCCCCGGGAGACGATCCCGGTCACCCGGTCCACGGCCAGCGGCACGTACGGCAGCAGCACCCCGGCGTGCACCGTCATGTAGTCGACGCCCTGCTCGGCCTGCTCGATCACCGTCTCGCGGAACACCTCCCAGCTCAGCTTCACCGGGTCGCCGCCGACCTTCTCCAGGGCCTGGTAGATCGGCACCGTCCCGATCGGCACCGGCGAGTTGCGCACGATCGCCTCGCGGGTCTCGTGGATCCGCTTGCCCGTGGACAGGTCCATCACGGTGTCCGCGCCCCACCGGGTGGCCCAGGTCAGCTTCTCCACCTCCTCGGCCACCGAGGAGGTGACCGCCGAGGTGCCGATGTTGGCGTTGACCTTCACCAGGAACGCCTTGCCGATGATCGCCGGCTCGCACTCCGGGTGGTTGACGTTGAGCGGCAGGACCGCCCGGCCGGCGGCGATCTCGTCGCGGACGAACTCCGGGGCCATCCCCTCCCGGATCGCCACGAACTCCATCTCCGGGGTGACGACCCCGGCCCGCGCGTACGCGAGCTGCGTCGGGCGCTTCCCGTCCGCCCCCGCGAGCGGGGTGCCCGCCCCCCGCACCGGCGCGACGTCGCCGCGCCCGGCGATCCACGGCCCGCGCAGCGGCGGCAGCCCCACCTCGGGGTCGGAGCCGGGGCCGGAGGTGTCGTAGAGCCGGACCGGCGGGTTGTCGCCGGTCAGGTCGACCTCGGCGAACGGCACCCGGACGTCCGGCCGGGCCCCCTCGACGTAGACCTTGCGTCGTGCCTGCATGACTGCCTCCCAGGTGGTGGTCAGGACCAGCCGAAGTGGTCCAGCGGGCCGCGTCCCGCGCCCAGTTCCCAGTCCCGTGCGCCGGTCAGCGCGCGGGTGACGTACTCCTTGGCGGCCGCGACCGCCGCCGGCACCGGGTCCCCGGCCGCCAGCCGCACGGCGATCGCCGCCGAGAACGAGCAGCCGGTGCCGTGGCTGTGCCGGGTGCGCACCCGCCGGGCGCGCAGCAGCGTGGTCGCCCCGCCGCCGACCAGCACGTCCACCGACTCGCCGGCCGCGTCCACATCGCCGCCGGTGACCACCACGTGCGCCGGGCCGCCGGCGGCGAGGGCCTCGGCGGCGGCCACCATCTCCTCGACCGTGGTCACCGGGCGTCCGGTGAGGGCGGCGGCCTCCGCGCAGTTCGGCGTCGCCACCTCGGCGTACGGCAGCAGCCGCTCGACCGCCTCGGCCACGCCGAGCCGGTGCCCGCTGGTGGCGACGAGCACCGGGTCGACGACGAGGTGCGGCAGGCGTCCCGCCCGCGCGGCGTCGGCGACCGCGTCGGCGACGGCCGGGTTGCCGAGCATCCCGGTCTTCACCGCCCGCACCCGGAAGTCGCCGAGCACGCTGTCGAGCTGCTCGGTGACCGTGCGCGGCGGCAGCGGCAGGACGGCGTCCACGCCCCGGGTGTTCTGTGCGGTGACGGCCGTGAGGACGCTGGTGCCGTACGCGCCGAGCGCCGCGAAGACCTTGAGGTCGGCCTGGATGCCGGCGCCCCCGCCGGAGTCTGAGCCGGCGATGGTGAGCACGGTCGTCGGGGTCACCTGGTCGCCTCGCTCGCTCGGCGGTCGGTGGTCGCGTCGGTGGTCGGGGTCGCGGTCGGGACTGTGGCGGTGGTTGCGATGGAGGGCTCCGCGCACGATTGGCCGGCTCGCGCCTCGGCCCAGGCGGTCGTCAGCGTGGCGGCTGCCTCGGCCGGCTCCGGGGCGCGCATGATCGCGCCCTGCACCGCCACCCCCGCCGCGCCTGCCGCCAGGCAGGCGCGCACCTGCTCCGGGGTCTCGATGCCACCGAGGGCGAGGACCGGCACGGGGCTGAACCGGATCAGCTCGCCGAGCCGCCGCGGCCCGAGGGGTGGGCCGTAGCCGGGCTTCGACCTGCTCGGATACACCGGGGAGAGGGTCGCGTAGTCCTCGGTGGTCAGTCGCGCCAGCTCGGCCGCGTCGTGGCAGGAGCGGCCGACGAGCCACGGGCGGGGACGACCGGCGGGGCCGGGGCGATCAGCGGGGCCGGGGTAGCCGGGGCGACCGGCGGGGCCGGGGCGGTCGGCACGGTCGGCGCGATGGACCGGTTCGGCGAGGGCGTGGTCGGGGCGCGGCGGCGGGTACGGGCCGGCGGCCGGGAGGTGCACGGCGTCGCCGCCGAGCGGGTCGGGGCCCGCCACGAGCAGGGTGCCGCCGGCCTCGGTGAGGATCGGCCGCAGGTCGGCGGCGAGCGCGGCCCGCTCGGCGCGGGGCAGGTCCTTCTCCCGCAGCACCACCCAGCGCACTCCCCCGGCCACGGCACCCGCCACCACCCGCACGAGCGCCCCCGGCGCGCTCCCTCCCATGACGTCCCCTCCCCGATCGGCGAGCAGGACGACGCCGCAGGGCGTCGGTGGCAAGATCTTGGAAGATTCCGGCCCCTGGAGGGGCCATTTCCTTCCAAGATCCGCAAGGGGCGGGGTGGGGGGTGAGGCGGGAGGCGGGGCAGAGGGCGGGGTGGGGGGTGGGGTCACAGGGCGGGCCTTCCCTCGTCGGGGGTGGAGGCCAGCGCGTGGAAGCGGCGCGGGATGCGGCCCGCCCCGGCCGCCAGGCGGCCCGCCTCGACCGCGTACCGCATGGCGCTCGCCATGGCGACCGGGTCGGCGGCGCGGGTGACGGCGCTGGCCAGCAGCACGGCGTCGCAGCCCAGCTCCATGGCCAGCGCCGCGTCGGACGCCGTGCCGATCCCCGCGTCGAGGATCACCGGCACGTCGACGCTCTGCCGGATCAGGCGGATGTGGTGCGGGTTGTTCACGCCCAGGCCGGAGCCGATCGGCGCGCCCGCCGGCATCACCGCCGCGCAGCCGACGTCGGCGAGCCGCCGCGCCAGGATCGGGTCGTCCGACGTGTACGGCAGCACGGTGAACCCGTCCGCGACCAGGGTCTCGGCGGCGCGCAGCAGCTCCACCCCGTCGGGCAGCAGCGTGCGCTCGTCGCCGATCACCTCCAGCTTCACCCAGTCCGTGCCGAACGCCTCGCGGGCCAGGTGGGCCACCTTCACCGCCTCGCCGGCCGTGTAGCAGCCGGCCGTGTTCGGCAGCAGCCGCACCCCGCACCGGTCCAGCAGGTCGAGCAGCCCGCCGCCCATGCCGGGGGCGGTGTCGACGCGGCGCAGCGCGAGCGTCACCAGCTCGGTGCCGGACGCCCGGATCGCCTGCTCCAGCGCGTGCAGGCTGGCCGCGCCGCCGGTGCCGAGGATGAGCCGGGACCCGAACGTCACGCCGCCCAGCTCGAACGAGGAGCCCTCGTGGGACATGTCGTCACCCGCCCTGGGCGGCGCTGAGCACCTCGACGTGGTCGCCGTCGCGCAGCGGGGTCGCCGGCCAGCCGCCGCGCGGCACGACCTCGCCGTTGACCGCGACGGCGAGGCCGCGCCGCTGGTCGGTGACCAGGCCGACCGCGTCGGCCACGGTCGCGCCGGCGGGCAGCGTACGCCCGGTGCCGTTCACCGTCAGTTCCATGTGGGTGTTCCTCCTCGGATGCGTCCTCGGCCCGCCACCGGGACGGGATGCGCCGGCCCGGGCCGGACGCGATCGGCCGGGTCGGCGGCGGCGCGGTCGGACCGGTGACGCGGATCGGTGACGCGGATCGATCGGGTCGGTCGGGGCGGCGACGGTCAGCCGGGCAGTCGCTGGCCGGCGAACCGTTCGGGGGTGCAGGGGGCGAGCAGCGGGTCCGCCGTCGTGGGGGCCGTCGGCCCGGTGACGATCAGGTCGGTGACGAGGTCCGCGGTGACCGGGGTGAGCACGATGCCGTGCCGGTGGTGGCCGGTGGCGACGAGCACGCCGGGCCGGCCGGGCAGCGGCCCGATGATCGGGGCGTTGTCGGGGGTGCCGGGGCGCAGCCCGGCGGTCGCCTCGACCAGCTCGTACTCGGCCAGCTCGGGGACGAGATCCACGGCGGCGCGGAGCAGCCGCAGCACCGCCCCGGCGGTGACGTCGGTGTCGGCGCGTTCCTCGACGGTCGCGCCGACCACCACCTCCCCGTCCTCGCGGGGCACCAGGTAGACGGGTTCGCCGTCGGCGTACCCCCGGACGACGTGCCGGAAGCCCGGCGGGCCGCCATCGGGCGCGCGCAGCCGCAGGATCTGGCCCTTGACGGGCCGGACCGGCAGCCCGGTGAGGGCGGCGGCCCCGCAGCCGGCGGCAACGACGGTGACCCTGGCGTCCAGGTCGGACAGCGCCCGCACCGCGCCCGTGACGAGGGTCGCGCCGGCCCGCTCAGCGGCGGTGCGCAGCGCCGTGACCAGCCGCCGGGGGTCGACCTGGTGGTCGCCGGGGGCGACCGCGCCGCCGCGCACCCGGGTGGCGAGCGCCGGTTCGCGGTCGCGCAGCTCCGACGGGCGCAGTGGGCTGATGGGCAGCCCGAGGTCCCGCTGGTACGACCAGAGCCGCTGTGCCTCGGCCAGGTCGTCGCCGGTGAGCCCGACGACGAGGGTGCCCTCGGTGCGGTATCCGAGGTCGACGCCGCTGGCGGCGGTCAGCTCGGCGGCGAACGCGGGCCAGCGGGCGGCCGAGGCGACCAGCAGCCCGGTCAGCTCCCGCTCGCCGAAGTAGGCCTCGGCGACCGGCGACAGCATCCCGGCGGCGACGTGGGACGCGCCCGACCCGGGGGCCGGGTCGTGCACGGTGACGCGCAGCCCGCGCGCCGCGCACCGCCACGCGACCGCCAGCCCGACGGCCCCGCCCCCCACCACCGCCACGTCGGCAAGGAAGGGCCCCCTGTTAACGCTTTCTGCATAGGAAGGGTCCCTTCCTAACCCGTCGGCGCGGGCTGGCACCTCGGCGCGGGCTAGCACGTCAACGCCCCGAGCAGCTCGGCGGTGGCCCGCGCGGGATCGGCGGCGGCGGAGAGCGCCCCGACCACCGCCACCCCGTACGCCCCGGCGGCGCGCAGCGCCGGCACCGCCGCGGCGGTCACCCCGCCGATGGCGATCACCGGCACCGCCACGGCCCCGGTCACGGCGCGTACCCCCTCGGGGCCGATCGGGTCCGGCAGGCCCGCCTTGGTGTCGGTGGCGTGGCAGGGGCCGACGCCGAGGTAGCTGGCACCGCCGGCCACCGCCTCGGCGGCCGGCCCCGGTGCGCGGGCGGTCGCGCCGAGCACGGCGGTGGGGCCGAGGACCCGGCGGGCCGCCGCGACCGGCAGGTCGTCCGCGCCGACGTGGCCGCCGGCCGCGCCGACCGCGAGCGCCACGTGCAGCCGGTCGTTGACCAGGCACATCGCCTCGTACGGGGCGCACAGGGCGACCGCCCGCCGGGCCAGGTCGTACGCCTCGCGGTCGGTGGCGTCGTCGGTGACGCGGACCTGGACGACCAGCTCGGCGCGGGCCACCGGCAGGGCGGCGCGCAGCACGGCGAGCGGGTCCCGCCCCGGCCGGGTGTCGGTGATCAGATGCAGTCGCCCAAGGGACGGCACGGCAACTCTCCTCCCTGCGCCGGCATTACCCGGATCAGGTTCGACGGTCGGGGGCTCCAGCCCCCCTCTCAGCCCGGTACACCGGGCTCCCGTGGGTTACGTCCGTGTCACCGTACGACGAATCGGCTGATCCGCCAAGGGATCCGACCGGTGGTCCAGACCACGGTCAGCCGGCCGGCGAGCCGCTTCTCCCCATTCCTCCGCATGCGCCGGATAGGTCGATCGCCGATACCGAATCGTTACACGCCGACGCCTTGCCGGAAACGAGTCCAGCGGCGCTAATTTGTTCAACCGATCGACATATTTCGGCGCGTGGCCTCGGCGTGGCCCGCACCGACCTACCGGTACGCGGCTCCTGGCGTGGTCGCGCACCCGATCCGACCGGTGAGCGGCCCTGGCGTGGCCGCGCACCGACCAGCGGTACGCGACCCCCTCGCGTACCGGTCCGACAGGTGCGGGCCCGGCCCGCACCGACGTTACAGGTGCCTGGGCCCTGGTCTGACCCAGGCACCGCACCGACCGGGGACGGTCTGCGGCGAAGTCCTCCCCGAGCCCACCACTGTCCAGCTCGGACAAAAGGAGCATGGAGTGTCTCCATCCCGCCGCCGCCGCATACCTCGCGGCATCCTGAGTTCCTCACTTCTCAGCCTGTCCCTCGTCGCCACCGGCCTGGTCGCCGGCACCCCCGCGCAGGCCGCACCGGCCGCCGCGCAGGCGGCGCCCCTGGCGGCCCCCGTAGCGGCCGCCGCCACCGACCCGTTCTCGGTGCTCGTCTTCTCCAAGACCGCCGCCTTCCGGCACGACGCGATCCCGGCCGGCATCGCCGCGATCCAGAAGCTCGGCGTCGACAACGGCTTCACCGTCGACACGACCGAGGACGGCGCCGCGTTCAACGACGCCAACCTCGCGAAGTACCAGGCCGTGATCTGGCTGTCGACCACCGGTGACGTCCTCAACGCCGACCAGCAGGCCGCGTTCGAGCGCTACATCAAGGCCGGCGGCGGCTACGCCGGCGTCCACGCGGCCTCGGACACCGAGTACGACTGGCCCTGGTACGGCAAGCTGGTCGGGGCGTACTTCAACAACCACCCCGCCAACCAGCAGGCCACCGTCAAGGTCGAGGACCACGCCCACCCGTCCACGGCCACGCTGCCGGACAAGTGGTCCCGGTTCGACGAGTGGTACAACTTCCGGACCAACCCGCGCGCCAACGTGCACGTCCTGGCGAGCCTGGACGAGAAGTCCTACACGCCGGGCAGCGGCGCGATGGGCGCCGACCACCCCACCGCCTGGTGCCAGGACTACGACGGCGGCCGGGCCTGGTACACCGGTGGCGGCCACACCCAGCAGTCGTACGTCGAGCCCGAGTTCCTCACCCACCTGCTCGGCGGCATCCGCACCGCCGCGGGCGTGGAGAAGGCCGACTGCGGCGCCTCGAAGACCTCGAACTTCGACAAGGTGACGCTGGACAGCAACACCAACAACCCGATGGAGCTGGACATCGCTCCGGACGGTCGGGTGTTCTACGCCGAGCGTGACGGCCGGGTGCAGATCATCAAGCCGGACACCAGCAACACGGTCACCGCGACCAAGCTGGACGTCTTCACCGGCAACGAGGACGGCCTGCTCGGCCTCCGCCTCGACCCGGACTTCGCCACCAACAAGTGGATCTACCTCTACTACGCGCCGGCCGGTGGCGGCCCCCGCAACTACCTGTCCCGGTTCACCGTCAACGGTGACGCCATCGACAAGGCCACCGAGAAGGTCGTCCTCCAGGTCGACACGCAGCGCAACACCTGCTGCCACGCGGGCGGCAGCATGACCTTCGACTCGAAGGGCAACCTGTACCTGGCCACCGGCGACAACACCAACCCGTTCGAGTCGAACGCGTTCACGCCGATCGACGAGCGGGCCGGCCGGCAGGACTACGACGCGCAGCGCAGCGCCGGCAACACCAACGACCTGCGCGGCAAGGTGATCCGGATCCACCCGGAGGACGACGGCACGTACACGATCCCCACGGGGAACCTGTTCGCGCCGGGCACCGCGAAGACCCGTCCCGAGATCTTCGGCATGGGCTTCCGTAACCCGTTCCGGATCGGCGTCGACCAGAAGACCGACACCCTCTACGTCGCCGACTACGGACCGGACGCCAACTCGGCCAACCCGGACCGCGGCCCCGAGGGCCTGGTGGAGTGGAACATCGTCGCCACCGCCGGCAACTACGGCTGGCCGTACTGCACCGGCAACAACAAGGCGTACAACGACTACACCTTCCCGAACGGGCCGAGCGGGGCGAAGTTCAACTGCGCCGCGCCGGTGAACGACTCGCCGAACAACACCGGCCTGACCAACCTGCCGCCGGCCATCCCGGCGACCGTGGACTACGGCTACGCGGGTGACCCGCGCTTCCCCGAGATCGGCGGCGGCGGCGCCCCGATGGGCGGCCCGGTCTACCGGTACGACGCCGACAGCACGTCGGACCGCAAGTGGCCGGCGTACTACGACGGCAAGGCGCTCCTCGGTGAGTGGAACCAGTCGAAGATGTACACGATGCAGGTCAGCCAGGACGGCAAGTCGCTGATCGACATCAACCAGCTGCTCACCGGCATGACCATGGTCCGCCCGATGGACTTCGAGTTCGGGCCGGACGGCGCGCTCTACCTGATCGAGTGGGGCAGCGGCTTCGGCGGCAACAACGACAACTCCGGGGTCTACCGGATCGACTACACCGCCGGTTCCCGGGCCCCGATCGCCCAGGCCAGCGCCGACCCCACCTCCGGGCCCGCGCCGCTGACCGTGAACTTCTCCAGCGCCGGTTCCCGCGACCCCGACGGCGGCACGCTGACCTACGCCTGGAAGTTCGGCGACGGGCAGACCTCCACCGAGGCGAACCCGACGCACACCTACGCCACCGCCGGCGACTACACCGCCCAGCTCACCGTCACCAACCCGTCGGGTCGTACCGCCGTGGCGAACGTGCCGGTGACGGTCGGCAACACCGCCCCGACGGTGACCATCGAGTTCCCGCCGAACGGCGGGTTCTTCGAGTGGGGCGACCAGGTCAAGTACACGATCAAGGTGACCGACCCGGAGGACGGCACCATCGACTGTGACCGGGTCCAGCTCCAGGTGCTGCTCGGCCACGACGAGCACGCCCACCCGCTGGAGCAGCACACCGGCTGCACCGGCACCGTGCAGACCTCGCTGGCCTCCGGCCACGGCGCGGAGGCGAACGTCTTCGGCGTCTTCGAGGCGACGTACACCGACAAGGGCGGCGCCGGCGGCGCCGGCGAGCTGACCGGCCGGGCGATCGAGCAGCTCCAGCCCAAGCGCAAGCAGGCCGAGTACTTCACCGCCACCGGCCGGGCCCCCGGCAGCACCGGCGGCGGCGACCCGGGCGTGCAGAAGGAGACCACCACCGACACCGCCGGCGGCAACCAGAACATCGGCTTCATCGAGGACGGTGACTGGTGGTCGCTCGCCCCGGCGAGCCTGACCGGGATCGACTCGATCCGCTTCCGGGCGGCCTCGTCGGTCCAGGGCGGGCGGATCGAGGTCCGCTCGGGCACGGTCGACGGCCCGCTGGTCGCGTCCGCGGACGTGCCCGGCACCGGCGGCTGGCAGCAGTTCGTCGACGTGACCGCGCCGGTCACCGGTCCGGCTGAGGGCACGCTGTACTTCCTCGCCAAGGACCCGGCCGGCGGCACCGGTTCGCTGTTCAACGTCAACTGGATGGACTTCATCGGCCGCGGCGTCACCGAGAACGCGCCGCCGCAGGTCAGCGCCACGGCGACGCCGACCACCGGCATCGCGCCGGTCACCGTCGCCTTCGACGGCACGGCCACCGACGCCGAGGGCGACACCCCGCTGACGTACGCCTGGGACTTCGGCGACGGCAAGACGGCGTCGACCCTCGACGCCACCCACACGTACACCGTGCCGGGCACCTTCACCGCCACCCTGACGGTGACCGACGCCCGGGGCGCGAAGGCGTACGTGACCGTCCCGGTGAAGGTGGAGGCGGCCAACACGTCCTGCTTCGGGGCGCGTTCGGACGACTTCGTCGGCACCAGCCTGGACAAGGACCGCTGGACCGTGGTCCGGGAGAACCAGCTCTACTCGGTCTCCGGCGGGTCGCTGCGGCTGCCCACCGCCTCCGGTGACCTGTACGGCACGACCAACGGCGCCACCAACCTGGTCCTCCAGCCCGCGCCCAGCGGGTCCTGGCAGGCCACCACGAAGGTCACGCTGCCCGTCACCGCCAACTACCAGCAGGCCGGCCTGCTGATCTACGGCGACGACGACAACTACGCCAAGCTGGACCTGCTCTACTCCGGCTCCCGCCGGGTGGAGTTCATCCGGGAGACGGCCGGGTCGCCCCGCAACGAGGGGGCGGACGCCACCGCCGCGCCGGCCGGTGACACCATCTGGCTGCGGATGACCAGCGACGGCACCAACCTGACGGCGGAGATGTCCGGCGACGGGACCACGTTCACCCCGGTCGGCCGGTCCGCCGCGCTCGCCGGGATCAGCAACCCCCGGATCGGCCTGTTCGCCCTCAACGGCGGCACCACCGCCCCGGTGGTGGACGCACAGTTCGACTTCTTCCAGGTCACGCCCGACGAGCCGGCCGGCCCGGTCGACCCGTCGGACGAGTTCGGCGGCACCGCGCTCGACAAGTGCCGCTGGAACGCGATCCTGCGGGAGGACGCGGCCACCTACCGGGTGACCGGTGGCACGCTGCAGATCGACGTGCCGAAGGGTGACATCTACGGCACCGGCAACACCGGCCCGACGAACTTCATCCTCCAGACCGCGCCCTCGGGCGACTGGACCCTGGAGACGAAGGTCGACGGCAGCCTGCTGGCCGAGCAGTACCAGCAGGCGGGTCTGATCGTCCACGCCGACGACGACAACTACGTCAAGTTCGACTTCATCGTGGACAACCAGGCCGGTCAGACGGTCTCCCGGCGGCTCGAGTTCCGCAGCGAGGTCGGCGGTACCGTGCAGAACCCGCAGCCGCAGGTCTCCAACCTGACCTCGGGCGTGTGGTACCTGCGGGTGGCGCGCACCGGGAACGACTTCACCGGGTCGTACTCGGCTGACGGGCAGGAGTGGACGACGCTCGGCACGGTGAGCAACACCGCCGTCGGGGCCACCCCGAAGATCGGTCT
The DNA here is from genome assembly GCF_020873825.1 of Micromonospora sp. DH13. Lineage (NCBI taxonomy): Bacteria > Bacillati > Actinomycetota > Actinomycetes > Micromonosporales > Micromonosporaceae > Micromonospora > Micromonospora sp. DH13. The sequence goes on from NZ_JAHWGR010000029.1 coordinate 44,187, forward strand.
GTTCACCCTCGGGGCCAACGCGGCCACGTCGAAGACCGCGTCGTTCGACTACTTCCGGCTCTCCACCAAGGTGGCCGACACGGCCGCGCCGGTGACCACCGCCACGGTCTCCGGCACCCCGACCGAGGGCTGGCACACCGCGCCGGTCACGGTCACCCTCGCGGCGGCCGACGAGGCCGGCGGCAGCGGGGTGGCCGCCACCGAGTACCAGCTCGACGGTGCCACCACGTGGACCGCGTACACCGAGCCGGTGCAGGTCACCGGTGACGGCGCGCACGAGGTGCGGTTCCGGTCGACCGACAAGGCCGGCAACGTGGAGGAGGCCAAGAAGGTCGCCGTGAAGATCGACGCCACGGCGCCGGTCAGCTCGGCGGCGTTCGCCCCGGCGAACGACGACGGCTGGCACGCCGGCACGGTTCCGGTGGTGCTCACCTCCACCGACGCCGGTTCCGGGGTCAAGAAGCTGGAGTGGTCGCTCGACGGCGGGGCCTGGACGGCGTACACCGCGCCGGTCGAGGTGACCGGGAACGGCTCGCACGAGCTGCTCTACCGGGCCACCGACACCGCCGGCAACGCCGAGTCGCTGAAGTCGGCCGTCGTGAAGATCGACGGTGACAAGCCGACGCTGCTGGTCTCCGGCATCGCCGACGGCCAGCTCTACGGCGACAGCCAGGACGTGCGGATCTCGTGGCAGGCGGTCGACCCGACCTCCGGCGTCAAGACGATGTCCGGCAAGTTGGACGGCAAGACGTACGCCAGCGGCACCCTGCAGCCCATGTACGAGCTGCCGCTCGGCCTGCACGAGCTGGTCGTGACCGCGACCGACAAGGCGGGTAACTCCACCTCCTCGACGGTCCGGTTCTACGTCACCACCTCGTTCCGGGACATGCAGAACCTGCTGGACCGGTTCAAGGCGACCGGACGACTCTCCAACGTGGCGCACCGCAAGCTGTCCAACAAGCTGGACGCGGTGCGGGCCTCCGAGGCGGAGGGCAACGACAAGCGGGCGGTGCAGCAGTTGACCGCCTTCAAGGCGTTGGCCACCGATGCCGCCCTGGTGACCGACACGGACGTCCGGGACGTGCTGGTCCGGGACGCCGACGCCATGATCGTCCGGCTCGGTGGCGCGGCCACCAAGGCCGGCGTCAAGGCGAACGACAACAAGTCGGTCGACGGGGCGGGCCGGCTCGGCGCCGACCCCACCCGGATCGCCGAGGGCGGTTCGCTGTAACGGAAGACGGGGCCGCTCCCGCCGTGCACCACGACGGCGGGGGCGGCCCCACCCGAACCGAGCGAGTGGAGCACGTGTGATGCGTACCCTCAGGATCCTCGCCGCCGCGCTCGTCGCGGCGTGCCTGGTGGCGCTGCCGGCGGGCCCGGCGGCGGCGCACGGCGGAAAGCTCAAGCTGTCGGTGGGCGGCGACGGGGCCGGCGGGGTCACCGTGCTGGCCGTCTACTCCGACGGCCACCGACTGGATCAGCCGGTGCGGTTGACCCTCACCGCCAAGGGCGAGGGCGACCGGACGGCCGGTCCGGTGCAGCTCGAAATGTCCGGGGAGGGGCAGGGCTTCTACTCCAGCGGCCCGCTGCTCTCCCCCGGTCGCTGGCGGGTGACGGTCACCGCGCCGGCCCCGTACAAGACGTCGGCGACCGCGACGGTGCAGGCCCGCCCCGCCCAGACGGCGCCCGCGCCACGGCCCGTCGCCGTGCAGGCCGGGCCCGACGAGCGGGACCGGTCGGGGGGCGGCTGGTGGACGTACGCGGCCGGCGGGCTCGTCGCCGTCGCGCTGCTGGGGGCGGTGCCGCTGCTGCTCGTGCGGCGGCGTCGGCCGGCCGGGCCCGGGGGGCCGGCTGCCTGACCGGGCCGGAAGCCGGACGAGGGACGCCGGGGGCGAGTCGCCCCGGCGTCCCTCTTTCGTTTCGGCCCTGCCGGTCGGCCCGGTCCCTCGTCGACCGGCCCCGTCCCGTCGACCGGCTCAGAGGATGGCGTCGAGCGCGGCCAGGTCGTCGTCGTCGGGCTGCCACGCGCCGGCACCGGCGTTGGCGCGCACCTGCTCCGGGGTGGTGGCCCCGGCGATGACCGAGGTCACCGCGGGCCGGGCGGCCAGCCCGCCGATGGCCACCTGCAGCATGGTGAGCCCCCGCTCGGCGGCGTACGCCCCGATCGCCTCGATGGTGTCCCAGCGGGCCGCGGCGAGGCGCTCGGCGTACCGGCCGCCGCCGGAGAGCCGGCTGCCGGCCGGGGCGGCCTCCCCGCGCTGGTACTTGCCGGTGAGCAGGCCGTTCGCCAGCGGGAAGAACGGCAGCATGCCGAGGCCGAAGCGCTCGCAGGCGGGGATGACCTCGGCCTCGACGCCCCGCTCCAGCAGCGAGTAGTGGTTCTGCGCGCTGACGAACCGGGTGTGCCCGTTGGACGAGGCGACCCAGTCGGCGTCGGCGATCTGCCAGCCGGCGAAGTTGGAGTTGCCCAGGTAGCGCACCTTGCCGGCGCGCACCAGGTCGTCGAGGGCGGCGAGCGTCTCGTCGATCGGGGTGCCCGGGTCAAGCTCGTGCATCTGGTACAGGTCGATGTGGTCGGTGCCGAGCCGCCGCAGCGACGCCTCGACCGCGCGGGCGATGTAGCGCCGGGAGCCCCGGGCGCCGAAGTCCGCCCCGTTGGCCCCGTGCATGTCCATGCCGAACTTGGTGGCCAGCACCACCTCGTCGCGGCGGCCCTTGAGCGCCTGACCGAGCAGCTCCTCGGAGGCGCCCTGCGGCTCGCCGTAGATGTCGGCGGTGTCGAACAGGGTGATGCCGGCGTCGAGCGCCGCGTCGACCACCGCCCGGGTGCCGTCGAGGTCGAGTTTGCGGCCGAAGTTGTTGCAGCCGATGCCGACCACGGACACCACGAGCCCGGAGTCGCCCAGCCGGCGGTACGTCATCTCAGTCACGCGCCAACCCTATGCCAGGTGCAAGGAAGGGCCCCTTCTACACCGTTATGCGTTAACAGGGGGCCCTTCCTTACCCCTCACACGTCCCAGACCGGGTCGGGGGTCTCAGTCACCTCGCCGTCCTTGCCGAACAGCACGAAGCGGTCGAAGGAGCGGGTGAACCAGCGGTCGTGGGTCACCGCGATCACCGTGCCCGCGAACGCCGCCAGGCCGGCCTCCAGCGCCTCCGCGCTGGCCAGGTCCAGGTTGTCGGTCGGCTCGTCGAGCAGCAGCAGCGTCGCCCCGGACAGCTCCAGCAGCAACACCAGGAACCGGGCCTGCTGGCCGCCGGAGAGGGTGCCGAAGCGCTGGTCGCCCTGCCCGGCCAGCTCGTACCGGCTCAGCGCGGCCATCGCCGCGTGCCGGTCCATCCCGGCCCGGTGGTCGTCGCCGCGCCACAGCACCTCGACCAGGGTCTTCTGCATCAGCTCGGGCCGGTCGTGGGTCTGCGAGAAGTGGCCGGGCCGGACCCGCGCGCCGAGCCGGACCACCCCGTCGTGCGCCACCGGGGCCAGCGCGGCGGCCCCGTCGACCGGGCCGTTGGCCGGGTCCGGGTCGGTGCCGCCCCGGGCCAGCAGCCGCAGGAAGTGCGACTTGCCGGTGCCGTTGGCCCCGAGCACCGCGACCCGGTCGCCGAACCAGATCTCCAGGTCGAACGGGTAGGTCAGGCCGTCCAGCTCCAGCTGCTCGGCGATCACCGCGCGTTTGCCGGTCCGCCCGCCGGTCAGGCGCATCCGGATGTCCTGGTCCTTCGGCGGTACGGGCGGCGGCCCGGCCTCCTCGAACTTGCGCAGCCGGGTCTGCGCGGCCTGGTACCGCGACGCCAACCCGTCGTTGTACGCGGCCTTCTGCTTGTACATCAGCATCAGCTCGCGCAGCTTCTGATGCTCCTCGTCCCAGCGGCGGCGCAGCTCGTCGAGGCGGGCGTGCCGGGCCACCCGCGCCTCGTGCCAGCTCGCGAAGCCGCCCGGGTGGACCCAGGCGCTGCCGCCCTCGACGGCGACGACCCGGTCTGCGGTGCGGGCCAGCAGCTCCCGGTCGTGCGAGACGTAGAGCACCGACTTGGCCGACTCGCGCAGCCGGTCTTCCAGCCACCGCTTGCCGGGCACGTCGAGGAAGTTGTCCGGCTCGTCGAGCAGCAGCACCTCGTCGGGGCCGCGCAGCAGCAGTTCGAGGGCGAACCGCTTCTGCTGGCCGCCGGAGAGGGTACGCACCGGACGCTCCCGGGCCACCTCCCAGGGCGTGTCGAGGACGATCGTCGCGACGGTGTCGAAGACGACCTCGGCGTCGTACCCGCCGGCCTCGCCCCAGGCGGCGAGCGCGTCCGCGTACGCGAGCTGGGCCTTGGCGGCGGCGTTGCCGAACTTGCCGCGCAGCTCGGCCGCCCGCATGGCCGCCTCGGTCTCGGTGAGCCGGCGGCCGGCGTCGCGCAGCGCCGGCGGGGCGAGCGACAGGGCCAGGTCGGCGAGGGTGGAGTCGTCGCCGATCATGCCGATGAACTGGCGCATCACGCCGAGCCCGCCGGAGCGGGCGATCCCGCCGCTGCGCACCGGCAGGTCGCCGGCGACCATCCGCAGCAGCGTCGTCTTGCCCGCGCCGTTCGGCCCGACCAGGGCCACCTTGGCGCCCTCGCCGACCCGGAACGACACGTCGGTGAAGAGCTCCCGGCCGTCGGGGAGGATGTGCCCCACGGCTGCCACGTCCACGTATCCCACCCGGGCATCCTGCCTGAGCGGGCCGGCCCGGCGACAGCCGATTACCGGTGCGCAGGTCAGCGGGTGACCCGCAGCACCCGGTAGCCCTTCTGGCTGGCGTGCCGGCCCACCTGCCAGCCCTGCTCGGTCAGCCAGCGGTGCAGCGAGTCGCCGCCGAGGTGGCGGGCGACCACCAGCCAGGCCACGCCGTCGGGGGTGAGCCGGGGCAGCCAGCGCAGCAGCAGCTCGTGCAGGCCCTCCTTGCCGATCCGGATGGGCGGGTTGGACCAGAGCTGGGCGAACGTCACGTCGTCCGGCACGTCGTCGGGGGCGGCGACCCGGACCCGGTCGGCCGCGCCGACCCGCTCGGCGTTGGCGGCGGTGAGCGCCCGGGCCCGCTCGTTGACGTCGACGGCCCAGACGGTGGCGGCCGGGGCGCTGCCGGCCAGCACGCAGGCGATCGGGCCGAAGCCGCAGCCCAGGTCCAGCAGGTTCCCGGCGGCGTCGGGGGCCGGCAGGTCGGCCTTGCGCAGCAGCACGGCGGTGCCGGAGTCGAGGCGGTCGGCGGAGAAGACGCCGCCGGCCGAGGTCAGCGTGTAGTCGCGCCCGGCGACGGTGAACTCGACCTCCCGGGGGCGGGCGGCGGTTCCGGGTTCAGCGGAGAAGTAGTGGTCGCCGGTCACGCCCGGCATTCTCGCACTGGCGTCGCCGCCCGCCGGGCGGGGTCCGGGGTGGCGGCCCGGCCGCGTGCCCGCCGGGGCGGCCCGACGGACCCGCCGCAGTTTCCGGGTATTACCCCCTAAAGGGACAATAGCCCCTACTCTGGGTCGCATGGTGTATCGGTACGAGTCCGATGAGGACGCTTTCGAGGGGCACCCCGGGCCGGGGTCGGACCTGTCGGTGGCCTGGAACCGCCCGCCCGCCCGTACCGGGCCCGCGCCGTCCCGCTTCCCGACGCCGTCACTGCCCCGGACCAGCCGGATCGCGCTGCCCGCGGCCGCCCCGCCCCCGCCCCCGGCGTCGGCCTTCGCACCGCCGCCGGCCGCGCCCCGCCCCGCCCCGCCGGCCGGCGGGTACGCCACCACGCAACCGCTGCACCTGCCCCGGTCCCGGCGCGCCCGGGACACCGGCCGCCACGGCGCCCGGCTCTGGCAGGTGGTGTTCGGCGGGGCGGCGGTTCTGGCGCTGTTCGCCCTCTGCGGCCTCGGCGGTGCCGCGCTGCTGGCCAACCGGGCCACCGACCCCCAGGTCGCGCCGAGCCCGCCGGCCGCCGCCGCCCCGTCGCCGTCCCAGACCGAACGGCAGGACATCGACTCGCGGGACACCGACTCCGCTCCCCTGACGGTCAAGGAGGTCTTCCCCGGCCGGCAGGTCACGGTCGGCGACGGCGCGGACCCGTACGAGGTGCTCAAGACCCAGTCCAGCGGCAGCTGCGCGGTCGCCGCCAGCGGCGAGGTGGCGGACCTGCTCGCCACGCTCGGCTGCAACCAGGTGGTCCGGGCGAGCCTGCGCTCCCCCGACGGGGACCACCTGCTCACCGCCGGGCTGTTCAACCTGACCGACAAGGCCACCGCCCAGCGCGTCCGGGACCGGCTGCGGCAACTGCTCGACGAGCGGGAGGGCCGGTTCCGCGGCCTGCCGGCCGGGGACGACACCGAGGCGCTGACCGAGGCCCCCGCCCGGGTCGGCTGGCAGGTACGCGGCCACTACCTCGCGTACTGCCTCGTGGTCCGCGCCGACGGTGAACCGGTCAAGTCCGCCGACCCGAAGGTACGCGAGATCCTCTTCGATCTGATCGAGACGCACCTCACCAAGGGGGTGCTGGAGCGCCGGGCCACCGGCGGCAGCGCCGGCCAGCCGACGACCACCCCGAGCGGCAGCGACGAGGACGACAGCGACAGCGAGGACGACTGAGGCGACGGCGGGAACGGCCGGGGCGGCTCTCAGCCCTCGACGGCGAGCCCGCCCGTGGGCACGCGGAGCCGGCGGGTCGCCTCGGCGCGGCGGGCGTACTCGGCGGGGTCGTCGGGATAGCCGACGGCGACCAGCGTGAGCCCGTGCGCCGGGGCCACCGTCACCTCGCTGGACCGCTCCCGCCGGGTCAACAGGCTGCCCGGCCACTGCACCGGACGCCGCCCGTCCCCCGCCACCAGCATCGCCCCGACCAGGCTGCGCACCATCGCCTGGCAGAACGCGTCGGCCTGGACGGTGGCGACCAGCAGGCCGTCGGGGTCGCGCCGCCAGTCCAGCCGGGTCACCTCGCGCAGGGTGGTGGCGTGCTCCTTACGCCGGCAGTACGCGGCGAAGTCGTGCTCCCCCACCAGCCCCGCCGCCGCGGCGTTGAGCAGGTCGAGGTCGAGCGGCCTCGGCCAGGCCAGCACCTCGTGCCGGCGCAGCGGCTCGGCGCCGAAGGGCGCGTCGGTCACCCGGTACTCGTAGCGCCGGAAGGTCGCCGAGAACCGGGCGTCGAAGTCCGCTGGCACCTCGGTCATCGCCCGCACCCGCACGTCGGTGGGGAGCAGCCGGGCCAGCCGGCGCAGCAGCCGCCCCTCGTGCTCGGCCCACACGGCGGCCGGCAGGTCGAGGTGGCAGACCTGGCCGGTCGCGTGCACCCCGGCGTCGGTCCGCCCGGCCACGGTCAGCCCCGTCGCCACGCCCGCGCCGAGGACCAGGTCCAGGGTCTCGGCGAGCACGCCGGCCACCGTCCGCCGGGTCGGCTGGGCCGCCCAACCGGAGAAACCGGTCCCGTCGTACGCGACCGCCAGCCGCAGCCGGACCCGATCGTCCACCTCGTACCTCCTCACGGGTCGGGCCCGGCACCCCAGGAAGGGATGCCGGGCCCGACGGTGCTGCCGTTGCTCAGGCCTTGTTCTCGGTGCCCTCGGCGGCCTCGTCGCTGTCCTCGCGGGCGGCGGCGGTGTCACCGGACGCCGACACCGGCGCCTCGGAGTCCTGGTCGGCCTCGGCCGACGCGGGGGTCTCCTCGGCCGGGGCGAGCGCCTCGACCTTGTCCTGCTGCGCGGCCTTGCGGGTCGCGGTCTTCTTGTTCGCCTTCGGCTCGGCGACCTGAAGCTCCTCGACCAGCTCGATGATCGCCATCGGAGCGTTGTCGCCCTTGCGCGGACCGGTCTTCACGATCCGGGTGTAGCCACCCGGACGGTTCGCGTACCGGGGCGCGATCTGGTCGAACAGGGAGTAGACCACGTCCTTGTCCTTGACGACGCCCAGCACCCGCCGACGGGAGGCGAGGTCGCCCCGCTTGGCCTTGGTGATGAGCTGCTCGGCCAGCGGACGCAGCCGCCGGGCCTTCGTCTCGGTGGTCTTGATCTTGCCGTGCTGGAACAGCGCGGTGGCCAGGTTGGCCAGCATCAGCCGCTCGTGCGCGGGGCTGCCGCCGAGGCGGGGGCCCTTGGTGGGCGTGGGCATGCTTGGTGCTCCTCAGGTGTGGCGGCAGCGGGGACTAGAGCTGCTCGGTCTCGCGGTAGTCGTCGGTGTCGTAGTCGGCCTCACCGAAGGCGTCCACGACGTGCGCCGGGTCGAAGTTCGGGGCCGAGTCCTTCAGCCCCAGACCCATCCCGGCCAGCTTCATCTTGACCTCGTCGATCGACTTCTGGCCGAAGTTGCGGATGTCGAGGAGGTCGGCCTCGGTGCGCCCGATCAGCTCACCGACGGAGTTGATGCCCTCGCGCTTGAGGCAGTTGTAGGAGCGGACGGTCAGGTCCAGCTCCTCGATCGGCAGGGCCAGGTCCGCCGCCAGCTGGGCGTCCTGCGGGGACGGCCCGATGTCGATGCCCTCGGCGGTCTCGTCCAGCTCCCGGGCCAGCCCGAAGAGCTCCACCAGCGTCGAACCGGCGGAGGCCAGCGCGGTGCGCGGGCCCATCGACGGCTTGGTCTCGACGTCGATGATCAGCCGGTCGAAGTCGGTCCGCTGCTCGACCCGGGTCGCCTCGACGCGGTACGTCACCTTCAGCACCGGCGAGTAGATCGAGTCGACCGGGATCCGGCCGATCTCGGCGCCAGCCTGCTTGTTCTGCGCCGCCGTCACGTAGCCACGACCCCGCTCGACGGTCAGCTCCATGTCGAGCCGGCCCTTGCCGTTGAGGGTGGCGAGCTTCAGGTCCGGGTTGTGCACCGAGACGCCGGCCGGGGGCTGGATGTCGCCCGCCGTCACGTCGCCCGGGCCCTGCTTGCGCAGGTACATGCTGACCGGCTCGTCGTGCTCGGAGCTGACGCACAGCTCCTTGATGTTCATGACGAGCTCGACCACGTCCTCCTTGACACCGGGGATCGTGGTGAACTCGTGCAGCACGCCGTCGATCTTGATGGAGGTGACCGCCGCACCCGGGATCGACGACAGCAGCGTGCGCCGCAGCGAGTTGCCCAGGGTGTACCCGAAGCCCGGCTCCAGCGGCTCGATGGTGAACCGGGAGCGGGTCTCGTTGATCGACTCTTCGGACAGAGACGGTCGCTGGCTGATGAGCATGTCTTCTCTTCTCTTCCGGGACGCCCGCTATTTGACGTCCGCGACACAAACCGTTCCGGTGGCCCGCCCCGCAGGGCGGACCACCGCAACGAGCCCGACTACTTGGAGTAGAGCTCGACGATCAGCTGCTCCTGGACCTGGGTGTCGATCACCTGGCGGGCCGGGAGCGAGTGCACGAGCACCTTCATCTGGCTCGGGATGGCCTCCAGCCACGCCGGAACCGTCTTGGAGCCGGCCTCGGCCTGCGCCACGATGAACGGGGTGAGCTCCTTGCTCTTGCCCCGGACCTCGATGATGTCGTGCTCCTTGACGCGGTACGACGGGATGTCGACCTTCTTGCCGTTCACCGTGAAGTGACCGTGCTTGACCAGCTGGCGGGCCATGTCCCGGGACTTGGCGTAGCCGGCCCGGTAGACCACGTTGTCCAGCCGCGACTCGAGGATCTGCAGGAGGACCTCACCGGTCTTGGCCTGCTTGGCCACGGCCTCCTCGTAGTAACCGCGGAACTGCTTCTCCAGCACGCCGTACACGCGGCGGGCCTTCTGCTTCTCACGGAGCTGGAGCAGGTACTCCGTCTCCTTCGTGCGGCCGCGGCCGTGCTGCCCGGGCGGGAACGGCCGGGACTCGAACGGGCACTTCGGGCCATCGCACTTGCTGCCCTTGAGGAACAGCTTCATCTTCTCCCGCCGGCAACGGCGGCAGTCAGCACCGGTGTAACGAGCCATCTCTCTCTAACCTCTCAGACCCGGCGACGCTTCGGCGGACGGCACCCGTTGTGCGGCTGCGGGGTCACGTCGGAGATCTGACCGACCTCCAGCCCGACGGCCTGCAGCGAACGGATGGCGGTCTCCCGGCCGGAGCCGGGGCCCTTGACGAACACGTCGACCTTGCGCATGCCGTGCTCCATCGCCCGACGCGCGGCGGCCTCGGCGGCCAGCTGCGCGGCGAACGGGGTCGACTTGCGGGAGCCCTTGAAGCCCACCTGGCCGGCCGAGGCCCAGGAGATGACCGCACCGGTCGGGTCCGTGATGGACACGATGGTGTTGTTGAAGGTGCTCTTGATGTGCGCCTGCCCGTGGGCGACGTTCTTGCGTTCCTTGCGCCGGACCTTCTTGACGGCGGCTCCGGCACGAGCCTTCGGTGGCATAAGTCTGTGCGCTCCTAATTACTTCTTGCCGGGCTTCTTCTTGCCGGCGACGGTCCGCTTCGGGCCCTTGCGGGTGCGGGCGTTGGTCCGCGTCCGCTGGCCACGCACCGGCAGACCACGGCGGTGGCGGATACCGGCGTAGCAGCCGATCTCGACCTTGCGGCGGATGTCAGCGGCGACCTCGCGGCGCAGGTCGCCTTCAACCTTGTAGTTGCCCTCGATGTGGTCGCGGAGCTGGACCAGCTCCTCGTCCGTGAGGTCCCGAGCGCGCTTGTCCGGAGAGATACCGGTCGCGGCGAGCGTCTCCAGGGCACGGGTGCGGCCGACCCCGAAGATGTAGGTGAGCGCGATCTCCATCCGCTTCTCGCGGGGGAGGTCCACGCCGACTAGACGAGCCATGTGCGGGCGTACTCCTTGTGGTTTCCTGGCGGAGGTCTGCACCCGCCCCACCCCGCTCCGGTCGTCCGACCGGCGCCGTGGCGCCGGGAGGAACGACCGCTGCCCGAGCGGGCCCCGGCCTCCGACCGGGGGTCAACCACGCAGGGGTACGCGATGCGCACCGCTCGCGGCTGGGACGAGCTGATGATGTGTTGGCTGGATCTGCGACGCCGGGACCGGACCGACCGGCCGTGGATTCACGGTCGGTCGGGCTGGATCAGCCCTGGCGCTGCTTGTGGCGCGGGTCGCTGCAGATGACCATGACCCGGCCGTGCCGGCGGATGACCCGGCACTTGTTGCAGATCCTCTTGACGCTCGGCTTGACCTTCACGGTTGCCTTACTTCCCATCTGGCCCGGAGGCGCGACGACGCGCGACGCCGGACGTCGAGGACGGACACGGGGACTACCCGGCCGTCGTCAGGTCGCTTACTTGTAGCGGTAGACGATGCGCCCGCGGGTCAGGTCGTACGGCGAGAGTTCGACGACGACGCGGTCCTCCGGCAGGATGCGGATGTAGTGCTGCCGCATCTTGCCACTGATGTGAGCCAGCACCTTGTGACCGTTCGCGAGCTCCACCCGGAACATGGCGTTCGGCAGGGGCTCGATGACCCGACCCTCGATCTCGATGGCTCCGTCTTTTTTCGGCATGTCCTCCGCTGTCCTGACGTCGGTTACTCCGGACGGCCCACAACGTCTTACACGGGCCCCGACGCTTGTCGGGTGCCCGCGCCAGCCGCGGCTCCGGCCCCACCGAAGCGCAGGGTGGGCATGCCGGAGTGGACGCTGTGCGCCGATCAGAAAGTGTACGCCCGCCTGCACGCCGCCGCCAAACCGGCCACCCGTCAGGTCACCCGGCCGGATTACTTCCCGCCCCGACCGAGGCCGGGAGTGACCGGGGTCACCCCGACCAGCTGGTCTCCGGGGCCCGGCGGTCAGATCGCCGGCGAGTCGGCGGGCTGGCGGGCGGTGACCAGATCGCCCAGGCGCCCCCGGCCGCCGTCGAACGCGGTCAGCACCCAGACCCCGTCCGGGAGCAGCGCCATCGAGTGCTCGACGTGTACCGCCATCGACCCGTCCCGGGTGACGACGGTCCAGCCGTCGGCCAGCTCGACCGTGCGGGGCGAGCCCATCGTGATCATCGGCTCGATGGCCAGCGCCATGCCGTGCACCAGCCGGGGGCCCTTGCCGGGCCGGCCGTGGTTGAGCACGTGCGGGTCCTGGTGCATCTCGGTGCCGATGCCGTGCCCGCCGTATCCGTCGACGATGCCGTACCGGCCGCCCCGGCGGACCGCGTTCTCCACCGCGTGCGAGATGTCGGTGAGCCGGCCGCGACCGTTGGCCGCCCCGCGCGCCGCCGCCGCGATCCCGGCCCACATCGCGTCCTCGGCCACCGCGGCCATCTTCAGCAGCGCCGGGTCGACCTCCCCCACGCCGACCGTGATCGCCGCGTCGCCGTGCCAGCCGTCGAGCACCGCGCCGCAGTCGATCGAGATCAGGTCGCCCTCGCGGAGCACCTGGGCGGGCGACGGGATCGCGTGCACCACCTGCTCGTTGACCGACGAGCAGATCGAGGCCGGGAAGCCGTGGTAGCCCTTGAACGACGGGACCGCCCCCGCCGCCCGGATGGTCGACTCGGCGATCGCGTCCAGGTCGGCGGTGCTGACCCCGGGGGCCACCGCCTCCCGCATCCGACGCAGCGCCTCGGCCACCACGAGGCCGGCGGCGCGCATCTTCTCGATCTGGTCGGGGGTCTTCAGCTGGATGACCAGCTGGGGACGACGCATGGGGCCGTTACCTTTCGTCGCGCGGAGCAGCGGGGCACGTCGCACGTACCCCGCTGTTCGCACTCTATCCGCCGGGACCCCGGCGTCCGCCAGTCGCCGGACGACCTTCCGTCAGCCGCGGTGCGACCGTCCGTCAGCCGCCGTACGAGCGCAGGGCGTCGATGGCGCGGACGGTGACGTCCTCCACCGGGCCGGTGGCGTCGATGCCCACCAGCTTGCCCTGGGCGCCGTAGTAGTCGACCAGCGGCGCGGTCTTGTCCGCGTACTCGCGCAGCCGGGCGGCGATGGTCTCGGGCTTGTCGTCGTCGCGCTGGAACAGCTCGGCGCCGCAGCGGTCGCAGATGCCGTCCCGGGTGGTCGCGTCGAACTCGACGTGCCAGATCTTGCCGCAGCCCCGGCAGGTGCGCCGGCCCGACAGCCGCCGGATCACCTCGTCGTCGTCGACGACCAGCTCCAGCACCAGGTCCAGCGCGGTGCCCAGGTCGGCGAGGAGCTTGTCCAGCGCGGCGGCCTGCGGCGTGGTGCGCGGGAAGCCGTCGAGCAGGAAGCCCTCCGAGGCGTCCGGCTCGGCGAGCCGGTCCCGGACCATGTTGATGGTCACCTCGTCCGGGACCAGCTTGCCCGCGTCCATGTAGCGCTTCGCCTCGACACCCAACGGCGTGCCCTGCGAGACGTTCGCCCGGAAGATGTCACCGGTCGAGATCTTCGGCACCGAGAGGTGAGCGGCGATGAACTCCGCCTGTGTGCCCTTGCCCGCACCCGGCGGGCCAACCAGAACGAGTCGCATCTACCGCAGGAACCCTTCGTAGTTCCGCTGCATGAGTTGGCTCTCGATCTGCTTCACGGTCTCCAGACCGACGCCGACCATGATGAGCACAGCGGTGCCGCCGAACGGGAAGTTCTGGAACTGCTCGCTGTTCAGCCAGATGAAGAAGAAGTTCGGCAGGATCGAGACGATGCCCAGGTAGAGCGCGCCCGGCAGGGTGATCCGGCTGAGGATGAAGTCGAGGTAGTCGGCGGTCGGCTTGCCGGGGCGGATGCCCGGCACGAAGCCGCCGTACTTCTTCATGTTGTCCGCGACCTCGGTCGGGTTGAACGTGATCGACACGTAGAAGTACGTGAAGAAGATGATCAGCAGGAAGTAGATCGCGATGTGCAGCGGGCTCGACGGGTCGACCACGTTGTTCTGGATCCAGGCCTGGGTCTTGCCCGGGTTCGTCTGGTCGAAGAACTGGAGCGCCAGCTGCGGCAGGTAGAGCAGCGACGAGCCGAAGATGACCGGGATGACACCCGCCTGGTTGACCTTCAGCGGGATGTAGGTCGAGGTGCCGCCGTACATCCGCCGGCCGATCATCCGCTTGGCGTACTGCACCGGGATCCGGCGCTGCGCCTGCTCGATGAACGTCACCGCGGTGATGACCACCAGGACCAGAGCCAGGACCAGGAAGAACTTCCACCAGCCCTGCTGGGTCTTGATCCGCCAGCCCTCGCTGGGGAGGCGGGCCGCGATCGAGGTGAAGATCAGCACCGACATGCCGTTGCCGACGCCCCGGTCGGTGATCAGCTCGCCGAGCCACATCACCACGCCGGTGCCGGCGGTCATCGTCATGACCAGGATCGTCAGCGTCAGCCAGTCCGGGATGCCGGTGCCCTTGGGCACGATCGGGAACTGGTCGCACTGGTTGTTGAACAGCTGCCCCGAGCGGGCCAGCGCCACGAACGCCGACGACTGGAGGATGCCCAGGCCGAGCGTGAGGTAGCGGGTGTACTGCGTGATCTTCGCCTGGCCGGCCTGGCCCTCCTTGCGGAGCTGCTCCAGCCGCGGGATGACCACGGTGAGCAGCTGCAGGATGATCGACGCTGTGATGTAGGGCATGATGCCCAGCGCGAAGACCGAGAGCTGCAGCAGCGCCCCGCCGGAGAAGAGGTCCAGCAGGTTCAGCACCCCGGTGTTCGCGCTGCCGATGGTGTCGAGGCACTTCTGGACGTTGCCGTACGAGACACCAGGGCTGGGCAGGGTGGCGCCGAGCCGGTAGACGGCAATGATGCCTACCGTGAACAGCAGCTTCTTGCGCAGGTCAGGCGTACGGAACGCACTGAGAAAGGCGGACAGCAACTTCTTCCTCCTGCGCGAGGCGGGCCGCCGGTGGTGGTCCCTGGCGGATCGGGGTGGGTGCCGGGCGAGCGCCCGATATCCATAGCTGGGATGGGAGCCTAACAGCCCCGTCCCGGTCCGGGCAGGTGTGCCCGGCTACATAAATCGAATCCGATATTACCCGGTGGAGACGCCCGGGGTAGACCGAGGCGCCCGCTCAGTCACGAAGAACTGAGCGGGCGCCACAGACACTGCCTTACAGCTCGGTGACCGAGCCACCGGCGGCGGTGATCTTCTCCTTGGCCGACGCGCTGAACGCCTGCGCCGACACCTGGAGAGACACGCCGTTCAGGTCGCCGGTGCCGAGCACCTTGACCGGGTGACCCTTGCGGACCGCGCCGGCCTCGACCAGCTCCTGCGGGCCGACCTGACCGCCGTTCGGGAACAGCTCGGCGAGCTTGTCCAGGTTGACCACCTGGAAGACCACCTTGAACTTGTTCTTGAAGCCCTTCACCTTCGGCAGGCGCATGTGGATGGGCATCTGCCCACCCTCGAACGCCGCCGAGATGTTCTTGCGGGCCTTGGAACCCTTGGTACCGCGGCCGGCGGTCTTGCCCTTGGAGCCCTCACCGCGACCCACGCGGGTCTTCGCGGTCTTGGCACCGGGCGCCGGGCGCAGGTGGTGGACCTTGATCGTCATTACTCGACCTCCTCGACCTTCACGAGGTGGTTGACCGCGAAGATCATGCCCCGGATCTCGGGACGGTCCTCCTTGACCACCACGTCGTTGATCCGCTTCAGGCCGAGCGAACGCAGCGACTCACGCTGGTTGCGCTTGGCACCGATCTCGGACCGGAGCTGGGTGACCTTCAGGCGAGCCATCAGGACGCCACCCCCGCCCGCGACGCGAGCATCGCGGCCGGCGCGACGTCCTCGACCGGCAGGCCACGACGGGCCGCGACGGCCTCCGGGGACTCCAGCCCCTTCAGCGCCGCCACCGTGGCGTGCACGATGTTGATCGGGTTGGACGAGCCGAGGCTCTTGGAGAGCACGTCGTGGATGCCCGCGCACTCCAGCACGGCACGCACCGGGCCACCGGCGATGACGCCCGTACCGGCGGAGGCCGGCTTGAGCAGCACCACACCGGCGGCGGCCTCACCCGTCACCGGGTGCGGGATCGAGGAAGCGATCCGCGGCACCTTGAAGAAGTGCTTCTTGGCCTCCTCGACGCCCTTGGCGATCGCCGCGGGCACCTCCTTGGCCTTTCCGTAGCCCACGCCGACGGTGCCGTCGCCGTCGCCCACGATCACCAGGGCGGTGAAGCTGAAGCGACGACCACCCTTCACGACCTTGGCGACGCGGTTGATCGCGACGACCCGCTCGATGTGCGGGGTCTTCTCGACGGGCGCGTTTCCGCGGCCGCCCTCACGGCGGTTGTCGCGGCGACCACCCTCGTTGCCACCGGACCCGCCGCCACGGCGCTGTTGACCTGGCATCAGCAGCCTTCCTTATCTCTCGTGACGGGGTTTCTAGAACTCGAGCCCGGCTTCGCGGGCGGCGTCGGCAAGCGCGGCGACCCGCCCCGCGTACCGGTTGCCACCGCGGTCGAAGACGACCTTCGAGACGCCGGCGGCCTTGGCCCGCTCGGCAAGCAGAGCGCCGACCTTGCCGGCCAGGGCGCTCTTGTCGCCCTCGGTGCCGCGCACCGACGCGTCGAGGGTCGAGGCCGACGCCAGGGTGTGGCCCTTGGTGTCGTCGACGACCTGCGCGACGATGTGACGCAGCGACCGAGTGACGACCAGGCGGGGACGCTCGGGGGTGCCGCTGACGTTCTTGCGGACCCGGAAGTGTCGACGCGCACGGCCGACGGCGCGCTTGGCGGCGACGCCGCGGCGACGCTTGAGCAGCGTGGCGCTCACTTCTTACCTGCCTTTCCGGCCTTGCGGCGGATGACCTCGCCCTGGTACTTCACGCCCTTGCCCTTGTAGGGCTCCGGCGGGCGGATCTTCCGGATGTTGGCGGCGACCTCACCGACGAGCTGCTTGTCGATGCCGGCCACGTGGAAGACGGTCGGCTTCTCCACCGTGAAGGTGATGCCGTCCGGCGCGGGGACCAGCACCGGGTGCGAGAACCCGAGCGCGAACTCCAGGTCCTTGCCCTTGGCCGTGACCCGGTAACCGGTGCCGGCGATCTCCAGGCTCTTGCGGTGGCCCTCGGTCACGCCGACGATCATGTTGGCGATCAGGGTCCGGCTCAGGCCGTGCAGTTCCTTGGCCTTGCGCTCGTCGTTCGGCCGGTTGACCTGAAGCTGACCGTCCTCGGCCCGCTCCGCGGTGATCGGCTCGGCGAGCACGTGCACGAGCTCGCCCTTCGGGCCCTTGACCTTGACGGCCTGGCCGTCGATCGTGATGTCGACGCCGGCAGGCACCGGGATCGACTTACGTCCAATACGCGACATTTCTACCTGTCTCCCGTTACCAGACGAAGGCGAGGACTTCCCCGCCAACGCTCCGCTTGCGGGCCTGCCGGTCGGTGAGCAGCCCCTGGGACGTCGAAATGATCGCCACGCCCAGCCCGCCGAGCACCCGCGGGAGCCCGTCCGACTTGGCGTACACCCGGAGACCGGGCTTGGACACGCGCTTGATGCCGGCCAGGCTCCGCTCGCGGTTCTGGCCGTACTTCAGCTCGACGACCAGTCGCTTGCCGACGGCGCCCTCCTCGGGCTCCTCGACCGACCAGGTGGCGATGTAGCCCTCGGACATCAGGACCTCGGCGATGTTCGCCTTGATCTTGGAGTAGGGCATCGTCACCCGGTCGTGGTACGCCTGGTTGGCGTTACGCAGACGCGTGAGCATGTCTGCGATCGGGTCGGTCATCGTCATGGATTTCGTCAGCCTTTCTCGCCGGGGTTCCCGGGGCGGTCAGCCCCGGGCCTACGGCGAAGAGCAATACATGATCGGTGCAAGGGGGCCCCGGCCGGCAGCCGGGGCGCGGTCGCCCTTACCAGGAAGCCTTGGACACGCCCGGCAGCTCACCGCGGTGGGCCATCTCCCGGATGCAGACCCGGCAGAGACCGAACTTGCGGTAGACCGCCTTGGGACGCCCGCACCGCTGGCAGCGGGTGTACGCGCGAACCGAGAACTTCGGCTTCGCGGCCGCCTTGAGGATCAGCGCCTTCTTGGCCATCTCAGTTCTCCTTGAACGGGAAGCCCAGGAGCTTGAGCAGCGCCCGGCCCTCGTCGTCGGTCGTGGCGGTCGTGACCACCGTGATGTCCATGCCCCGCTGGCGATCGATCTTGTCCTGGTCGATCTCGTGGAACACCGACTGCTCGGTCAGGCCGAACGTGTAGTTGCCGTGCCCGTCGAGCTTGCGCCCGTCCAGCCCGCGGAAGTCGCGGATACGCGGCAGCGCGATGGAGAGCAGGCGGTCCAGGAACTCCCACATCCGGTCGCCGCGGAGGGTGACCTTCGCGCCGATCGGCATGCCCTCGCGGAGCTTGAACTGCGCGATGGACTTGGTCGCCCGCCGCACCTGCGGCTTCTGGCCGGTGATGGTGGCCAGGTCCCGCACGGCGCCGTCGATCAGCTTGGCGTCCCGGGCGGCCTCGCCGACACCCATGTTCACGACGATCTTGACCAACCGCGGCACCTGCATGGGGTTGCCGAAGTTGTGCTGCTCCTGCAGCTTGGCCACGATCTCGTTGCGGTACCGCTCCTTGAGGCGCGGCATGGTCTTGGTTTCGGTAGCCGTGGTCATCACAGGTCCTTACCGGTGCTACGCGCGATGCGGACCTTCTGGCCGTTGTCGTCGATCCGGTACCCGACGCGGGTCGGGTTACCGTCGGAGTCCACGACCATCACGTTGGAGACGTGGATCGGTGCCTCCTGGGTGACGATGCCGCCGGTCTTGGCGCCACGCTGGGTGGTGCTGATGCGGGTGTGCTTCTTGACCCGGTTCACGCCCTCGACCAGGACCTTGTCCTGCCGCGGGTAGGCCGCGATGACCTTGCCCTTGGCACCCTTGTCCTTGCCGGCGATGACGACGACCGTGTCGCCCTTCTTGACCTTCACGGTCACAACACCTCCGGCGCGAGGGAAATGATCTTCATGAACCGCTTGTCCCGCAGCTCCCGACCCACCGGGCCGAAGATACGGGTACCGCGCGGGTCCCCACCGTCCTTGATGATGACGGCGGCGTTCTCGTCGAAGCGGATGTACGAGCCGTCCGGCCGCCGCTTCTCCTTGGCGGTGCGGACGACGACGGCCTTGACGACGTCGCCCTTCTTCACACCGGCACCCGGGATCGCGTCCTTGACCGTGGCCACGATGACGTCGCCGATGCTCGCGTAGCGCCGACCGGAGCCACCGAGCACCCGGATGCACAGGATCTCCCGGGCACCCGTGTTGTCGGCGACGCGCAGTCGCGACTCCTGCTGAATCACGTCTATCTCCTATGTCTGCCGGTTCTCCGGCCGCCTGCCGCGGCCGGAGCCTGGCGGAACCTGCGCCCGACTGACGCCGGGCGAGCTCGAGCCTTCGCTACTTGGCCTTTTCCTGGATCTCCACGATCCGCCAACGCTTGGTGGCGGACAGCGGCCGGGTCTCCATGATCAGGACCCGGTCGCCGATGCCGGCGGCGTTCTGCTCGTCGTGCACCTTCAGCTTGCGGGTACGGCGCATGATCTTGCCGTACAGCGCGTGCTTGACCCGGTCCTCGACCTCGACCACGACGGTCTTGTCCATCTTGTCGCTGACCACCAGGCCCTCACGCACCTTCCGGCGGGCCCGTGCGTCGACGGTGGTGTTCTCGGTCTCGCTCATGATGCAGTCACCTCAGTCGGCGCGACCGAGAGACCCAGCTCGCGCTCACGCATGATCGTGTAGATCCGGGCGATCTCCCGACGGATGACCTGCAGCCGCCGGTTGTTGTCCAGCTGCCCGGTTGCGGCCTGCACGCGGAGGTTGAACAGCTCCGCCTTGGCCTCACGCAGCTTCGTGACCAGCTCCTCCTCGGAGAGCTCACGCAGCTCGGAGGCCTTAACGCCCGCTGCCATCAGGATTCACCCACTTCGCGCGTAACAATGCGGCACTTCATCGGGAGCTTGTGGATCGCGCGACGCATCGCCTCTCGCGCGATCTGCTCGTTGGGGAAGGACATCTCGAACAGGATCCGCCCCGGCTTGACGTTGGCGACCCACCACTCGGGCGAGCCCTTGCCGGAACCCATCCGGGTCTCGGCCGGCTTCTTCGTCAGGGCCTGGTCCGGGAAGATCGAGATCCAGACCTTACCGCCACGCTTGATGTGACGGGTCATCGCGATACGCGCCGACTCGATCTGCCGGTTCGTCACGTACGCCGGCTCGAGAGCCTGGATCCCGAACTCGCCGAACACCACGCGGTTGCCACCCTTGGACGCACCGTGGCGGTCCGGGTGGTGCGGCTTGCGGAAGCCCTTCGGGGGCTTGCGCGGCATCAGCATCTGTCAGCCCTCCTGCTGCGTTTCTGCCGCGGCGGCGACGGCGGACGCGTCCACCGGCTCGCCACTCGGCGTCTCGGCCTGCTGCGCGATCGTGGTCGCGGCAGCCCGGCCGGCCTCGGTGCCACCGGCGGTCGTGCCGGACGAACCGGACCGACCACGGCGCGGCCGCTCGGGGCGGTCGCCGCGCTCACGGCGCGGGCGCGACGGAGCCTCGGCCGGAGCCTCCCGACCCGGCACCGCGTCACCCTTGTAGATCCAGACCTTCACGCCGATCCGGCCGAAGGTGGTACGGGCCTCGAAGAAGCCGTACTCGATGTTGGCCCGCAGCGTGTGCAGCGGAACCCGGCCCTCGCGGTAGAACTCGGTCCGGCTCATCTCGGCGCCGCCGAGGCGACCCGAGACCTGCACCCGGATGCCCTTGCAGACCGGGTTCTTCATCGCCGACTGCATCGCCTTGCGCATCGCCCGACGGAAGCTGACCCGGCTGGAGAGCTGCTCGGCGACGCCCTGGGCGACCAGCTGCGCGTCCGACTCGGGGTTCTTCACCTCGATGATGTTCAGCTGCACCTGCTTGCCGGTGAGCTTCTCCAGCTCGCCGCGGATCCGGTCGGCCTCCGCACCCTTACGGCCGATGACGATGCCCGGCCGGGCGGTGTGGATGTCGACGCGGACCCGGTCCCGGGTGCGCTCGATGTCGACCTTGGAGATGCCGGCGCGCTCGAGCCCCTTGGACATCATCCGGCGGATCTTGACGTCCTCGCCGATGTAGTCCTTGTAGAGCTTGTCCGCGAACCAGCGGGACTTCCAGTCGGTCGAGATGCCGAGCCGGAACCCAGTGGGGTGAACCTTCTGACCCATTACTCGGCGCCCTCCGTCTTGCTCTCCGTCTCAGCGGCCGCAGGCTGCTGCGCCGGGGCGGCCTTCTTCGCCGCGGACTTCTTCGGCGCGGCCGGCGCGACCGCCTCGACCGCCACGGTGATGTGGCAGGTGCGCTTGCGGATCCGGTACGCCCGGCCCTGCGCCCGCGGCCGGAACCGCTTCATGGTCGGGCCCTCGTCGACGAACGCCTCGCTGACGAGCAGCGCGTCGGGGTCCAGCCGCTCGTTGTTCTCCGCGTTGGCGATCGCGCTAGCGAGCACCTTGTATACCTGCTCGCTCGCAGCCTGCGGCGCGAACTGCAGCACCGTGAGCGCCTCCTTCGCGGGCAGGCCGCGGACGAGGTTGACCACCCGGCGCGCCTTCATCGGCGAGATGCGCACGTGCCGCGCAACCGCCCGCGCGCCCGGAAGCACCGGAGCGTCGCCCTTTCCTGGCATCGCTGTAACCCCTTGTTCCTCTATCCGTATGCCCGCGGCTCAGCGCCGGCGGCTCTTCCGGTCGTCCTTCTCGTGACCCTTGAAGGTGCGGGTCAGCGCGAACTCGCCGAGCTTGTGCCCGACCATCGCCTCGGTGACGAACACCGGGACGTGCTTGCGTCCGTCGTGCACGGCGATCGTGTGGCCGAGCATCTCGGGGATGATCGTCGAGCGCCGCGACCAGGTCTTGATGACGTTCTTCGAGCCCTTGTCGTTCTGCGTCTCCACCTTCTTGAGCAGGTGGTCGTCGACGAACGGGCCCTTCTTCAGGCTGCGAGGCATGTCTTATCTCCCTCAGCCGCGCTTACGCGTGGCGTAGCGGCGGCGGACGATCAGCCGGTCGCTCGGCTGGCCCTTACGACGGGTGCGGCCCTCGGGCTTACCCTGCGGGTTGACCGGGTGGCGACCACCGGAGGTCTTGCCCTCACCACCACCGTGCGGGTGGTCGACCGGGTTCATGGCGACACCACGGACGGTCGGGCGCTTGCCCTTCCACCGCATCCGGCCGGCCTTGCCCCAGTTGATGTTCGACTGGTCGGCGTTGCCGATCTCGCCGACGCTGGCGCGGCAGCGCACGTCGACCCGCCGGATCTCGCCGGACGGCATACGCAGGGTCGCGTACGCGCCCTCCCGGCCGAGCAGCTGGATGCCGACGCCGGCCGAGCGGGCCAGCTTGGCACCGCCACCCGGACGAAGCTCCACGTTGTGGATCGTCGTACCGACCGGGATGTTGCGCAGCGGCAGGTTGTTGCCGGGCTTGATGTCGGCGCCCGGACCGGACTCGACCGCGTCGCCCTGCTTCAGGTCCTTCGGCGCGATGATGTACCGCTTCTCGCCGTCGGCGTAGTGCAGCAGCGCGATGCGCGCGGTGCGGTTCGGGTCGTACTCGATGTGCGCGACCTTCGCCGGGACGCCGTCCTTGTCGACCCGCTTGAAGTCGATCAGACGGTACTGGCGCTTGTGGCCGCCACCGTGGTGCCGCGCGGTGATCCGGCCGTGGGCGTTACGCCCGCCCTTCTTCGGCAGCGGAACCAGCAGCGACTTCTCGGGCGTCGACCGGGTGATCTCGGCGAAGTCGGCGACGCTCGAGCCACGCCGGCCCGGCGTCGTCGGCTTGTACTTACGGATAGCCATTGTCTACACCCCTCAGCTGACCGGGCCGCCGAAGGCCTCGATACGGTCACCGTCAGCCAGCTTCACGATCGCCCGCTTGGTGGCCTTGCGCTGACCGAAGCCGGTCTTGGTGCGCTTGCGCTTGCCCTCGCGGTTGAGCGTGTTGACCGTCAGGACGCGGACGTTGAAGATCTGCTGGATAGCGATCTTGATCTCGGTCTTGTTGGCGTCCGGGTGCACCAGGAAGGTGTACCAGTTCCGGTTCAGCTCGCTGTAGCTCTTCTCCGAGACGACCGGCGCGATGATGACGTCACGCGGATCGGCGATCGTGCTCACTTGTCACCCTCCTCGGTGGTCTCGGCCGGGACACCCAGGAACTCGTCCAGGGCGTCCTTGGTGAAGACCACGTCGTCGGCCACCAGCACGTCGTACGTGTTGAGCTGGCCGGCCTCGATCAGGTGCACCCGCGGCTCGTTGCGCAGCGACACCCAGTTCAGCTCGTCGGTGCTGCTCAGCACGACCAGGACGCGGCGCGCCTCGGTCAGCTTGGCCAGCGTGGCCAGGGCGGCCTTGGTCGACGGCTTCTCGCCCGAGACGAACGCCTCGACGACGTGCACCTGGCCGGCGCGGGCCCGGTCGGAGAGGGCGCCACGCAGGGCGGCGGCCTTCATCTTCTTCGGGGTCCGCTGGCTGTAGTCGCGCGGCACCGGGCCGTGGACCACGCCACCGCCGGCGAACTGCGGCGCGCGGATCGAACCCTGGCGGGCCCGACCGGTGCCCTTCTGCTTGTACGGCTTCTTGCCGCCACCGGCGACCTCGCCGCGGGTCTTGGTCTTGTGCGTGCCCTGCCGGGCGGCCGCGAGCTGGGCCACCACGACCTGGTGCATCAGCGCGATGTTGGCCTGGACGTCGAAGACGTCGG
This sequence comes from Micromonospora sp. DH13, assembly GCF_020873825.1. NCBI lineage: Bacteria > Bacillati > Actinomycetota > Actinomycetes > Micromonosporales > Micromonosporaceae > Micromonospora > Micromonospora sp. DH13. Next base: position 67,667 of record NZ_JAHWGR010000029.1, read on the forward strand.
ACGGCAGCTCGACGGCGCCGCTCTTCGTGCCTTCGACGTTGAGCACGTCAACGGTGGTCACTTGGCCGCACCGCCCTTCTTCGCCTTGACCTTGGCCGCGGTGCGGACCAGGACCAGCGCGCCCTTCGGGCCGGGGATGGCGCCGCGGACGAGCAGGAGGTTGTTCTCGGTGTCGACCGCCTGGACGGTCAGGTTCTGGACGGTGTAGCGCACGCCACCCATCCGACCCGCCATCCGGGTGCCCTTGAAGACGCGACCCGGGGTGGCGCAGGCGCCGATCGAGCCCGGCGAACGGTGCTTGCGCTCGACACCGTGGCTGGCGCGCAGACCGTGGAAGCCGTGCCGCTTCATCGGGCCGGCGTAGCCCTTGCCCTTGGTCTTGCCGGTGACGTCGATGGTGACGCCCACCGGGAACTGCTCGACCGTGACCTCCTGGCCCAGCGAGTAGTCCGCGGCGTCCTTGGTGCGCAGCTCGACGATGTGCCGGCGCGGCGCCACGTCCGCCTTCGCGTAGTGCCCGCTGACCGGCTTCTTGACCTTGCGCGGGTCGATGGTGCCGTACGCGAGCTGGACCGCGGAGTAACCGTCCTTCTCGGCGCTACGAACCTGGCTGACGACGCACGGGCCGGCCTGCACCACGGTCACGGGCACAACCTTGTTGTTGTCCCAGACCTGGGTCATGCCGAGCTTGGCGCCCAGGATCCCCTTGACTTGCCTGTCCATTTGTCCGGTCCCTACAGCTTGATCTCGATGTCGACGCCAGCCGGCAGGTCGAGGCGCATGAGCGAGTCGACCGTCTTCGGGGTCGGGTCGATGATGTCGATCAGCCGCTTGTGCGTACGCATCTCGAAGTGCTCGCGCGAGTCCTTGTACTTGTGCGGCGAGCGGATAACGCAGAAACGGTTGATCTCCGTGGGCAGCGGCACCGGGCCAGCGACCTGCGCCCCGGTACGCGTCACCGTCTCGACGATCTTCCGAGCCGAGGAGTCGACGACCTCGTGGTCATAGGCCTTGAGCCGGATGCGGATCTTCTGTCCCGCCATGGTGGCTTCTGTTCCTTCTCTCGATGCCGCTGTGTTGCGGGCGCCTGCACCGGCTGGTGCAGGCCCACTTCCGCCGACCCCCGCGGTCGGGCGTGTCGCGCCCTAGGACCAGGCTCCGCCCCGGGACCCCGGAGCTCTGCTGGCCATGCGGTGGGTCAATGGCGCCGATCGCGTTCACCGCGACCCGGACGCCGTGCGAGGGTGGTTGGCCGCACAGTGGCAGGCCAACCACCCTACGCGCGACTGTTCAACGACCCGGAGGTCCAGCGGATGCCGGACACGGGCGAGGAACTGCCGTTACGCAACCTGACTAGTATGCCGCACGACCGGCGGCGACGCTAATCGGGGTTACCCAGTTCACTTGACGATCTTGGTGACCCGACCCGCGCCGACCGTACGGCCACCCTCCCGGATCGCGAACTTGAGGTTTTCCTCCATCGCGATGGGCTGGATGAGCTTGACGCTCATCGTGGTGTTGTCGCCCGGCATGACCATCTCGGTGCCCTCGGGCAGCGTGACGACGCCGGTGACGTCCGTGGTGCGGAAGTAGAACTGCGGGCGGTAGTTCTGGAAGAACGGGGTGTGCCGGCCGCCCTCCTCCTTGGAGAGGATGTAGACCGTCGCCTCGAACTCCGTGTGCGGGGTCGTGGTGCCCGGCTTGATGACGACCATGCCGCGCTCGACGTCCTCGCGCTTGGTGCCACGCAGCAGGAGACCGACGTTCTCACCCGCGCGCGCGTCGTCCAGGGTCTTCCGGAACATCTCGATCGCGGTGACCTTGGTCTTGAAGCCCTTCTCGCGGATGCCGACGACCTCGACGTCCTCGTTCGGGAGCAGCACGCCACGCTCGACACGACCGGTGACGACGGTGCCACGACCGGTGATCGTGAAGACGTCCTCGACAGGCATGAGGAACGGCTTCTCGGTCTCGCGCTCCGGCTGCGGGATCGCGGTGTCGACCGCGTTCATCAGCTCGAGCAGCTTCTCGGTCCACACCGGGTCGCCCTCGAGCGCCTTCAGCGCGGAGACCTGCACGACCGGCAGGTCGTCGCCCGGGTACTCCTGCGAGGAGAGCAGCTCGCGGACCTCGAGCTCGACGAGCTCCAGGAGCTCGGCGTCGTCGACCATGTCGCTCTTGTTGAGCGCCACGACGATGTACGGCACACCGACCTGACGGGCCAGCAGCACGTGCTCGCGGGTCTGCGGCATCGGGCCGTCGGTCGCCGCCACCACCAGGATCGCGCCGTCCATCTGCGCGGCACCGGTGATCATGTTCTTGATGTAGTCGGCGTGCCCGGGGCAGTCGACGTGCGCGTAGTGCCGCGCCTCGGTCTGGTACTCGACGTGCGCGATGGAGATCGTGATGCCGCGGGCCTTCTCCTCCGGCGCCTTGTCGATCTCGTCGAACGGGGTGTACGGGTTCAGGTCCGGGAACTGGTCGTGCAGGACCTTGGTGATGGCCGCCGTCAGCGTCGTCTTACCGTGGTCGATGTGACCAATGGTGCCGATGTTGACGTGCGGCTTAGTCCGCTCGAACTTCGCCTTCGCCACTGGTGTCCTCCTGTGGACTTCTTGGTTCTTCTCGCCCCGGCACGCCAGGTAGGCGCTTAGGACTCTGTCGACAGCCTTTCCGGCCTGACGGCCGGAGAGCTTTTGTGGGTTCTGCGGCGATGAAGCCTACAGGCCCGGTCTCACACAACCCGACCGAGGTGGCCGCGGGCGGGAGTCCCTCCCGCGACCAGCCCCGATTCATCGGATCAGCTCAGGCGAGCGTCACTCACCAGTCGCCTTGGCGATGATCTCCTTGGCCACCGAGGCCGGAATCTCGGCGTAGGAGTCGAACTGCATGCTGTAGCTAGCCCGGCCCTGGGTCTTCGACCGCAGGTCGCCGACGTAGCCGAACATCTCCGACAGCGGCACCAGCGCCCTCACGATGCGGGTGCCGCTGCGCTCCTCCATCGCCTGGATGATGCCACGGCGGGAGTTGAGGTCGCCGATGACGTCACCCATGTTCTCCTCAGGAGTGGTGACCTCGACGGACATCACCGGCTCCAGCAGCGCCGGGTCGGCCTTGCGGGCCGCCTCCTTCAGCGCCATCGAGCCAGCGATCTTGAACGCCATCTCGGACGAGTCGACCTCGTGGTACTGGCCGTCCACCAGGGTCAGCTTGACACCCACCAGCGGGAAGCCGGCGAGAATGCCGTACTGCATGGCGTCCTGGGCGCCCGCGTCCACCGACGGGATGAACTCCCGGGGGATGCGGCCACCCGTGACGGCGTTCGCGAACTCGTAGGTCGGCGAGTCGTTGTCCAGCGGCAGCGGCTCCAGGCTGATGATGACCCGGGCGTACTGGCCGGAACCACCGGTCTGCTTCTTGTGGGTGAACTCGACCTTCTCCACCTTGCGGCGGATGGTCTCGCGGTACGCCACCTGCGGCTTGCCGATGTTCGCCTCGACGTTGAACTCGCGGCGCATCCGGTCGACCAGGATGTCCAGGTGCAGCTCGCCCATGCCGGAGATGACCGTCTGGCCGGTCTCGTCGTCCAGCTTGACGCGGAAGGTCGGGTCCTCCTCGGCCAGCCGCTGGATGGCGGTGCTGAGCTTCTCCTGGTCGGCCTTGGTCTTCGGCTCGATGGCGACCTCGATGACCGGCTCCGGGAAGGTCATCGACTCCAGGATGACCGGGTTCGCCGGGTCGCACAGCGTGTCACCGGTGGTGGTCTGCTTGAGACCCTGCACCGCGATGATGTCGCCAGCCTGGGCCGAGCCGCGCTCTTCCCGCTTGTTGGCGTGCATCTGGTAGATCTTGCCGATGCGCTCCTTGCGGTCCTTGGTGGAGTTGACCACCTGGGACCCCGACTCGACCACGCCGGAGTAGACCCGGACGTAGGTGAGCTTGCCGAGGTGCTTGTCGGTCTGGATCTTGAAGGCGAGACCGGAGAACGGCTCCTTCTTCGAGGGCTTCCGCTGCAGCGGCGTCTCGCCGTCGGTCGCGGTGCCCTCGATGGCCGGGATGTCCAGCGGCGACGGCAGGAAGTCGACCACGGCGTCGAGCATGGGCTGCACGCCCTTGTTCTTGAACGCCGAGCCGCACAGCACCGGGTTGGCCTTGCTGGCGATCGTGGCCCGCCGGATGGCGGCCTTGATCTCCTCGACGGAGATCTCCTCGCCCTCCAGGTACTTCTCCATCACCGCGTCGTCGACGTCGGCCAGGGTCTCCATCAGCTTCTCGCGCCACTCCGCAGCGGAGTCGGCGAGGTCGGCCGGGATCTCCTCGATCGCGTAGTCCTCACCCTTCTGGGTCTCCCCGCGCCAGGTGAGGGCACGCATGCCGATCAGGTCGACGACACCGATGTGGTCGCCCTCGAGCCCGATCGGGATCTGGAGCACCAGCGGGGTCGCGTTCAGCCGGTCGATCATCATCTGGACGCAGCGGAAGAAGTCCGCGCCGGTCCGGTCGAGCTTGTTGACGAAGCACATCCGCGGGACGTTGTACTTGTCGGCCTGACGCCAGACGTTCTCCGTCTGCGGCTCCACGCCGGCCACGCCGTCGTAGACCGCGACCGCACCGTCCAGCACCCGCAGCGACCGCTCGACCTCGACCGTGAAGTCGACGTGACCGGGCGTGTCGATGATCTGGATCGTGTGGCCCTTCCACTCACACTTGGTGGCAGCGGAGGTGATGGTGATACCACGCTCCTGCTCCTGCTCCATCCAGTCCATGACGGCAGCGCCCTCGTGGACCTCACCGATCTTGTACGTGATACCGGTGTAGAAGAGGATCCGCTCGGTGGTAGTGGTCTTACCGGCATCGATGTGCGCCATGATGCCGATGTTGCGTACGTTGGCGAGCGCGTCTGCGGCGGCCACTTCAATCCCTACTTATCGTCGTCTCGACACAACTGGTGGTGGTTCCGGCGCCACGCGGGCGCCGGAACCAGATGTGTTACCAGCGGTAGTGCGCGAAGGCCTTGTTCGACTCGGCCATCTTGTGCGTGTCCTCGCGCCGCTTGACGGCGGCACCGAGGCCGTTGCTCGCGTCCAGCAGCTCGTTCATCAGCCGCTCGATCATGGTCTTCTCGCGCCGGGCGCGGGAGTAGGTGACCAGCCAGCGCAGGCCCAGGGTGGTCGCCCGGGCCGGCCGGACCTCGACCGGGACCTGGTAGGTGGCGCCACCGACACGGCGGCTGCGCACCTCGAGGGTCGGCTTGACGTTGTCCATCGCCCGCTTCAGGGTGACGACCGGGTCGGTGCCGGACTTCTCGCGGCAGCCCTCCAGGGCCGCGTACACGATGCGCTCGGCGAGCTGGCGCTTGCCGCGCAGCAGGATCTTGTTCACCAGCTGGGTGACCAACGGCGAGTTGTACACCGGGTCAGCGACCAGCGGCTTCCGCGGAGCGGGTCCCTTACGCGGCATCTCAGCTCTTCTCCTTCTTCGCGCCGTAACGGCTGCGCGCCTGCTTGCGGTTACGGACACCCTGGGTGTCCAGCGAACCGCGGACGATCTTGTAACGCACGCCGGGGAGGTCCTTCACCCGGCCGCCGCGGACGAGCACGATGGAGTGCTCCTGCAGGTTGTGACCCACGCCCGGGATGTAGGCGGTCACCTCGATCTGGCTGCTGAGCTTGACACGAGCGACCTTGCGCAGCGCCGAGTTCGGCTTCTTCGGGGTGGTGGTGTACACACGGGTGCACACGCCGCGCCGCTGAGGGGAACCCTTCAGCGCCGGGGTCTTGGTCTTACTCGTCTTCGCCTGGCGGCCCTTTCGGACCAGCTGCTGGATCGTGGGCACCGGGTTTCTCCGCTCCCTTCGGCCGCCTTCCGGCGACCGCGCCGTCTGCTCGTAGCCATCCCTCGTGGAAAGGCTCTCCTACATTCCGGCCAGGCCCGCCTTGCGGAGGTCCCGGCACCCGCGGTCGGGCGTGTCGCCCGGCTCACGGTCCCGGTGCAGCCGCTCGCGCGCGCACCGGATTTCTGTCACCGGCACACGGTCACCGCGCGCCGGGTCTTCTGGCTCTCTGTCGTGCTGCCGCGCGATCACCGGGAACCCGGTTCCGACGCACGCACGAGTTGCCCGGGCGAGCCCGGGCACAAGGGGAAAGAGTACCTATCACAGCCGCACAGGTCAAAACGGAGAGGTCCCGGAGATCAGCGTCACCGCCCTGCCGGCCGAACCGTCGCGCCTGCCCACTTGCGATGGGCACCTACAGAAACAAGTGTAACGGCTACCGCGGCACCCGGCCCGTCGGCCCTGGGTAACGCCGCCGCCCCGCCCTGCCTCTGAGCCGCCATGTCGGCGACATGGCGGCATCCAGGCACCCTCGACCCCGCCATGTCGCCGACATGGTGTCGATCAAGCCGGACCAGCCGGAGGACGGGGCGGCCCCAGCACGGGCGGAGACTCAGCTCAGGGCGAGCAGCAGCCCGAGGCCGAGGCCCAGCAGGCTGAGCACCACGCCCACCACGCCGCAGCTGATCCCGGCCACCGCCAGCCCCCGGCCCGTGAAGCGCACCGCCGGCGGGGGTGCCGGACGCCGGATCTGCCGCCGGCCGAGCGCACCGGCCACCACCGCCGCCGTGCCGGCCAGCAGCCCGAGGACCGCGAACACACCGGCGGCCCAGGCCCCCTGGCTGCCGGCGGTCGCCCCGAGGCAGATCACCAGGAGCGACACCAGTGCGGAGGCGATGCCCGCCACCAGTGACCCGATCGCGAGCCCGGACGTCACCGGGGGCACGTCGAGATGCACCACGCCGAACGGGGTGCCCGGCACCGGGTCGACCCGCTTGGGCGGTCGGGCCGCGTCCTTCGGCGGCGGGGGCACCGCCCCCCGGCCAGCGCCCGGTCCGCCCCAGCCGCCGCCTGGTCCGCCCCAGCCGCCGCTCGGTCCGCCCCAGCCGCCGCTCGGTCCGCCCCAGGCACCGCCCGGCGCCTGACCCGGGTAGCCGCCCGGCGCGCCCCCCGGATGGGTGGTCGTGCCGGGGTGCCCCGGCCAGGAAGCGGGAGCCGGATGCGGCCCGGCCGCCGACTGTGGCGCGTGGCCAGGCTGCACGAAGGAAGCCGACTGCGCGGGAGAAGCCGGCGATGCCGGGGGGCCCGGCTGCACGAAGGAGGCCGGCTGCACGAAGGAGGCCGGCTGCACAGGGGAAGACGGCTGCGCGAAGGAAGCTGGCGGCGCCGGGGGGCCCGGCTGGGCAGGAGAGGCCGGTGGTGCCGAGAGACCCGGATGCGCGGGCGGAACCGGCTGCGACGCGGAACCCGACGCCGAGGGGGACGGCGACGCGGCGGGGCCCGGCTGCGCCGAGGGAGACGACTGCGCGGCGGGGGACCACGGCTCGGGCGAAGTCGGCGGTGCGGCGGGGGCCGGCGGTGGCCCGGAACTCGGCTGCGCGGCGTCGCCGGCCCCCGGGCCTGGGCCGAACTGCGGCGGGGAGCCGGCCGCCGGGCCGGGACCCGGCCCAGGAAACGGGTCGGGCTGCGGGAACGCGCCGGCAGAGGGGCCGGTGCTCCCGATCGGCGGGGAGGCCGACGAAGGCGAGACCGACGGCGGGGCGGGGACGGTAGGGATGCCCGGTGCCCCCGGATCGGTGCCGGCGGCGGGCCGGGCCCACGGGCTCTCCTCCGGCGCTGCCGGCGACCCCGCCGGATCCGGGTGCGCGGCGGATCCCTCCGCCGACTCGCCCGAGGGCCGCGCCGGTTCCGTCACGAGGGCCTCCTGTCACCGGTCGTCGTCCACCGCCGCGCGGCGGACACCGGCCAGGCTACCGTCGCCCGGCCAGCCCCGTGGGCGCGCGTCGGCGTCTCCCCCGCGCGGGACGGTCAGTCCACGTTCGGGGCGTAGTCGTGCCCGAACGGCGCTCCGGCCAACCGCACCAGGCCGATCACCAGGGCCGCCACCACGGCCGCCGCGACCAGGACCAGCCCGGCCCAGGCCAGGCGCTCCCCGCGTCGCAGCCAGGCCGCGCCGGTGAGGAAACCCCCCGAGGCGTACGCCTCACGGCGGGCCTGCCGGGCCAGCACGAGAGCGAGCGTGGCCGGCACCACCCCGCCGACGAAGAGCCCGGTCAGCGCGCCCATCAGGCCGAGCGCGAAGACCGCCCGGGCCTTGCTGGAGCGCACCGGGTCGGGGTCGAGCGGATGGCGTGCCCCGTGCGGGGCGACGGGCACCTGCCCGGGTGCGATCGTCATGCCCTCCATCATGCCCGTCCCCCGCGACGATCCCAGCCGACCACGGAGAGATAGCGGTATCCCGGGCCGGCGACCCCGCCAGCTCGGCGACATGGCGGTGTCGCACGGCCCGACGCGACGAGGCCCCCGGCGGTGCGCCGGGGGCCTCGTCGTCAGTGCGTGATCTTTAGCGGTACGACCCGAAGTCGAAGTCGTCCAGCGGCACGGCCTGCCCGCTGGCCGGCCCGAAGCCGTAGTCGGTCTCCGGGTATCCGGTCATCGAGTAGACCTTGGCCTTGGCCTCCTCGGTCGGCTCGACCCGGACGTTGCGGTACTTGCTGATGCCCGTACCGGCCGGGATGAGCTTACCGATGATCACGTTCTCCTTGAGGCCGATCAGCGAGTCGCTGCGGGCGTGGATCGCCGCGTCCGTCAGCACCCGGGTGGTCTCCTGGAAGGAGGCCGCCGACAGCCAGGAGTCCGTGGCCAGCGAGGCCTTGGTGATACCCATCAGCACGGGGCGACCGGCGGCGGGCTCGCCGCCCTCGCCGACGAGCCGGCGGTTCTCCGACTCGAACAGCGCCCGGTCGACCAGCACGCCCGGCAGGAACTCGGTCGAGCCGGAGTCGATGACCGTCACCCGCTTGAGCATCTGGCGGATGATGATCTCGATGTGCTTGTCGTGGATGAGCACACCCTGCGAGCGGTAGACCTCCTGGACCTCCTGGGTCAGGTGGACCTGGACCGCGCGCGGGCCGAGGATGCGCAGCAGCTCGTGCGGGTCGATGGTGCCCTCGGTGAGCTTCTCGCCGACCTCGACGTGGTCGCCGTCGTGGGCCCGCAGCCGGACCCGCTTGGAGATCTTGTCGTAGACGATCTCGTCGGAGCCGTCGTCCGGCACCACGATGATCTTCCGCGACCGCTCGCCGTCCTCGATCCGGATCCGGCCCGGGGTGTCGGCGATGGGCGCCTTGCCCTTCGGGACGCGGGCCTCGAAGATCTCCTGGACCCGGGGCAGACCCTGGGTGATGTCCTCACCCGCGACACCACCGGTGTGGAACGTACGCATCGTCAGCTGCGTACCGGGCTCACCGATCGACTGGGCGGCGATGATGCCGACCGCCTCGCCGACGTCCACGGTCTTGCCGGTCGGCAGCGAACGGCCGTAGCACGCACCGCAGACGCCCAGCTTCGACTCGCAGGTGAGCACGCTGCGCACCCGCACCGTCTCCGTCCCGGCGGCGACGATCGCGTCGACCAGGATGGAGTTGATGTCCTGGCCCCGGTGGGCGACGACCGTGCCGTCCGGGCCCTTGATGTCGTCGGCCAGGGTCCGGGCGTGGACGCTGGTCTCGGCGTGCTCGTGGACGTACAGCTTGCCGTCGCGCCGCTCGCCGATCTGCATCGGGATGGCCCGGTCGGTGCCGCAGTCCTCCTCGCGGATGATGACGTCCTGCGAGACGTCCACCAGACGACGGGTCAGGTAACCCGAGTCGGCGGTCCGCAGCGCGGTGTCGGCCAGACCCTTACGGGCACCGTGCGTGGAAATGAAGTATTCCAGCACGGAGAGACCCTCCCGGTACGACGCCTTGATGGGTCGCGGGATGATCTCGCCCTTGGGGTTGGCCACCAGACCACGGATCGCGGCGATCTGGCGGAGCTGGAGCAGGTTACCGCGGGCACCCGAGTTGATCATCTTCCACAGCGGGTTCTCCTGCGGCAGCGCGGTGTCCATCTCCTTGGCGACCTCGTTGGTCGCCTTGGTCCAGATCTCGATGAGCTCGCCGCGACGCTCCTCGGCGGTCATCAGACCACGCTGGTACTGCTTGTCGATCCGGTCGGCTTCCTTCTCGTACCGCTCCAGGATCTCCCGCTTGCGCGGCGGAGCGATGACGTCCTCCATGCCGATCGTCACCCCGGACCAGGTGGCCCAGTGGAAACCGGCCTCCTTGAGCCCGTCGAGGGTCGCGGCGAGGGCGACCTTCGGGAAGCGCTCGGCGAGGTCGTTGACGATCGCGGAGAGCTGACCCTTGCGGATCTCGTAGTTCACGAAGCGGTAGCCCTGCGGCAGCGTCTCGTTGAACAGCACCCGGCCCAGGGTGGTCTCGACGGTGAGCGGCTCACCCTCGACCCAGCCCTCCGGCGCGACCCACGGCTGCGCGCCGGCGCCGTTGTCGACCCCGACCAGCCCGCGCAGCCGGATCCGCACCGGCGCCTGCAGGTGCAGCTCGCCGGCGTCGAACGCCATCCGCGCCTCGGCGTCCGAGCTGAACGCCCGGCCCTCGCCCTTCTCACCGGTGGTGAGGTGGGTGAGGTGGTAGAGGCCGATGACCATGTCCTGGGTGGGCATGGTGACCGGCTTACCGTCGGCCGGCTTGAGGATGTTGTTCGACGACAGCATCAGGATCCGCGCCTCGGCCTGCGCCTCGGCGGACAGCGGCACGTGCACCGCCATCTGGTCGCCGTCGAAGTCGGCGTTGAACGCGGTGCAGACCAGCGGGTGGATCTGGATGGCCTTGCCCTCGACCAGCTGCGGCTCGAAGGCCTGGATGCCCAGGCGGTGCAGGGTCGGCGCGCGGTTGAGCAGCACCGGGTGCTCGCCGATGACCTCTTCCAGCACGTCCCACACGACCGGGCGCTGCCGCTCGACCATCCGCTTGGCGGACTTGATGTTCTGCGCGTGGTTGAGGTCGACCAGCCGCTTCATCACGAACGGCTTGAACAGCTCCAGCGCCATCTGCTTGGGCAGGCCGCACTGGTGCAGCTTCAGCTTCGGGCCGACCACGATGACCGAACGGCCGGAGTAGTCGACGCGCTTGCCGAGCAGGTTCTGCCGGAACCGGCCCTGCTTGCCCTTGAGCATGTCGGACAGCGACTTGAGCGGGCGGTTACCCGGGCCGGTGACCGGCCGGCCGCGGCGGCCGTTGTCGAACAGCGCGTCGACGGCCTCCTGGAGCATCCGCTTCTCGTTGTTGACGATGATCTCGGGCGCGCCGAGGTCGATCAGCCGCTTGAGACGGTTGTTCCGGTTGATCACGCGGCGGTACAGGTCGTTCAGGTCGGACGTCGCGAAGCGGCCACCGTCGAGCTGCACCATCGGGCGCAGGTCCGGCGGGATGACCGGGACGCAGTCCAGCACCATGCCGAGCGGCGAGTTGCGGGTGTTCAGGAACGCCGCGACGACCTTGAGCCGCTTGAGCGCCCGGATCTTCCGCTGGCCCTTGCCGGAGCGGATGGTCTCGCGCAGGCTCTCGGCCTCGGCGTCGAGGTCCATGTTCTGGACCAGCGCCTTGATCGCCTCGGCGCCCATGCCGCCCGTGAAGTACTCGCCGAACCGGTCGCGCAGCTCCCGGTAGAGCAGCTCGTCGGTGACGAGCTGCTTCGGCTCCAGCTTGCGGAAGGTGTCGAGCACCTCGTCGAGGCGGTCGATCTCGCGCTGGGCCCGGTCGCGGATCTGGCGCATCTCGCGCTCTCCGCCCTCCTTGACCTTGCGCCGGACGTCCGCCTTCGCGCCCTCGGCCTCCAGCTCGGCCAGATCGGCCTCCAGCTTGGCGGCCCGCTTCTCGATCTCCGAGTCGCGGCTGTTCTCCGACTGCCGCTTCTCGGCGAGGATCTCGTTCTCGATGGTCGAGAGGTCACGGTGACGCGACTCGGCGTCCACGCTCGTCACGACGTACGAGGCGAAGTAGATGATCTTTTCGAGGTCCTTCGGGGCGAGGTCCAGCAGGTAGCCCAGCCGGCTCGGCACGCCCTTGAAGTACCAGATGTGGGTCACCGGAGCGGCCAGCTCGATGTGCCCCATGCGCTCCCGGCGAACCTTGGAGCGGGTCACCTCGACGCCGCAGCGCTCGCAGATGATGCCCTTGAACCGGACCCGCTTGTACTTACCGCAGTAGCACTCCCAGTCCCGCTGCGGACCGAAGATCTTCTCGCAGAAGAGCCCGTCCTTTTCCGGCTTGAGGGTGCGGTAGTTGATCGTCTCGGGCTTCTTGACCTCGCCGTGCGACCACTGACGGATGTCGTCGGCGGTGGCGAGACCGATGCGCAGCTCGTCGAAGAAGTTGACGTCGAGCACTATGTCCCCTATGTCGTCGTCTTTACAGCTAGATCACGGGCGGGGTTGGGGGCCGGTCGCCCGGCCCCCAACCCACACCACTTACACCTCTTCGACCGAGCTCGGCTCGCGCCGGGACAGGTCGATGCCCAGCTCCTCCGCGGCCCGGAACACCTCGTCGTCGGTCTCGCGCATCTCCAGGGCCACGCCGTCGCTGGAGAGCACCTCGACGTTCAGGCACAGCGACTGCAGTTCCTTGAGCAACACCTTGAACGACTCCGGAATGCCCGGCTCCGGGATGTTCTCGCCCTTGACGATCGCCTCGTAGACCTTGACCCGGCCCAGGACGTCGTCGGACTTGATGGTCAGCAGCTCCTGCAGGGCGTACGCGGCGCCGTACGCCTGCATCGCCCAGCACTCCATCTCACCGAAACGCTGGCCACCGAACTGCGCCTTACCACCCAGCGGCTGCTGCGTGATCATCGAGTACGGACCGGTCGACCGGGCGTGGATCTTGTCGTCGACCAGGTGGTTGAGCTTCAGGATGTAGATGTAGCCGACCGCGATCGGGTCCGGCAGCGGCTCGCCGGAGCGACCGTCGAACAGCTGCGCCTTGCCGGAGGAACCGATCAGCTGCTTGCCGTCCCGGTTGGGCAGGGTCGACGCGAGCAGACCGGAGATCTCCTCCTCGCGGGCACCGTCGAAGACCGGCGTGGCCACGTTGGTGTCCGGCTCGGACTCGTGCGCCTCGATGGAGCGCAGCTGGCGCTTCCACTCGGCGTCGTCGCCGTCGACGCTCCACCCCGTCTTGGCCACCCAGCCGAGGTGCGTCTCCAGCACCTGGCCGATGTTCATCCGGGACGGCACACCCAGCGGGTTGAGCACGATGTCGACCGGGGTGCCGTCCTCCAGGAACGGCATGTCCTCGATCGGCAGGATCTTCGAGATGACGCCCTTGTTGCCGTGCCGGCCGGCGAGCTTGTCGCCGTCCTGGATCTTCCGCTTCTGGGCGACGTAGACCCGGACCAGCTCGTTGACGCCCGGGGGCAGCTCGTCGCCGTCCTCGCGGGAGAACGTGCGTACGCCGATGACCGTGCCGGTCTCGCCGTGCGGCACCTTCAGCGAGGTGTCCCGGACCTCGCGCGCCTTCTCGCCGAAGATCGCGCGGAGCAGCCGCTCCTCCGGGGTCAGCTCGGTCTCGCCCTTGGGCGTGACCTTGCCGACCAGGATGTCGCCGGGGACGACCTCGGCGCCGATCCGGATGATGCCGCGCTCGTCGAGGTCGGCGAGCATCTCCTCGCTGACGTTCGGGATGTCCCGGGTGATCTCCTCCGGGCCGAGCTTGGTGTCCCGCGCGTCGACCTCGTGCTCCTCGATGTGGATCGAGGTGAGCACGTCCTGCTGCACGAGGCGCTGCGACAGGATGATCGCGTCCTCGTAGTTGTGGCCCTCCCAGCACATGAACGCGACCAGCAGGTTGCGCCCGAGCGCCATCTCGCCCTCGTCGGTGCAGGGACCGTCGGCGATGACCTGGCCGGCCTCGACGCGGTCGCCCTCGAAGACGACCGGCTTCTGGTTGACGCAGGAGCCGGCGTTGGAGCGGCGGAACTTGTGCAGCAGGTACGTCCGGCGGTGGCCGTCGTCCTGGTGGATGGTGATGTAGTCGGCGCAGAGGTCCTCGATGACACCGCCGACCTCGGCCACGACCACGTCACCGGCGTCGACGGCGGCACGGTATTCCATGCCGGTGCCGACCAGCGGCGACTCCGCCTTGACCAGCGGCACCGCCTGACGCTGCATGTTCGCGCCCATCAGGGCCCGGTTGGCGTCGTCGTGCTCGAGGAACGGGATCATCGCGGTCGCGACCGAGGTCATCTGCCGCGGCGAGACGTCCATGTAGTCGACGGCGGCCGGGACCACGTCCTCGGTCTCGCCGCCCTTACGGCGGCAGAGGACCCGGTCCTCGGCGAACGTGCCGTCGGCCTTCAGCGGCGCGTTCGCCTGGGCCTTGACGAACCGGTCCTCCTCGTCCGCGGTCAGGTAGTCGATCTGGTCGGTGACCCGACCGTCGACGACCTTCCGGTACGGCGTCTCGATGAAGCCGAACGGGTTGACCCGGGCGAAGGTGGACAGCGCGCCGATCAGGCCGATGTTCGGGCCTTCGGGCGTCTCGATCGGGCACATCCGGCCGTAGTGGGACGGGTGCACGTCGCGGACCTCGAAGCCGGCCCGCTCCCGGGACAGACCACCCGGGCCGAGCGCGCTCAGCCGACGCCGGTGGGTCAGGCCCGCCAGCGGGTTGGTCTGGTCCATGAACTGGGACAGCTGCGAGGTGCCGAAGAACTCCTTGATCGCCGCCACGACGGGGCGGATGTTGATCAGGGTCTGCGGCGTGATCGCCTCGACGTCCTGGGTGGTCATCCGCTCGCGGACGACCCGCTCCATCCGGGACAGGCCGACGCGGACCTGGTTCTGGATGAGCTCGCCCACGGTGCGCAGGCGCCGGTTGCCGAAGTGGTCGATGTCGTCGGCCTCGTAGCCGTCCTCACCGGCGTGCAGCCGGCAGAGGTATTCCACGGTGGCGACGATGTCGTCCTCGGTGAGCGTGCCGGTGGTGATCGGCACGCTCAGCTCGAGCTTCTTGTTGAACTTGTACCGACCGACCTTGGCGACGTCGTACCGCTTCGGGTTGAAGAAGAGGTTGTCGAGCAGGGTCTGGGCGTTCTCGCGGGTCGGCGGCTCGCCAGGGCGGAGCTTGCGGTAGATGTCTAGCAGCGCCTCGTCCTGGCCGGCGATGTGGTCCTTCTCGAGCGTCGTCATCAGCAGCTCGGACCAGCCGAACTTCTCGCGGATCCGCTCGGCCGACCAACCGATGGCCTTGAGCAGGACGGTGACGGCCTGCCGGCGCTTGCGGTCGATGCGGACGCCGACGGTGTCGCGCTTGTCGATGTCGAACTCGAGCCAGGCACCCCGGCTCGGGATGACCTTGACGCTGGAGAGGTCGCGGTCGGAGGTCTTGTCCGGCTGCTTGTCGAAGTAGACGCCCGGGGACCGGACGAGCTGGCTGACCACGACGCGCTCGGTGCCGTTGATGATGAACGTGCCCTTGGGCGTCATCATCGGGAAGTCACCCATGAACACCGTCTGGCTCTTGATCTCGCCGGTGGTGTTGTTGGTGAACTCCGCCGTCACGAACAGCGGGGCGCAGTAGGTCAGGTCCTTCTCCTTGCACTCCTCGATCGAGGCCTTGACCTCGTCGAAGCGCGGCGCCGAGAAGGAGAGCGACATGGTGCCGGAAAAGTCCTCAATGGGACTGATCTCGTCGAGGATTTCCGCGAGACCCGAGCGTGCGTGCGGGTCGTCCGCCGACCGGCCCTGCCAAGCCTCGTTGCCGACGAGCCAGTCGAAGGACTCGTTCTGGATGGCGAGGAGGTTGGGGACCTCGAGGTGTTCGGTGATCCTGCCGAATGAAACTCGGCGGGGTGCGAAAGCGCTCGACGTACGACTGGTCTTCGCAGGGCGGGAAGCTGCCAAGATGCGTCCTTCCGAGGACCGGTGCTGCAGAACGGCTGGTACGCGTGCACTCCAATGACCCCACCAGAAATATCCGTAATCGGACATTTCTGCGCAGGGGTCAAGTCGGAAGGCAGCGCAAACTAGCAGTGTAGCCGAGAGGCTAACCGCTGTCCAGCCCAACCCGCAGGTCGCCGCGGAACGTGCCTCGGGGCCCCCGGAACGGGGCCTCACCGGGCCGCTCGGAACGCGGCATACCCACGGACCGCCCAGGTGCAGCGGACGATGGTGCCGCCGCTGCCATTACCCGGATGGTGGCCGTCGCAAGCGCGGAAGGTCTTGCTGGTGTCAGCGTGCCTGGCAGCCGGGGGCCGCGTCAAGGGCCCGTCTCGTGCGCGACAGGTGTTTCCCACGCGTGGGCGACGGCCCCGGAGCGCCCCGCCGAAGGGCGCGGAGCGTCGCCGCCCTGCTCACGACGCTGTCAGGGAGTCACGACACGAACACGGCGGGGGGGGGGGCACCCCCCCCCCGCCGCGACGCGATGTGCCCTGGCTCACGTGAGGCGAGCCGGGCGCACGCCTGAGTCCAACCTCAATTACTTGAGGGTGACCTTGGCGCCCTCGCCCTCGAGCTTGGCCTTGGCCTTCTCGGCGGTCTCCTTGTTGACCTTCTCGAGGATGGCCTTCGGCGCGGCCTCGACCGCGTCCTTGGCCTCCTTGAGGCCCAGGCCGGTCAGCTCGCGCACGACCTTGATGACCTGGATCTTCTTGCCACCGTCGGCCTCGAGGACGACGTCGAACTCGTCCTTCTCCTCCTCGGCCGGAGCGGCGGCGGCGCCACCGGCACCACCGGCGGCGGCGACCGCGACCGGGGCGGCCGCGGTGACCTCGAAGGTCTCCTCGAACTGCTTCACGAACTCGGAGAGCTCGATCAGCGTCATCTCCTTGAACGCGTCGAGCAGCTCGTCGGTGCTGAGCTTCGCCATGGCTGGCGTCCTTTCTAACGGTTGTCTAAGAACGTGGGTGCGCCGGACGCGGCCTCAGGCCGCCTCGGCGCCCTCCTGCTCGCGCTTCTTGTCCGCCAGGGCGGCCGCCGCGCGGGCGGCCTTGGAGAGCGGAGCCTGGAACAGGGCCGCGGCCTTGCTCAGGTTGCCCTTCATCGCGCCGGCCAGCTTGGCCAGCAGCACCTCGCGGGACTCCAGGTCGGCGAGCTTCGTGACCTCGGCCGCGGAAATGGCCTTGCCCTCGAAGACGCCGCCCTTGATGACGAGCTTCGGGTTGGCCTTCGCGAAGTCGCGAAGCCCCTTCGCCGCCTCGACGACGTCGCCCGAAACGAAAGTCAGCGCGGTAGGACCGGTGAACAGCTCGTCGAGGCCGGAGATGCCCGCGTCGGCCGCGGCACGCTTCGCCAGCGTGTTCTTCGCGACCGTGTAGGTGGTCTCCTTGCCGAGCGAGCGCCGCAGCTGGGTGAGCTGGGAAACCGTCAGACCACGGTACTCGGTCAGCACCGTAGCTCCCGCGTTGCGGAAGCTGTCGGTCATCTCAGCGACTGCCGTGGCCTTGTCGGCCCGGATCGGCTTGTCCGCCATGTCCCTCCTCTCTCGTTGCTCCAGGCTGATCCACCAGGAGGCCGGTGGGCCTCCCGGTACCGGAGGGCCACGACAACGAGAAAAGCCCCGGCGCAGGGCGCACGGGGCGAGGGCCGGCCGGTCGCGCCGCAGTCGGCGGACCACGGGAACACAGCCGAGTTTCGCTTGCCGCCCTGCGCGGGTCGCCCGTCGGATCGGGACCTTCGACCGTGCCTAGGCACGGTGACCAGCGGTCTCTGGGTGGTACTTCGCCGCAAGGTTACGCGACACGCCCCGTGAGCACCAAATCGCCCCCGGGTGCGCCCCGTCACTCCCCCGCCGCCCGTACCCCTCAGGCGCGGGCGCGCCGCCGCCAGGCGTACCCGGCGAGCGCCGTCGCGCTCCAGGCGACGGCCCACGCGGTGAGCAGACCCACCGAGGCGGGGGACGGGCCGGCCGCCGTGGCCCGGGCGACCGGCAGCACCGGAGGAGCGAGCCAGGGCGCCACCGAGGCCGACAGGCCGAGCACCAACGAGCCGACCGCGCCGAGCGCCAGCACCGCCACCCCGTAACCGGCGCTGCCCGTCACCGCCCGGCTGGCCAGCGCGCCCAACGCCACCGCGGCGGGCAGGGCGAGCAGGTGCGCCCAGACGCCGAGGGCCACCCCGGCGGCCACCGACGGGCCGCCCGGCTCCGCCTGGCCGGTCACCCCGCCCACCAGCCAGGGGAAGACCAGCGCGACGGCGACCGTGCCGAGCCCGGCCACCAGCGCCGCGAGCAGCCCGGCGGCCCACTCCCGGGCGGCGCCGGCGAGCACCAGGGCCAGCCGGCGCTGCACGTCCGGCTCGACGTCGAGCAGGAGCTTGGTCTGCCACGCCAGCACCGGGAAGAGCACCACCGCCGACACGCCGTAGGCCTCCGCCGGCTGGGCCCGGCCGCCGCCGTAGAGGACGCCGAGGGCGAGCAGGCCGGCCAGCAGCGGGGCGACCGCCCGTCCGGTACGCAGGAAGCCGGCCAGCCGCAGCCGCACGAGCGCGGTCACCGGGGCACCTGCCCGCCCGCCCCGGGGTCGGGGGCGGGGTCGGGTGGCCCTCCGGCGGGCGCGGGGGCGTCGGGCGGGGCGGGGTCGGCGCGTACGCGAAGGACGTGGTGACCGTCGGCGCGGAGCCGGGCCACGGCACCCGCGGCGCGCGCGGCCGGGACCGCCACCTCGACCACGACGAGCGCCCCCGGCGACGCGTCGGTCGGGGCCTGCGCGGTGACGGTGCCGTCGGCGACCGTCCAGCGGGCCGCGCCCGGCAGCCGGGCCGTCTCGCCCCGGTGGTCGCTGACCAGCACCGACCCGCCGGCGGCCAGCACTTCGTCGATCAGGGCGGGGACCAGGTCGCGGGCGGCGGCGTCGAGGCCCTCCCAGGGCTCGTCGAGGATGAGCAGGCCGGGCCGGCGGAGCATCGCCTGGGCCAGGCCCACCTTCTGGGCGGTGCCCTTGGACAGCTCGGGCAGCCGCACCCCGTGGAACGGGCCCAGGCCCAGCCGCTCGGTCCACCGCCGCACGGCGTCGCCGGCCTCGGCACCGCCCAGCCCGGCGACGCGGGCCATGCCGGCGAGGTAGCGGCCCACGGTGAACGGCTGGTCGGCGGGGAACCGCTCCGGGACCCAGCCGACGTGCCGGGGCCGGTCGACGACGCGGCCCCGGGACGGCCGGAGCACCCCGGCCGCGAGCTGGAGCAGCGTGGACTTGCCGACGCCGTTGCGGCCGAGCACCACCGCGGCCTCGCCGGCGCCCAGCCGCAGGTCGACCTGCCGCAGCACCCACGGACCGCGCCGGTGGTAACGGAGCCCGACGTCCTCCCAGCGCATGGCGTGAGCCTGCCACACCGGACAGACGGACGGGGCCCCGCCACGAGTCGTGGCGGGGCCCCGGCGAGGCGGTGGTGCTCAGGCCTCGACGCCCTCCTGGAGGTTCTTGATCAGGTTGGGGTCGACCGGCACGCCCGGGCCCATCGTGGTGGTGAGGGTGACCTTCTTGAGGTACTTGCCCTTGGCCGCCGAAGGCTTGGCCCGCAGCACCTCGTCGAGGACCGCCGCGTAGTTGTCGATCAGCTGGGTCTCGGAGAACGAGGCCTTGCCGATGATCAGGTGGAGGTTGGAGTGCTTGTCCACCCGGAAGGTGATCTTGCCGCCCTTGATGTCCGAGACGGCCTTGGTGACGTCCATGGTCACCGTGCCGGTCTTCGGGTTCGGCATCAGGCCGCGCGGGCCCAGGATCCGCGCGATCCGGCCGATCTTGGCCATCTGGTCCGGCGTGGCGATCGCCGCGTCGAAGTCGAGCCAGCCGCCCTGGATCCGGGCGACGAGCTCGTCGGTGCCCACCTCGTCCGCACCCGCGGCGACGGCCTCCTCGGCCTTCGCGCCGGCGGCGAAGACGATCACGCGGGCGGTCTTACCGGTGCCGTGCGGCAGGTTGACCACGCCGCGGACCATCTGGTCCGCCTTGCGGGGGTCGACGCCGAGGCGCATGGCGACCTCGACCGTGGCGTCGAACTTGGTGCTGGTGGTGTCCTTGGCGATCTTGACCGCCTCGGCCGGCGTGTAGAGCTTCGACCGGTCGATGACCTCGGCGGCCTTGCGGTAGGTCTTGCTGCGCTGCATCTCTGCTTACTCCTGTGGTCTATGGCGGGCCGCGGCGCTCCGCGTGCCCTCCCACGAACTGATCGGGTGAGGCGGTGAGGCGAGGTCAGTCGCCGACGGTCAGGCCCATCGACCGGGCGGTGCCGGCGATGATCTTCTCAGCCTGGTCGAGGTCGTTGGCGTTGAGGTCGACCATCTTCTTCTCGGCGATCTCCCGCAGCTGGGCGCGGGTGACGGAGCCGACCTTCTCCTTGTGCGGGTTGCCCGAGCCCTTCTGCACGCCGGCGGCCTTGATCAGCAGCTGGGCGGCGGGCGGGGTCTTCAGGACGAAGGTGAAGCTGCGGTCCTCGTAGACGCTGATCTCGGCGGGGACGATGTCGCCCCGCTGAGCCTCGGTCTGCGCGTTGTAGGTCTTGCAGAACTCCATGATGTTGACGCCGTGCTGGCCGAGCGCGGGGCCGACCGGCGGCGCCGGGGTCGCCTGGCCCGCCTTCAGCTGAAGCGTGAACGTCTTGACGAGCTTCTTCTTCGGAGGCATGTCTCTTCCTGGGGCTTGGAACTGGGAAAGGTGCCGGCCGGGGGCGCGCACGGTCAGCGCGATGCGACGGCCGACGTTCTAGGTTAGCGCAAGGCTCCGCCCCCGGATGCGGCGAGGTCCGCCGAGGCCGGCACGGGGGCGGAAACGGCCTCGCCGGCGGCGGGCCGCTGCCCACCGCCGGCGAGACGGAACGTCAGATCTTGGTGACCTGGTTGAAGTTCAGCTCGACCGGCGTCTCCCGGCCGAAGATCGACACCAGCACCTTGAGCTTCTGCTGGTCGGCGTTGATCTCGCTGATCGTCGCCGGCAGCGAGGCGAACGCGCCGTCGGTGACGGTGACCGAGTCGCCCACCTCGAAGTCGAGGACCTTGATCTCGGGCTTGGCCTTCTTCTGCTCGGTCTCGACCGCCGGGGCCAGCCACTTGAGGACCTCGTCGAGGCTCAGCGGCGCGGGCCGGTCGGCCCGGTCGGTCGCCCCCACGAAGCCGGTGACCCCCGGGGTGTTCCGCACGCAGGAGTAGGACTCGGCGGTCAGCTCCATCCGGACCAGGATGTAGCCCGGGAAGACCTTGGCCTGGATCTGGGACCGCTTGCCGTTCTTGACCTCGACCTCTTCCCGGGTCGGCACCTCGACCTGGTAGATGTAGTCCTCCATGTCGAGGGACGTGATCCGGGTCTCGAGGTTGGTCTTGACCTTGTTCTCGTAGCCGGCGTACGAGTGCACCACGTACCAGTCGCCCGGCGCGTAGCGCAGCTTCTGGCGCAGCTCCGCGACCGGGTCGTACTCCTCGTCCGGGGCGGGCTCGGTGGTCGGAAAGTCCGGCTCGCTGGCGGCCTCGACCGACTCATCGTTGGCCGCCGTCGCCACCGCGGACTGCTCGTCCGTGGTCTCGGCGGTCTCGTCGTACTCAGGCACGCTCGCTCACTTCCGTAACTATCGGCTTGATCAGCCGGTCAGCTGGGGTTTCCGAAGACCCACAGCACGCCCTTCGCGAAGGCGTAGTCCAGGCCGGCCACGATCGTCAGCATCACGGCGACGAAGGTGACCACCACCGCGGTGTAGGTCAGCAGCTCCTTGCGGGTCGGCCAGATGACCTTACGCAGTTCGGCCACGACCTCGCGGAAGAACCGCGCGATGCGGGCGAACAGCCCGATCCGCTCGGTGTCCTTGCGGGTCTTCCTCTCGTCGGCCGACTCGGCCTTGGCCCGCGCCCGGGTGGCCGTGCCACCGCGGGATACCGGCTCGTCCGCGTCGGAGGCGTCGTCGTCGGCGGCCACGTCGTCGGCGACCTCGTCGTTCAGACGGTCGTCGTCGCCGGCGTCCTCGCTGCGCCGCTTGTTCTCGGCCACTTCGCCCTCCGTCGCGGGAATCGGGTCGCACACCGGTGCGGCGTGCGCGGCGCTGGTCACGCCGGCCGGACCAACCGTCCCGCGACGGGCCGCGGCCGGCGGATCGACGGACGGGCCCCGATGCCTCGGAACCCACCCCGCCGATGCCACCACCACGGGCCGGACGCCGCCGGTTGGCGGCGCGACCCACGGGAACGGTCAGGCCTGAGGCGCAGGGGTGACAGGACTTGAACCTGCAGCCTGCGGTTTTGGAGACCGCTGCTCTGCCAATTGAGCTACACCCCTGTGCGGCAACGCTCGCCCGACCCGGCCATGAAGCACCGGGCGGGGTCACTTGCCCCACGGCGGACCAGTGTACGGGTACGGACCCGACTTTCCCAACCGGTCTGCCCCCGCGCGTGGCGCGACCTTCTCAGCGGGGCGTCCGGATCACCGCCCGGGCCTGCGAGAGCACCTTCTCGCCCCGGCACGTCGCGGTGATGTCGAGCCTGGTCAGGCCCTCCCCCGCGCCCTCGCGGACCTTCGCGGTCACCTCGATCTCGGTGCCGGCGTCGTCGTCGGGGACGACCACCGGACGGGCGAACCGGACCCCGTAGTCGACCACCGCGTCGGGCGCGCCGGCCCACTCGGCCACCGCCCGGCCCACCAGGGCCATGGTGAACATGCCGTGCGCGATCACCCCGGGCAGGCCGACCCCGGTGGCGACGCGGTCGCTCCAGTGGATCGGGTTGAAGTCGCCCGACGCGCCCGCGTAGCGGACCAGGTCGGCCCGGGTGACCCGGAAGGTCTGGGTGGGCAGCTCCATGTCAGGCCTCCCCGCGTACGACAAGCTTGGACCAGACGGCGACCACCGACTCGCCGGCGGCCGTGCTCACGTCGGTGCGGGTGGTCAGGAAGTCGTGCCCGCCGCGGCTGGTGATGTCCTCGATGGTGTTCACGCAGACCAGCTCGTCGCCGGCCACCACCGGCCGGGTGTAGGCGAACCGCTGGTCGCCGTGGACCACCCGGCTGTAGTCGACCCCGAGGGCCGGGTCGTCGACGATCTGCTGGGTGGCGGCCATCGTGATCACCACGGGGAAGGTCGGCGGAGCGACCACGTCCGGGTGCCCGAGCGCACGGGCGGCCTCCGGGTCGTGGTGCGCCGGGTCGGCGGCGCCGATCGCCGTGGCGAACTCGCGGATCTTTTCACGGCCCACCTGGTAGGGGGCGGTCGGCGGATAGGTCCGGCCGACGTAGGACGGGTCCAGGGACATGCCCGAGAACCTACACGGGAAGCACGAAGGCCGACCCGGGGGCGGACGGTCGGCCGGGTGGCCTTGCGCTCGCTCCGGATCGGCGATCGGGTGTCGTGCTGGCCGGCGTGCGCCGGCGACGGTCAGCGGGTCTCGCGGTGGACCGTGTGCTTGCCGTCCCGGGGGCAGAACTTCTTCAGCTCGATGCGGTCCGGGTCGTTGCGGCGGTTCTTGCGCGTGATGTAGTTGCGCTCCTTGCACTCCACACACGCCAAAGTGATCTTCGGCCGGACATCGGTAGCCTTCGCCACGGCGGAGTGCCTTCCTCGCTAACGGACAACAACTACAGCGCCTCAGCCTACGCGCTGGCGACGCGGACATGCAAAGTGGGCGCCTATGGCGCCCATCCCACCGACCACCGGAAGCTGGCCCGGAGGACGAGAGTAGCGGTGGCCGGACTTGAACCGGCGACACAGCGATTATGAGCCGCTTGCTCTGCCATCTGAGCTACACCGCCGTGGCGGGTCCAGCCGGACCCTTTGAGCCCCCTTACGGAATCGAACCGTAGACCTTCTCCTTACCATGGAGACGCTCTGCCGACTGAGCTAAGGGGGCCTGCGCGATCACTCGGTGGCCGCGCAGAGGTAAGAGTACACGGCCCCGCGCCGGAGGTGAAATCGGATCCCCCCACCCTCGCGCGTCGCAACGTTCCCCCAGCTCAGCGCCGTCTTCGGGGCGGAATCAGGGGACGATGCGCAGCCGCCGGACGTCCGGGGTGACGAGCGCCTCGGACTCCAACTGGGCCCCGAACCACGCCTCCAGCCGCTCGTACGGCAGCGGCCGGCTGAACAGGAAGCCCTGCCCGATCTCGCAGCCGATGTCCTGCAGCAGCTCCAGGGTCAGCTCGCTCTCCACCCCCTCGGCCACCACCGCGAGGCCGAACTGCTGGGAGAGGGTCACCACGGCGTTGACGATGGCCAGGTCCCCCGGGTCGGTCGCCATGCCCTGCACGAAGGAGCGGTCGACCTTCACCTCGTGCACGGGCAGCCGGCGCAGGTAGGCCAGCGAGGACGAGCCGGTGCCGAAGTCGTCCACCGACAGCCGCACCCCGAGGTCGCGCAGCCGGCGCAGCGTCGGGATCGGGCGGTCGGTGCCGTCGAGCACCCCGGCCTCGCGGATCTCGAAGGTGAGCCGCTGCGGGGGCACGTCGTACTCGGCGAGCAGCTCGCGCACGCGGTCGGGGAAGTGCCGGTCGGTGAGCGTACGCGCGGAGAGGTTGACCGCGACGGCGAGCGGCTGCTCGGCGTGCGCCCAGTCCCGGCTGCGCCGCAGCCCCTCCCGCAGCACCACCTCGGTGAGCCGGCCGAGCTGGCCGGTGTGCTCCGCCACGGCCACGAAGTCCTCCGGGGCGACCTCGCCGTGCGCCGGGTGCTCCCAGCGGGCCAGGCACTCCACCCCGACCAGGCGGCGGTCCCGCAGCGTCACCTTCGGCTGGAAGTAGACCTCCAGCGCGCCGTCGTCGAGGGCCTTGCGCAGGTCGCCCGCGAGGCCGAGGCGGCGCAGCGACCGCGACTCCAGTGCCGGATTGAACAACTGGATGCTGCCCGGCATGGACTTCGCCGCCATCGCGGCCAGGTCGACCCGTTGCAGCAGGGTCGCGGCGTCGCTGCCGTGGTCGGGGTGCACGGCCACGCCGACGGCCGTGTCGACGTCCAGCGTGAACGCGTCGAAGACCATCTCGGCGCGGATCTCCTCGCGCAGCCGGGCGGCCAGCTCCAGCGCCGCCTCGGCGTTCTCCAGCCGCAGCGTCACCAGGAACTCGTCGCCGCCGGCCCGGCCGACCAGCGCCGAGGAGGGCGCGGAGTCGCGCAGCCGCACGGCTACCTCGGCGAGCACCTGGTCGCCGGCCGCGTGGCCGAGCGACTCGTTGACCTGACGCAGCCCGTCCACGTCGAACAGCAGGACGGCCACCACCTCGCCGGGGGCCCGGATGCTCACGGCCTCGTCGAGCGCCGCGCTGATCCGCCGCCGGTTGGGCAGCTTGGTCAGCGTGTCGTGGTAGGCGTCGTGGCGCAGCCGGTCGACCAGCCGGGAATTCTCCAGGGCCACCGCCGCGTGCGCGGCGACCGTTTCGATCACCGGCACGTCCGACGGGGTGAAGTGGCCGACGTCGCTGAGCCGGTTGACCACCTCCAGCGTGCCGATTACCGCCTCGCCGGAGCGCAGCGGCACGACGATCGCGTCCTTCGTCGACGCCGCCCGGAGCATGGCCAACTGCACGCGGTCCCCGCCGAGCCGGGCGCCGAGCGCGACGGTCTGCCGCTGCTGCACGACCTGTTCCCGCACCGACGCCGGGATCTTCGAGAAGTCGAGCAGGCCCCGCCCGTCGATCCGGGCGGTCAGCAGCACCTCCGGGTGCCGGCCCTGCGCGGGCAGCCACAGCGTCGCGTACTCGGCCTGCATGAGGGCGCGGACCCGGCCGAGCAGCGCGTCCGGCAGCGTGCCGTCCTGGCCGCTGCGGGTCATCGCCCGGGTCAGGTCGTAGATGTCGGCCAGCGTGCGGTGCTGGCGGAGGAACTGGGCGTACGCCCGGTAGACCAGCGCCACCGTGAGGGCGAGCGCGGCGAGCAGCAGCAGCGACCAGTAGGTGGCCTTCAACGCGAGCAGGATGATCAGGCCGACGGTCGCGTTCACCGCCGCCGCGAGCAGCGGCACGGTGGACGTCCGGACCACCTCCAGCCCGGCCTGCCAGCCCTGGAGCAGGGTGATCACGCCGACCACGGCGGCGAGGGTGACCAGGGTGACGGTGCTGACCGCCGCGAAGAGGATGCCCCACGTGCCGGGGCCCACCCCCCGGATCGGGGGCAACGCCAGCAGGACCAGGCCGGCGAGGGACGTCGCCGCGGCGGACCGGGCGACGTTGAACGCGAACTTGGCCGGGCCGAGCCGCCGCCGGAGCTGGGCGATCAGGGCCGCCAGGGTGGCCACCAGCACCAGGGTCAGCGGCGGAAGATAATAGAGCGCCAGGACCAGCGGGATCTCGGTGATCGTGGCGGAGAGCGTCTGCCGCCGGACGATGAAGCTCAGCACCGGCAGGTGGGCGGCGACCAGGGCGGTGAGCAGCAGCAGGCCCAGGCCCCACTCGCCGTAGGCGTCCTTCTTGTCGTCGGTGACCAGCGCGATCAGCAGGCAGCAGATGACCGCCAGGAACGCCAGCGGCCCGGTGATCAGCCAGGCCAGGTCAGTCCCGCGTCGTCGCACGGCTGCCGCTCGGCTCGTCATCCTGCTCCCTTGTTGTCACCGAGAGTGAACTCCGCGCCGATGCCTGGCCCGTGTCTCGCCGCTACCGCCGCCGCCCGGTGGGTGGCCGGGCGACGGCGGTGTCACACGAACTGCGAAGAACCTAGTTCCACTCGAACTCGAGGTTCACCAGGCCGCCCGAAGCTGAGGCCGGGGCACCGGCGACAGAGGCGACCGAGGCGACCCCGGAGGCGAGCGCGAACAGCATCAGGGTCATGCCGAGCAGCCGACCCAGCTTTTGAGTAGGCATCTGTGGGGCTCCTGTCACGAAACGGGCAGCACGGGGGGCGTGAAGATTCCATGATGGTGCCACACGCACTGAGGGCAACAAAGCCCTCGGTGGCCTGGCTCCGCCTGGACGGCAACAAGTCCGACCGATCGGCAGGACGCCCTGCCTGGCGGGGTGATACCCCTGCGTTCCCGCGTTCCACGCGGTCCTTCATTTGGCGAACACTCGGACCTAGCGCGCCAATCATGGAAATTCATTGAATGCATGCTCCAGCCCCCTGGCGCCACGCATCGGGAAACAGCACACCACAGACGACGAGATATCGAAAGGGACCTTCGTCCCGAACCCGCGCTGGGCGGGGCTGGGCCCGCCATGTCGGCGACATGGGGGTGTCCGGCGGCCGGGATACCGCCACCTGCCCGACATGGCCGCGACGGGCCCGATGACCTGGTCAGGCTGGGGGTCGGCGGGCCCAGAAGAGGGCGTGCCCGCCCGTCCCCTCGGGCACGAACTCCTCGGCGGTGACCAGCAGCCCGGCGTCCCGCAGCCAGGAGCGGTAGGTCGACGCGTCGGCATGGCTCCACCACATGGCGGCGGGACCGCCGAGCCAGTTGTCCTCGGTGCCCGTCCAGGCGCTGTCGCCGACGGTGGCCAGCAGCCAGCCGCCCGGGCGCAGCCAGGTGAAGATGCGCCCGACGAGGCGGGGCTGCTCGGGCAGGGGCAGGTGGATGAGGGCAGGTCGACGCGGGTGGCGTCGGCGCGGCGGAAGGTCCCGGTGGGCATCAGGCGGCGGCGAGGAAGCGGGCGGCCGGCACGCCGCAGCCGCAGCCGCAGCCGAGATCGAGAACCGCCGCCGCACCCGGCAGGCGTCGGTGCAAAGCGGCGAGCCACGGAGCGTATTGGCCGTCCCCGGCATCGTCCGCTCGGTAGTGGTATGACAACGCGTCGTATCCGCGCTCGACCAAGGCGCGCCCGTCAGGATCGCCCATCTTCGCGAGGCTAGGCGGCGCGATGCCGCGCGCCCATTCGATTTCCCCGGAATGGGCGGAGTCGCCGCCCATTGCCATTGCCCCGGCGGGCGGCTTCTGCCGCGCATAGGGAGCTGAGTCAGATACGACATCACTCACGACGCCCGGCCGCACTCCCGAAGCGCCACCCCGACCCCACTCGTTCCCGGTTGGCAACACCTTGGTCGCTCGCTCGTCACCGGCGCGACATGGCGAACCGGATGCCGGCACACGGCGGACGATCCTCGTGGCCGACCGTCGGGCGGTGCCGGAGCCGGCAGCACCGTCGGGCAGGACCGCAGGGCGCAGGGGCGCAGGACCACGGGGCGCGGGGCCGGCGGCGCGACGGCAGCGCGGCACGATCGGGCGGATGCCTACTGCCGGGTGAGGCCGATGGTGGCGGCGAGGCGGGCGACGTCGGCGGCGGTGAGTCCGGTGCGGACGACTGCGGTGAGGGCGGCGCGTGCGGCGGGGCGGGTGCGAGCCTCGGCGGGGGCGATCTGGTCGGCGGCGATCAGGGCGCGGCCGGCGGCCCGCGGGTCGCCGAGGTCGAGGTGGGCGCGGGCGATGTCGATGAGGTGTGCGGCGCGGTGCTCGGCGGGAAGCATGGGCCAGCCGTCGCCGCTGGTGGCGTACCGATGGATTGTCACGGCCTGGTGGTGGTCGCCGAGCCGGGTGGCGACCAGGGCGCGAGCGAGGGTGACGGCGGCGGAGCCGAAGGCGATGCCGTCGCCGTCACCCTGACGGTGGCCGTCGTGCGCGGCGGCGAGGTGGGCGGCGCGCTCGGTGAGGTCGTGGGCGGTGGCGGCGTCGCGGTAGCTTGCGGCGGCGAGGGCGGCTTCGAGCAGCAGCGTCCCGGCGAGGCCCGGGTCCGGCGGGCCGTCGTGCGCCGCCGGGTCAAGCTGGTGTACGGCGGTGAGCGCGGCGGCCTGGGCGAGGCGGCCCCGGTGCAGGGCGCGCAGGGCCTGGGCGAGGGATACGGCGGCGAGCGCGGTGCGGTGGGGGTCGCCGGTCGCGGCGGTCATGGCACGGTCGGCGGCCAGCCAGGCGAGGTGGGGCTGGCCGAGCTTGACCAGCGTCTGGGCGGTCAGCCGGTAGACGCGGACGGGCGGGTCGGCCGCCGGCTCGGCGCGGCCGGTGTGCCGGGTGGCGGCGAGCAGGTCGGGCAGGGCGCGCAGGACCTGGGCGTGGTGGCCGTTGCGGTACGCGGCCCAGGCGTGACCGGCCCGGTCGTCGAGCTGCCGCGCGGTGGGGCTGTCGGCGTCGGCCCCGGGTGGGTCGTGGCGGGCCAGCGCCGCGCGGATGCGTTCCACGGCGGCGTCGATGTCGGTGACGCCTTCCCGGCGGGGCCTGCCGGTGAGCAGGATGGTCGGGGTGACGCCGAGGGCGGCGGCCACGGTCTCGATGACGGAGAGCCGGTCGAGGGTGCGTACGCCTCGTTCGACCTTGTCGACCCAGCTCTTCGACTTGCCGATCCGGTCGGCGAAGACCTGCTGACTCATGCCCCGGCGGGCCCGCAGCTCCGCCATCCGCCGCCCGATCGGCACCTCGCCGCGGTCGCTCATCTGTCCTGCTCCCCCGGCGGCATGGCCAGGGTGAACTCGCCGCAGCGCGGGCACCAGCGGGACTTGACACGGAACGCGAGCAACCCGAGCAGGAAGCCCGGCACCAGCCCACCGAACACAATCGACAAGACTCCGGAGATCACGAGCACTCCCGATTCCTGGGCAGGTCGGAGGTGCTCGCAGGCGAGAACGCCCACAGTCCTGCCCACGCTCGTCGAAGCCCACTACCGGCTTCACACCTGGGCACCGCACAGCCTGCGGAAGGACGCCGTCGATCGGATCGGAAGCTTGATCGTGTTCGGACCATGCCCCTGCCTCCTTGTCGCGTCGGTCTCCACCGACGTCTGCGGACAACTGCCCAGCCGGATCGCAACTGGCTTAAGCCAGATTGCGTGAGGGTGACCCAGCTGTCAATAGCTGGCTTGAGCCAGTTGCGCTAGCCTGGAGCCACATCGAGAAGCAGGTGATCTGATGAGCGATCAGGAAGAGCGACGACCCCCGAGCCGCCGCATCGCCGATGACCTACGGGCCGCGATCACAGGAGGCGATCTCGCGGAGGGCGACCGGCTGCCCTCGGAGCGCGAGCTGGCCTCCCAGTACGCCACCGCCCGCAACACAGCCCGCGAGGCGTTGGGCATCCTGCAAGCCGAGGGCCTTGCCGTCGCCCAGCACGGCCGAGGCGTCTTCGTGCGTCAGCGCCGTCCACTCGTGCGGATGGGCCGGGACAGGTACTCCCGCCAGGCACGGGACGAAACCGGGCTGTCGCCGTTCCGCATCGAGGTGCAGCAGCAGGGACGCACACCGCACACCGAGTGTCGATCGGTCACCGTCGTGCCGCCGCCGGCCGACGTAGCTGACCGGCTCGGGCTGAGCACCGGCCAGGACGTCGTCCGCCGCGAGAACTGGTACTTCGCGGACGACGAGCCCGTGCAGGTCGGGGTGACCTTCATCCCCACTGCGATCGTCGCGGGGTCACCCCTGGCAACCGAGAAGAAGCTCGGCCGGGGAAGCATCTACCAGCGGTTCGAAGATCTCGGCTACCCCATCGCCCGCATCCGGGAAGAGGTCAGCTCACGTATGCCGACACCGGAGGAGTCAAGGGGCCTCGCGATGCCGCCGGGCGTGCCAGTAATCGAGGTGCTGCACACCAGCATCGACGGCAACGGGCGGGCCTTCGAGGTGACGCGGTTCGTCCTGCGCGCTGACGTGAACGGCCTGGACTACGAAATGCCCGTTGACGACTGACCACCAGGGCGTCAGCCGGGCTGGACTCGTCCGGGTGGCTGCCCTGGCTCTGCTGTGGGGTTCCAGCTTCCTATGGATCAAGCTCGCGCTACGCGGCTTCAACCCCGTACAGATCGTCTTCGGGCGACTCCTGCTCGGCTTCGCGGTCCTGGCACCCATCGCCCTGTCGCGCGGTCTGCGCTTCCCCCGGCAGGGACGCACCTGGGCACACCTGTTCGCCGCCGCCCTGGTCGCCAACGCCGTGCCGTACGTGCTGTTCGGCATCGGAGAAGAGACGGTCGGGTCGAACGTGGCCGGAGTGCTCAACGCGACTACCCCGCTATGGACCCTGCTACTGGCGTTCCTCGTCGGCGTCGACTGGGCCGTCACCACGAAGAAGGCAGCCGGCATCGTCCTCGGATTCCTCGGGGTGGTGGTCATCTTCTCGCCCTGGGAGTCCGCAGGCGAGATCGCGAGCCGGGGCGGGCTTGCATGCCTCGCCGCAGCCGCAAGTTACGGCGTCGGCTACGTCTACATGGGCCGCTTTCTGACCGGTCGCGGCATTCCGCCTCTCATGCTGTCGGCAAGCCAACTCGGTGCAGCGACAGTGCTGCTGGCCATCGCAATGCCGTTCGCCGGCCTGGAAACGCCAACCTGGCGGATCGACGCTGTTGCCAGCCTGCTGGTGCTCGGCGTCCTCGGCACCGGCGCGGCCTACGTCCTGAACTACCGGATCATCGACGACGAAGGACCGACCGCCGCATCCGTCGTCACCTACCTGCTGCCCATCGTCGCCATCGCCTTCGGCTGGCTGTTCCTTCGGGAAGCCATCACAGCCGCCGTCGTGGTCGGCATCGTTCTGGTGCTCGCCGGGATCACCCTCAGCAGAAAGCCACGAACAGCAGGCAATCTTCGACAGCCAACACCCGACTGACACGCATGCGAGACGCACTCTCCGTCGGCCGCATCGGACGGACGCTGACCAGGCTGCCGTCTGAGCGTGCAACCAGGCCGGGTGACGAGACTTCCTCTCGGGATGCCCCGTCACCCGGCCCCGCCAGGCCCGGAGATGCGTGATCGTCAAAGCAAAGGAGCCAGGATCAGGCAGCGCGGCACAGACTGGAGAACCGGTGCTGCGGCTAGCTGGCCACGTTCAGCAAGAACTTTTCGTGGCCGCCACCGTTGGCGTTGAACTGACAGTTGACGATCCCGCCGCCAGAATCGGTGGAGGCCGTCACCCCAGAACCAACAAGGCTCAGGTACACGTTCGGAAAGGCCGTCGCCGACTCGAAGGAGAACGAGCCGTCCACCTGCGCCTGAAGCTTGACTTCTCGTAGGGCTCCACTCCGAACTGGCAGTTGACCGTCCCACCACCGGGCCCCTGAGGTGATGGCCGGCAGCCCCGCCACTGCCACGACAGCAACGATAATCAACAACGGAACCCACAGGTGAATGATCACGGCAACCAGGGCAGCGAAGACCTTCATGGCAGGCATGATGCGCCGACCGCATGTCGGAGGAGAGCAAGACGATCCTCGTCCGCGAAGGTCGCCGATCTCGTCGCCTCGCCGACCCATGGCAGCAACCTCAAGCGGCAGGACTCGGCCGGACTTCGCTAGATCGACAACAACGGTCCCCGATCAGCATTCCTGCTGGTCAGGGACCGTTCTCGCACCTGGTAACGGGTAGAGGATTCGAACCTCTGTAGCTTCGCGACTGATCTACAGAGCGCCAAAGCCGACACGTTGACCAACACAAACGAACTTCCGACCCCCTCCTAGGACACAGATATGACACGACAAGAGTCAGTCGCCGCGACGGGCTACGTCGAGAGCCCATACGCGCCATCAGCGCCTTCGGTGCCACCCCGTCCCGCTTCGCTGATCGCCGCGCCCCACTGCGGCTCGGTAGCTCGCCGAACTTGCTACGGCGTACAGACGGCTCCTCGGGTCGGCAAAGCGACAGCACGCGCCCACCAAACCGTACCAAAGCGGTGTAAAGGCGACTAAACCAGGTTCGACGCGAGTGTGAATGCTTGACATGAGGAAAGCTAAAAGCGAGTGTCATACCGGAGCTGGGCAGCGGGATCAGGGGGCAAGTGTGGCTATCCAGAAGCGCAAGAAGCTGGTGTCCTTCTTCGAAGTTCGCGACGAGCACGGCGACCCCCTTACCGAGACCGTGGATTGGCAGGACGTGCTGGCGGAGGTCGCAGCAGCGCCGCTTGAGCGACGCGAACAGAAAATTAAAGACATCATCCACTGGGCGCAAGTGTATCCATATGACGACGCCTACCATCTCGTTTTTGCCCGCGCCCGAGAGGAAGCGGTTTCATCGCTTGATCGGCAGACCGGCGAGATCCTCGACACCGAGGCCGACACCAACAAGCCATGGGTAGAGGTGTCCGTAATAAGCTTCCTGCCCGAAACCAACCGCTTCGGCTTTGTCCTAGGGACAGGAGCATCCCCGCGAGCATCAACTTTGGCGACTTGGTTCAACAGGTTCGGATCGTTTCAAGAGGCAATCACGATCGGCCCCGTCCTAAGTAGAGACGTGGTGAGCAAAATCAATGGTGCCGCAGAAGCAAGTTTAGTTCGAGCTAAGTTCGATTCCCATAACGCAACGGCGACGGAGGGATCTTCGCTCTTCGGAGCCAAGCACCTATTACAGGCGGGCTTTGGCGACGTCGAGGTCGAGCTAGTAATTAAGGTGAAGGGCAGAATCTCGGAAAGGCGCGAAGAAGAGCGCCACCGTCTCGCCTCCGCCGCACAAGATCTGATTGGTAAGGATTTCAAGCGCGCAGTCGCCCAGATTGTGACTTACGACGATGACGGCAACCCGCACCGGGAGGATGTCGACTTCCTCCACAACCGCATCACGAAGCGTAAATACATCGACGTTACGGACGAAGAGGGCCGCTCAGTTCGAATCAAGTCTGCCGTGCAGGCCATCAATCAGGCAGCCGACGCCTTGAAGGCCGACCTGTACGATCTGGACCGCTGACAAGGTTGTCGTACCCTACCGCTACG
Source organism: Micromonospora sp. DH13 (assembly GCF_020873825.1). NCBI lineage: Bacteria > Bacillati > Actinomycetota > Actinomycetes > Micromonosporales > Micromonosporaceae > Micromonospora > Micromonospora sp. DH13. The sequence continues at coordinate 101,112 of NZ_JAHWGR010000029.1, forward strand.
CTGCCTGAAGACGCAGAGGGGTGGGGCGAGGATGAGCGTGAACGTTCGGTACTACCCGAACCGGCGGCAGCTCATTTGGGAGATTATCCGCCATCCCGGCGGGTTCTGGTCGGATCACCCGAACGTTGATTTAGCCCTGTGCCTCCTATTCGTAGGCGGCCACGCTTTTGTGGTCTACAAACTCGGGCACGGCAACGTCTTGCACTGGGCTGATCAATCTCAGCGGTTGGCTATTTATTCGGCCGGCGCAGGAGTGATGTCGCTGATCGCCGGCTTTGCGGGTACCGCAATCGCGGCTTACGGAAGTTCGTCAGGGCCGGTGGTCACTGCTCTACGGTCGGCTCACGGCGAAAAGATCCGCAGCAACTGGCGCAACCTCACACGGTATCTTCTGACGGCAGCCGTCCTCTGTCTCGTCGCAATGGCTATTGATTCCAAGACCACTCCACGCGGCTCACAATGGGTATTTGAGGCTGCCTTAGCTATTGCAGTCGCGAAGTTCTCGCGACTGGCATTTCTGTTCGACCTGATCCTGACTGCGGTTGACTCAGGAGCAGAGAATCCCCGGCCGAAGCGCACACTCACTAGACGGAATCCCAATGCAACCGCAGAGGCAGGTTCCGTCGGGACTACAAACCAGGCCGACTAGCTCAAACTCATTAGAGCGGTAGCCAGTTCGCCCATGTCCGTGACTACGGTGTCCGCCCCTGCAGCCGGAGTACGCACACCTTACTGGGCCGATTCGCGAACCCAACCACGCGGACTCCTGCGGAACGCGCGCCCTCGATATCAGAGAGGGAGTCGCCAACTGAGACGCAGCGGACAGGCGCCTCGCCAAGCGCCGTGACAGCACGCAGAATCGGCTCAGGATTGGGCTTCACACAGGCGGATTCGGCGTAGGCTCGGCCGACCACCGAAGATACATACCCGGCGAGCCAGTGCGCCGCGAGGTAGGTCGTCACCGCGCCGGCTGAGTTGTTGCTGACCGCCGTCACCGGCATCCGGCGCCACGATGACTTCCCGGCCGTAAGGCGTCGGCTCGGCAGTCTGTACGGCTTGACGCTCGGCCGCGCAGAGCGCGTCCTCTATCGCCCGCGTGACACCGTGGTCGCCGGCCGCGCACGTGCGGCGCAGCGCTTCGAGCGGGTCCGGCTCGCTGGCGAGATCCGGCGGCACGTCGACCCCGCGCCGCCGCAGGACGTCCACCAGTTCGGCCGCGGCCTGCGGCGCTGGGTATCCGGTGAAGATGCTGCAAACCGGTCCGTCGAAGTCGAACAGCACCGCCGACCCCGCCGAGCAGTCAGCCGAGATCGGCGCTCATCCGTCGTACCAATAGGCGATGGTCGACCACACCGAGTCGAACCACTGGCGGGACGCTTCCATGAACTGCGTGCCGTGAGTCGTGTCGTCGTCGGTCACCGCGTAGTGGAACAGCGGTACGTCTCCTTGCCCATGAGGTCGTAGATCGCCATGGGCCGAGACGGTGCGCGCAACGACAGGATAGAAGCCGTAGAAGACCTCTTCCCCGTTCAGGATGTAGAGCTTGAACAGGGGCGACCCCTCGGTGCATCCACACCTCTACCGTGGTTGAGCGAATCAGGCCGGTCGCCCAGCTCGGCCACCTGGTCATGATGCCGTCTGCCGACCGGCGCGTGATGCGCTCGGCTCGCTCTCGTACCGCTGGATCGTCCGCCTGAGTCTCAGCCCGAGCGGGCAGCGCCATGGGCACCGTCATGTCAGAGATCAGCACCCCCATCGTGATCATCTCCGGCGCGAGCCTCCCACCCCCCACTGGCCCGGCGGCCGTACGACCTGGGGCACGCCACCGTATCGCTCTGGCTCAATGCAGGGGTGCCGGCTACCCAGGTCTCCGAGTGGGCCGGGCACAGCGTCCACGTTCTCATGTGACACAGCCAACGAGATCGAGCGGGCAAGAGCGGGACTGAGTGGGACTCACGAAAGAGGCCCCTGACCGGCGTTCTCGCTGGTCAGGGGCCTCTTTGTACACCTGGTGGCGGGTAGAGGATTCGAACCTCTGTAGCTTTCGCGACGGATTTACAGTCCGCTCCCATTGGCCGCTCGGGCAACCCGCCAGGGCGTCACCGCCGCGCCGTGGCGTGGCAGCGGAGCCAAGGATAGCGGTTGCTCCCGGGGCGAGCGCAACCGGGTACCGTCAGGGGGTCGTGCCGCTGGTTGGCGGCGCGTACGTGCACTGACCGCCGGACAGCAGGAGCATCAGCATGGCAGCGAACCCGTCGTTCGACATCGTGAGCAAGGTCGACCGGCAGGAGGTCGACAACGCCCTCCGCCAGGCGGAGAAGGAGCTCTCGACGCGGTTCGACTTCCGGGGCACCGGCGCGGAGGTCTCCTGGTCGGGTGAGGAGGCGATCAGCCTCCAGGCGGAGACCGAGGAGCGGGTCCGGGCCGCCCTGGACGTCCTGAAGGAGAAGCTGGTCAAGCGGAACATCTCGCTGAAGTCCCTGGACGCGGGCGAGCCGCGGCCCTCGGGCAAGATCTTCAAGATCGACGCCAAGGTGGTCCAGGGCATCGACTCGGACAAGGCCAAGGCGATCAGCAAGAAGATCCGCGACGAGGGCCCGAAGGGCGTCCAGGCGCAGATCCAGGGCGACCAGCTCCGGGTCACCGGCAAGAAGAAGGACGAACTCCAGGCCGTCATCGCCCTGCTCAAGAGCGAGGACTTCGGCATCGCCCTCCAGTTCACCAACTACCGCTGACGAGGGGCCCTACGGCTACGGTCTGACGCATGACGGTCGCCCGCTCGATCCTGCTGTTCCTGCTCGCCGCCCTCGCCGAGATCGGCGGGGCCTGGCTGGTGTGGCAGGGCTGGCGGGAGCACCGGGGACTGCTCTGGATCGCGGGCGGCGTGGTCGCGCTCGGGCTCTACGGCTTCGTCGCCACGTTCCAGCCCGACGCGAACTTCGGCCGCATCCTCGCCGCCTACGGCGGGGTGTTCGTCGCCGGGTCGCTCGCGTGGGGCATGGTCGTCGACAAGTTCCGGCCCGACCGCTACGACGTCGTCGGCGCGGCCATCTGCCTGGTCGGGGTCGCCGTCATCATGTACGCGCCGCGCAACGGCTGACCAGCCCCCACGCACCGGCCGAGCAGAACGCTCAGGCGGCGAGGGTCTGCTCGACGCGTACCGCCGTGGCTTCCGCGCGGGCGATGGGGCCGGCGGGCAGCGCGGCGACGGCGGCCCCGACGGCGACGGCCGACCCGGCGAAGACGAACGCCCACGGCACGCCGCCCGCGTGGTCGATGATCAGCCCTGCCACCGCGCCTCCGGCGGCGCTGGACGCGACCATGATGGTCACCGCCCAGGTGTACGCCTCGTTGAGCATGCCGGCCGGGGCGATCCGCCCGACGAGGGTGTTCTCCAGGGTGAGCGCGGGGGCGATGGCGGCCCCGCCGACGACCAGCGCGACGCCGAGGGCGAGCGGGCCGGGCATCACCGCGTACACGGCGAAGGTGGCGGCGACGGCGGCGAGCAGCCAGGCGAACTGGCGGGTCATGTTGGCCGCGGGCTTGCGGACGCCGAACCAGAAGCCGGCGGCGGCGCTGCCGAGGCCCCAGACCGCGAGCAGGACGCCGGCCATGCTCTCCGGGTCGTCGGTGGGCTGGTTGCCGGCGAACGCCGGCACGATGACCCCGGCGGCCCCGAACGCGATGCCGAGGCCGGCGATGCAGAGCAGCAGGGCGGGGAAGCCGCCGACGCGCAGCGGGCCGAGCCCCCGGGCGTGGTTCTCCTTCGGGTGCGGCTGCCAGCCGCGCATGACCCGGCCGAGCGCCACGGCGACGGTGCCGACGAGGGTGACCACGGCCGCGCCGACCAGGGCGGCTGCCGCGTCGGCGATGAGGACGAACGCGGCCACCAGCAGCGGGCCGAGCACGAAGACGACTTCGAGGAGCGCGGTCTCCGCGCCGAGGGCGGTGTTGCGCAGGTGGTACCGGCCGGTGGCGGGGCTGGTGAGGTCGTTCCAGGCGCCGCGCAGCGCGGCGGTCAGCGGCGGGTACGTGGCACCGGCCACCCCGGCGGCGAGGTAGATCAGGGCGATGCTGGCCCCGTCGGCGCGGCTGGCCCAGAGCAGCCCGCCGAGGGCGAGCGGGTGCGCGACGGCGGTCGCCAGCAGCACGGGGGTGGGGCCGACCCGGTCGGCGACGCGGCCGGCGACGGGGCTGAGCGCGGCACCGGCGAGGGCGTAGATGCCACCGGCGACGGCGGCGAGGGAGTAGCGCCCGGTGACCTGTTGCACGACGAGCAGCAGCGCCAGCGGCGTCATGCCGATCCCGAGCCGGCCGATGACGCCGAGGACGAGCAGCATCGGCGCGCCGGGGATCCGCCATACGCCGAGGTACTGGCGCAGTGCGGCCACGGGAACCTCCAGGGGGGTGCAAACGAGAGGGTGCGACGAGAGCATGTAACGAGCCGGAAACGTCCCGACCCTAACGCCGCAGGCTGGCGGCCGTGAACTGGTTATGGTGCGCGTCTCGCCGCGTACCAGACGAAACGCCCGCGCCCGGTCGGACCGGGCGCGGGCGGGATCGGGGTCGGGACGGGTCAGCGCTGGAACTGCACGGGGCCGGCGCTGGCGGCCATCCGCTCCAGGCGGGCGACCCGCTCCTCCATCCGGGGGTGGGTGGAGAAGAGCGCGGCGATGCCGCCGCCCCGCTTGAACGGGTTGTCGATCATCAGGTGGGCGGTGCTGGTGAGCTGCCCCTGGGCCGGCAGCGGCCGGGCCTGGGTGCCCAGGTGGATCTTCCGCAGGGCGCTGGCCAGGGCCAGCGGGTCCCTGGTGAGCCGGGCCCCCGACTCGTCGGCCTGGAACTCGCGGCTGCGGCTGATCGCGAGCTGGATCACGGTGGCCGCGAGCGGGCCGAGGATCAGGGTGAGCAGCAGCACGATCGGGTTGGGGGCGTCCTCGTCGTCACCGCCGCCGAGCGGGATGAACCAGGCGATGTTGGCCAGCATGGTGATGATGCCGGCGAGGCCGGCGGCGACGCTGGAGATGAGGATGTCCCGGTTGTAGACGTGCGACAGCTCGTGCCCGATCACGCCCCGCAGCTCCCGGTAGTCGAGGATCTCGGTGATCCCCTGCGTGACGCAGACCGCCGCGTTGGCCGGGTTGCGGCCCGTGGCGAACGCGTTGGGCTGGGAGGTGGGGCTGACGTAGAGCCTGGGCATCGGCTGCCGCGCCTCGGTGGCCAGCTCGCGGACCATCCGGTACAGCTCGGGGAACTGTGCCTCGCTGACCGGTTGCGCCCGCATCGAGCGCAGGGCGAGCTTGTCGGAGTAGAAGTAGGTCACGCCGTTCATCACCAACGAGACGACGACGGCGACGACGAGCCCGCCGCTGCCACCGAACCAGTAGCCGACCGCGAGGATCAGCGAGGTCAGCAGGCCGAGCAGCGCTGCGGTCTTCAGACGGTTGTGATGCACGATCGCTCCTTCGGTGCGCGGACCGCGCGGGATCCGCTGACCGGTACAACACCTCGGTACCCGCCAACCATCCGTCTCAACGCTGTGAGTTGCCTGGGATCGACCTGCGGAAACACTGAGGTCGGGGCACCGGCCCGGCGACCGTTCAGGGGCCGCTCAGCGGGCGGCGAGGTCCAGCACGAGCTGCGGGGCGAAGCCGACGGCCACGGCGACCAGGGTGGCCACGGCGAGGGTGCCGAGCACCGCCCAGGCCGGCCGGGTGCCGGCGGCGCCCCCAGCGCCGGCCGCCACACCGGCCTCGGCGGGCGCGGCGGTCTCCCCAGCCCCGGCGGTCTCGGCGGGCGGGGCGTAGAGGGTGGCGGCGAGGCGGAGGTAGTAGGCCAGGCCGATCACCGCGTTCACCGCCACCATTAGCGCCAGCCAGCCCGCGCCGCCGTCCAGCAGCGCCCGCACCACGGTCACCTTGGCGAACAGGCCGGCCAGCCCCGGCGGGAGCCCGGCCAGCCCGACCAGGGCCAGCGCGAACGCCCCCGCCACCCAGGGCCGCCGCCGGGCCGCGCCGCGCAGGTCGGCGAGGCTGCCGCCGTCGGCTCCCGCCGGGCGCAGCGCCACCAGCGCCGCGAAGGCGGCCAGCTCCAGGACCACGAAGAACACGGTGTACGCCACGGCGGCGGCGTACGCGGCGGCGCGGGCGTCGGCGGTGCGGCCGGCGGCCAGCGCGAGCGCGCCTAGCGGGGCCAAGATGTAGCCGGCCTGGGCCACCGACGACCAGGCGAGCAGCCGCACCGTGCGGCGCTGGCGCAGCGCCACCAGGTTGCCCACGGTCATGGTGAGCACGGCGAGCCCGGCCAGCACCGGGCCGGTCACCTCGGCCGGCAGCGCCCGCTGCACCACCGCGAGCAGGGCCACCACGCCGCCCAGCTTCGACGCGGTCGACAGGTAGGCGGCCACGGGCAGCGGCGCGCCGTCGTAGGTGGCCGGGGCCCACGCGTGGAACGGCACGGCGGCCACCTTGAACGCCAGCCCGAGCAGCACCAGCGCCACCGCCGCCGTGGTCAGCGGCACGTCCAGCAGGTCGGGTCGCCCGGCGAGCAGCGCGCCGACCCGGTCGAGGTGCAGGCCGCCGGTGACCGCGTAGAGCAGGGCCGCGCCGAGCAGGGTGACGGTGGTGGCGACCACGCTCACCACGAAGAACGTGACCGCCGCCTCGGCGGAGGCGAGGCTGCCCCGGCGCAGGCCGACGAGCACGTACAGCGGGAGGGTCAGCGTCTCCAGCGCCACGATCAGGGTGATCAGGTCGCCGGCCGCGCCGAGCACCACGCCGCCGGTCATCGAGCAGGCGAGCAGGAAGCAGTATTCGCCGACGGGCGACCGCCCGGCGCGCAGCGCCGGCCCCGACAGGGCCAGCACCCCGAGGGTGAGCAGCGCGAACAGCGCCCCGACGAGGGCGGCCCGGCCGCCGTAGACGTACGAGCAGTCGGCCGCGACGCAGAAGGTGGACCGCGGCCCGCCCGCCCCGACGACCGCGCTGCCCAGCCCGGTGGCGACCGCCCCGGCGGCGGCCACGGCGACCGTCGCGGCGGCGCGGGCCACCAGCAGGTCGGCCAGCAGCACCAGGACGGCGGTGCCGGCCGCCAGGTAGGCCGGGAGCAGCGCCACGTTGTCGACGCTCTGCACCAGACTCATTTGAGCACCCCCACGAGGGCCGCCACCGGGTCGGCGGCGACGCCGAGGACGAGGGTGGGGGCAAGGCCGACGGCGAGGGCGAGCAGCACCAGCGGGGCCCAGGCCGTCCACTCGGCGGCGGCGAGGCCGGGGCCGATCCGGCCGACCGCCGGGCTGGCCGGGCCGTGGGTGACCCGGCGCAGCAGCCGCAGCAGGTACGCGGCGGTCAGCGCCCCGCCGACGGCGGCGAGCACGCCGAGGGTGGTCCACAGCGGGCCGCCCCGCCCGATCGCGGCG
>NZ_JAHWGR010000002.1:0-384181 GCF_020873825.1 Micromonospora sp. DH13
TGTGGCGCAGGTTGAGTTGGCTGTTGAGTACGCCGATGCCGCCGCCGGTGATGCCGGTGGTGTTGTCGGTGACCTCGGTGTCCTTGAGGTCGACGATGCCGCCTTCGGTGGCGATGCCACCGCCCGCCCCGATGGACCGGTTGCCGGTGACGGCGGTCTTGGTGATGGTGACCGTGCCGGCGAGGTTGTTGATGGCGCCGCCGGCCGCGCCGGCGTTGTTGCCGGCGAGCCGGGACTCGTGGATCTTGAGTAGGCCGGTGTTGCTGATGCCGCCGCCGGCCAGGATGGCCGTGTTGTTGGTGACGGTGGTCTGGTCGAGGGTGGTGGTGCCGTCGTTCTCGATGGCACCGCCCGCGGCCAGGGCGTCGTTGTTGACGAGCTTCGACTTGGTGATGTCGGCGGCGCCGCCGCGCTGGACCCAGATGGCTCCGCCGGCGAGGCCGTTGCCGCCGGTGAGCGTGAGGTCGGCCAGGCGCAGGTGGCCGCCGGAGGCGACCTGGAAGAAGCGGAACGGGGTGGCGTTGGCGGCGCGGACGAGGGTGGAACCCTCGCCCTTGATGGTGATGTTCTGGGTGATCGGCGGCAGTCCGTTGCCGCCGAGGCCGCTGTTCACGGTGAGGGTGTAGGTGCAGCCCCGGGCCAGCTTCAGGGTGCCGCCGTCGTCGGCGTTGGCCCGGATGATCGCCGCGATCAACCGGTCCGGGTCACACGGCACCTCCTGCACCCGACCCCACTCGTCCGACCGGGACTCCTCGCCCCGGTAGTCCTTCTTGCCGCGGTCCTCGCCGTCGGTGCCGCGCTGGCCGCGTTCGTCCTGCCCGTAGCCGCCGTCCTTGGCGACCTGCTCCGCAGTGGACCACTTCAGGTTCGTCAGCCGATCCATGCCGGCCGCGCCGGCGCTGCCGGCGACGCCGATCCCGGCGAGGCTGACCACGCCGGTCAGGCCGGCCACGCCGGAGGCGAGCCACACCTTCCGGCGGCGCGTCTTGAAGGTGGTCCGCTGGGCGGTGTCGTCGTTCTTCCGAAGGTAGTTGGACATCGGAGTTCTCTGCCCTCTCCTCGTATCAGACAAGGGCGCACCGCCACGGCGAGGCGCCCTTCGCTACAAATCGGTTGTAGCCCGTGAACAACACCGTATGAGAGTCTTCTTCGCGAGGCGCTCGTATCAGAAGAAAGCCCACATTCGGGGCGGGTGGCTTCCGGCGGGGGATGGTCGGGCCGCTTCGCCGCACGGAGCGCAGCCGGGTCGAGTCGGGCCCGGGGTGGCATCGCCGGGCACGCGGGTGACGGGCCCGCCGGCCTCCGGACGTGTCGCGGCCCCTCCCGCTGACCGCGGGAGGGGCCCGACCGTTATGTGTCTCAGCCGAAGCAGTTGGTGACGGTGCCGGTGCAGTTGTTGGGTCGGTTGGCGGCGATGACGGTGGTGGGGTCGACGGTGGTGATGGTGACGTTGGTGTTGATGCCGCCGCCGCCGTTGGGGGCGAGGGCGGTGTTGTTGATGATCTTGGCGTTGGTCAGGGTGACGGTGCCGTTGATGTTGCGGATGCCGCCGCCGAGGGTGGCCTTGTTCTTGACGATTTCGCTGTTGCGGACGGTGAGGCTGGCGGTGCCGCCGAGGGCCGGGGTGAGGTCGACGTTGAGGATGCCGCCTCCGCCGAGGCCGTCGGTGAAGTTTTCGGTGATCTTGCTGTCGTCGATGGTGACGGTGCTGGACAGCAGGAGGCCCGAGGTGTTGGCGATGCCGCCGCCTCCGCCGACGGAGGCGTTGCGGGCGACGGTGCTGTGGCGCAGGTTGAGTTGGCTGTTGAGTACGCCGATGCCGCCGCCGGTGATGCCGGTGGTGTTGTCGGTGACCTCGGTGTCCTTGAGGTCGACGATGCCGCCTTCGGTGGCGATGCCACCGCCCGCGCCGACGGACCGGTTGCCCGTGATCGCGGTCTTCTGGACCACGACGGTGCCGGTGAAGTTGTTGACCGCACCGCCGGCCGCGCCGGCGACGTTGCCGGCGATCTTCGACTCGTTGACCTTGAGCAGGCCGGTGTTGTTGACGGCGCCGCCGGCCAGGATCGCCGTGTTGTCGCTGAGGGTGCTGTGGTCCAGGACGGTGGTGCCCTCGTTCTCGATGGCACCGCCCGCGGCCAGGGCGTCGTTGTTCACGAGCCGGGACTTGGCGATCTCGGCGCTGCCGCCGCGCTCCACCAGGATGGCCCCGCCGGTGAGGCCGTTGCCGCCGGTCAGGGTCAGGTCGCTCAGGCGCAGGTGGCCGCCGGAGACGACGTCGAAGAAGCGGAAGGGGGTGGCGTTGGCGGCGCGGACGAGGGTGGAGCCCTCGCCCTTGATGGTGATGTTCTGGGTGATCGGCGGCAGTCCGTTGCCGCCGAGGCCGCTGTTGACGGTGAGGGTGTAGGTGCAGCCCCGGGCCAGCTTCAGGGTGCCGCCGTCGTCGGCGTTGGCCCGGATGATCGCCGCGATCAACCGGTCCGGGTCACACGGCACCTCCTGCACCCGGCCCCAGTCCTCGGCCTTGCGGTCCTCGCCCTTGCCCTCGGGCCGGCCGCCCCCGGCGGACCAGTCGTCCTGCCCGGACCACTCGTCCTGCTCGCCGGGGTCCTGACCGCCGTGTCGTTCGGCGTCCTCGTCGGCGTTCCTGCCGTCGTCCTGCGCCCCGCCGGCGTCGCTGACGTTCTGCCGGGCCGTCGCGGAGTGCTGGTCGGACAGCCGCTGTGCATCGTCGGACGGGTCGTCGCGGGCGGCCAACCCGCCGAGCGCCGCCAGGCCGACGACGCCGGTGAGGCCGGCCACGCCGGTGGCGACCCAGAGCGCCCGCCGCCTCTTCGCCGGTGCCGGCGGGACGGTGTGCACCCCGCCGTCGGGAATCGTTTCGTCGTGGGACATCAGAGCCTTCCGCCCTTTCCTGCTACCAGACGGGGCCGCACCGCCCGAGGAGGCGCGACCAGCTACAAATCGGTTGCAGCGTTCTGATGCCCACCGTATGAGAAGTTTCCTCGCGAGGGGGTCATATCCGAGTAAAGCCCGCATTGGCCCCGAAAGGGGCATCAAGCATGCCGAACGGGCGGACTGCCATACGGCGACGGGCCCCGCCGGGGGCGCGGCGACGGTCGAACCGTCACCCGCCCCCGACGGGGCCCGTCAGTGGTCGAAACAGGTCAGCCGGGCAGGCGGAAACCCACCTCGCGCTGCTCGGCGAGCCAGCTCTCCACCTCGTCGGCCCGGCGCGGCAGCCCCGCCGACAGGTTGACCGCGCCGGTCGCCGTGACCAGCACGTCGTCCTCGATCCGGATGCCGATGCCGCGCAGCTCCTCCGGGACCAGGTCGTCCTCGGGCTGGAAGTAGAGCCCCGGCTCCACGGTGAGCACGTAGCCCTCGCCGAGCGCGCCGTCGCGGTACGCCTCCTTGCGGGCGTTCGAGCAGTCGTGCACGTCGATGCCGAGCATGTGCCCGAAGCCGTGCAGCGTCCAGCGGCGGTAGACCGTCGACTTCTCGTCCATCGCCTCGTCCACGCTCACCGGCAGCAGGCCCAGGTCGTGCAGCCCCTCCGCGAGCACCCGCATGCAGGTCAGATGGACGTCCTTGAACTTCACTCCCGGCTTGATGAAGTCGATGCCGGCCTGCTGCGAGGCGTACACGATGTCGTAGACCTGGCGTTGCAGCGGAGTGAACCGGCCGCCGACCGGCAGCACCCGGGTGACATCGGCGGTGTAGAGGTTGCGGTTCTCCACGCCCATGTCCATCAGCAGCAGCTCGCCCGGCCGGGTGGTGCCGTGGTTGTGCACCCAGTGCAGGATCGTGGCGTGCTCGCCGGCCCCGACGATCGAGCCGTAGCCGACGTCGTTGCCGTCGTGCCGGGCGCGCAGCGCGAAGACGCCCTCCAGCAGCCGCTCCGAGACGCCCCGGTCGGCCGGCAGCACCCGGGCCACGTCCTCGAAGCCGCGCACGGTGGCGTCGATCGCGTCCTGGAGCTGGGCGATCTCCCACTCGTCCTTGACCAGCTTCAGCTCGGAGATCGCGATGGCCAGCTCCCGGTCGCGGGCCGGCTGGCCCTCCTCCCGGGGCCCGTCGTACGGGCGCACGGCCGCGTCGACGCGGGCGTCGAAGCCGCGCAGCACCCGCGTGCGCCCCGGGGCCAGGTCGGCCAGCGCCGCGTCCAGCCCGGCCAGGTCGGCCGTGGGCAGGCCCAGCTCCGTCGACTTCTCCGCGAGGGTGTGCCGCCGGCCCACCCACAGCTCGCCGTGCCGGCTGCGGAAGAACTCGTCGTTGTCCCGCGAGGAGCGGGGCCGCATGTAGAGCACGGGGTCGTGCCCCGAGCCGTTCGGGCGCAGCACGAGCACGCTGTCCGGGTCGTGGTCGCCGGTCAGGTACGCGAAGTCGCTGCCCGGCCGGAACCGGTACTCGGTGTCGTTGGCGCGCGTCTTCTCCCCGCCCGTGGGGATCACCAGCGTCTCGCCCGGGAACGCCGCGGAGAGCGCGGCCCGCCGCTTGGCGTGGTTGGGCACCTCCACCCGGGGGCCGACCGGCAGGGTCGTGTCCCGCCAGCCCTGGCGCATGAACGACAGGAACGCCTCCGGGAAATCCGGGTCGTGCGACTCCGTGCCGTCCGCCGGCTGGCCGTCCGTCCGGTCCTCGCTCATGCTCCGCTCCCTCCGCCTCGTCGCTGGTCCAGACGGTACCCCGGCGCAGGCGCGGGCGGAGACCCTGCGGTGCCCGCGACGGCCGCCCGCGTCGCGTGGAAAGATGACCACCATGTGCGGACTTCTGGCCTTCTTCAGCGCTAACGGCAACGCCGCCGCCCACCGCGAACACATCGCGGGGGCGTTGGAATGCCTGCACCACCGCGGACCGGACGAGACCGGGGTCGAGGTGGTCGGCGACGCGAGCGGCCAGTACGCCGACGGGGTCTTCGCGCACAAGCGCCTGGCGATCATCGACGTGGCGTCCAGCCACGAGCCGCTGCCGTACGCGGGCGGGCGCTACCTGCTGACCTTCAACGGCGAGATCTACAACTACATCGAGCTGCGCGACGAGCTGGTGCGCAACTTCGGCGCGCAGTTCGCCACCGCCGGCGACGGCGAGGTGATCGTCGCCGGCTACCACTACTGGGGCGAGCAGGTGCTCACCCGGCTGCGCGGCATGTTCGCCTTCGTCATCTGGGACCGGCAGGAGCGCCGCGCGTTCGGCGCGCGCGACAACTTCGGCATCAAGCCGCTGCACTACCTGGAGACCGCCGACGGGCTCTACCTCGCCTCGGAGAAGAAGGCACTGCTGCCGTTCGCCCAGTCGGCGTACGCCGGGGACGCCGGCATCGACACGGCCAACCTCAGCCACTACCTGACCCTGCAGTACGTCCCGGAGCCCGGCACCCTGCACCAGGGGATCAGCCGCATCGGGTCGGGGGAATACCTCACCTGGACCCCGGGCGGCCGGATCGACGTGCGCCGGTGGTACCGCCCGGTGTTCCGGCCCACCCCGGTCGCCGACGAACAGCGGCTCTACCACCACATCCGGGAGACGCTGCGGGAGAGCGTCCGGATGCACATGCGCTCGGACGTGCCGGTCGGCTCGTTCCTGTCCAGCGGCATCGACTCCACCGCCGTGGTGGCCCTGGCCCGCGAGTTCAACCCGCACATCCTCACCTTCACCGTCGGCTACGACGTCCCCGGCTACTCGGAGATCGACGTCGCCCAGGACTCGGCCCGGCACCTCGACGTGACCACGATCCCGACCAAGATCGGGCCGCAGGACATGATCGACGCGCTGCCGAAGATCGTCTGGCACCTCGACGACCCGGTGGCCGACCCGGCGCTCGTGCCGCTGTACTTCGTGGCGAAGAAGGCCGCCGAGCACGTCACCGTGGTCCTCTCCGGCGAGGGCGCCGACGAGTTCTTCGGCGGCTACACCATCTACCGGGAGCCGCTGTCCCTCGGCGCGGTCAACGGCCTGCCCGGCGGGGTGCAGAAGGGGCTGCGCGCGGTCTCCAAGGCCATCCCGCAGGGCGTCAAGGGCAAGAGCTTCCTGGAGCGCGGCACCACCCCGATCGAGCAGCGCTACTACGGCAACGCCCGGATGTTCACCGAGGAGGAGAAGCAGCACCTGCTGCGCCGCTACGACCCCTCGGTGCGCTACACCGACGTCACCGCCCCGATCTACGCCGAGTGCACCGAGCTCGACGACGTCACCAAGATGCAGTACGTCGACCTCTACACCTGGCTGCGCGGCGACATCCTGGTCAAGGCCGACCGGATCTCGATGGCGCACTCGCTGGAGGTCCGGGTGCCGTTCCTCGACAAGGAGGTGTTCGACGTGGCGGCCACCATCCCGGTGGACCTGAAGCTCCCGCCGCGCTCCGACGCCACCAAGTACGCCATGCGCCAGGCGCTGCAGGGCGTCGTGCCGCCGGCCATCGTCAACCGCAGGAAGCTGGGCTTCCCCACCCCGACGCGGGTGTGGCTGCGCGGCGAGATGTACGAGTGGGCCCGCTGGGTGCTGTCCAACTCCGGTGCGGGCGAGCTGATCGACCTGTCGTACGCGATGCGGCTCCTAGAGGAGCACAAGCGGGAGGAGGCCGACCACTCCCGCAAGGTGTGGACGGTGCTGATCTTCTGCATCTGGCACGCGATCTTCGTGGCCAAGACGCTCGACCCGGGCATCCAGCGCAACCAGTCGGCGCTGCTGACGAAGCCGGTCGTCGGCTCCATGGTCCGCTAGGGCCGGGCAGCGCAGACCGGGAAAGGGCCCCCGCCGTCGGCGGGGGCCCTTTCGTGCACCGCGCGCCGGCTCCGCCGACGCGCGTCAGATCACGCGCGGGTGCAGCTCACCGTCGGCAGCGAGCTTGTGCCGCTGGCGACGAAGCCGAAGGCGGTGGTCCCCTCCGGCGCGACCGTCCCGTTGTAGGGGCTGTTGGTGACCGTCACCGTCGACCCGGACGTGGTGTACGTGCCGTTCCACAGGCTGTTGATGGTCTGGCCGGTCGACCAGGTCAGGGTCGCCTTCCAGCCGGTGAACGGCGTCGAGCCGTGGTTCATGATGGCCACCTCGCCCTGGAACCCGCCGGACCAGGAGCTGACCACCTTGTAGGTCGCCATGCAGTCACCGCCGGCCGGCGGCGGCGTCGTCGACCCGGGCGTGGTCGGGTTCGGCCCCGGCGTGGTCGGGGTCGGCCCGGGGGTGGTCGGGGTCGGCGCCGGGGTGGTCGGGTTCGGGGTGCCGCCGATGCCGGTCACCTGGCCGTTGCCGCCGTCGAAGGTGACGTCCGAGCAGCCGAAGAAGTTCTCCTGGCTGTCCGAGCGGACCCAGCGCGAGTAGATGATGTGCCGGCCGCTCTTGCCCGACGGCATGTTGCCGCTGAAGTAGTAGTGCCCCTCGTTGGTGCCCACCGGGCCGTTCTGCGGCGGGTTGGTCACCGTGAGGAAGGGCTGCTCCTCCAGGTCGCTCCAGGCCAGGGCCCGGGTCGGGCTCCAGCTGTCCTTCGTCACGTAGAAGTAGAAGGTGCCCGGGTGGTGGGCCCAGTTGCTGTACTTGAAGTCGAACCGGGCGCCGGCGGTCAGGTGGGTCAGCGGCCAGTCGGTGCGGGGCGCGTCGTAGCCGCTGAAGCCGGGGTTGCCGCCGCTGCACAGCTTGCCGTCGGGGATGAAGCCGACGGTGCGACCGCCGGCGTCCGAGCGCAGCACGCTGAACCAGTTGTACAGCGAGTTGGCCCCGTTCTCGGCGACCGCGGCCGAGCAGGCCGGGTTGATCGGCTTGATCTCACCCGTGGGGGTGAGGCCGTCCTTCCAGCACAGGTAGGTCCGGGCACCGGGGGTCATCGATGCGCCGTGGGCGGCGGCCGGGTCGGGGCTGGCCACGATGGTGGCGGCACCCGCGGCGAGGGTGGCGGCCGCGATGAGCAGCGCGGCCGTGCGGGAACGGGTCACGGGGTTCTCCTGACTCGCGGAACGACCGCACCGGCCGTTCCGCTGCGACGAGCGGATGTCACGATCGCGGTGCCGCGCCCCTGCCCGTGGGCCGACGGCGCGCGTCACCGACGGTCCGCCTCGGCGGACCGGTGTGCCCCTCGCGCTGGCTCTCTCCCGATGCCGGCGGACGCGACAGCCCCTCGCATCGACCGGCAGCGTCATCTCACCACGCCGATGCCGACCGCCGCAATAGTTGACTGTCGATGATATCGGGGTGTCGCCCGGGCCGTGGCCCCGTCAGGTGGGGGTTCGGTGCCGGCGTCGTCGCCAGGTAGGACAGGATCGGGGGTACGGCAGCGGAGGCGACGGAAGGGCCACGATGGGATACGCGGTGGTGCTCGGCGAGGCACTGATCGACCTGCTCGACGCGGAGTGCGACGGGCAGCCCGTCTTCCGCCAGGCGATCGGCGGCGGCCCGCTCAACGTCGCCGTCGGGGTGGCCCGGCTCGGCGGGTCGGTGCAGTTCGTCGGCTCGCTCGGCGACGACGCGCTCGCCGACCGGATCCGCGCCTTCCTGACCGACGCGGGCGTCGGGCTGGCCGGGGCGGTCACCGTGCCCGCGGCGACCGCCCTGGCGGTGGCCACCCACACCGGCGCCGAACCGGACTTCCGCTTCTACGGCGAACCGCCGTCCTACGGGCTGCTCACCGCCGACGCCCTGGACGCGGACCTGGTCGGGGGCGCCGACGTGCTCTACTGCGGCTCGATCGTGCTGCTGTCGCCGACCGTCCTGGCCGCCGCGCGCCGGGCCTGGTCCCTCGCGGGCGGGCTGCGCGTGTTCGACCCGAACGTCCGACCCCGGCTGCTCGACGGCCCCGCCGCGCTGGCCGATCTGCGCCAGACGGTCGCGGAGTTCGCCGCCTCCGCCCACCTGGTCAAGCTCAGCGCCGCCGACGCGGAGCTGCTCTATCCCGGGGAGCCGGTCGAGGGGGTCGCGGCGTACCTGCGGGAGCTGGGGGCGGCCACCGTCGTGGTCACCCTCGGCGCGGAGGGCGCGGTCGTCGCCGCCGCCAACGCCGATCCGGTACGCGTGCCCGCGCCGAAGGTGCGCGCGGTGGACGCCACGGGTGCGGGCGACTCGGTGATGGGGGCGCTCGTCGCCGAGCTGCTGGTCGACGGGGAGCCCACCGATCCCGCCGACTGGCACCGCCGGGTCGCCTTCGCGCTGCGGGTGGCCGGCCTGGTCTGCGAGTCGCCGGGCGGCGCGGTCGCCATGCCCACCCGCCCCGAGGTCCTGACCCGCTTCCCCGCCTGACCCGGCGCGGGGCGGCCCGTGCCGGCGGGCGGAACGTCAGCCGGTGCCGTCCAGTTCGGCGTAGCCGCGGCGGGCGGCGGTGAGGGCGGCGCGGGCACCGAAGGGCGCCTCGGCGGCCACCCGCTCCGGTGGGGCCCCGCCGGTGTGGCCGGCCCGGATCAGCCAGGACAGCTCGGCCAGCTGCCCGTGCTGGACCCGGACGAACTCCGCGTCGACCAGGTCGCCGTGCCCCGGCACGACCACCGTGCCCGGGGTGGTGAGCCGGAGCACCTCGGCGAGCGCGTCCGGCCACTGCAACGGGTACGACTCCTCGAACGCCGGCGGACCGCTCTGCTCCACCAGGTCCCCGGCGACCAGCACGTCCGCGTCCGGCACGTGCACCACCAGGTCGGCGTCGGTGTGCCCGTGGCCCGGGTGGCGCAGCACCACCCGCCGGCCGCCCACGTCCAGCACCGTCTCCCCGCGTACGACGTGGGTCGGGGCCAGCAGCCGGGTGGTGGCCAGCTCGGCGGCCAGCTCCGGCCGGGCGGCGCGCATCTCCTCGTACGCGGCCCGGCGCACCTCGTCGGGGCGGTCCCGCAGCGCCACGGCGGCGACCTCGTGCGCGTAGACGGGGGCGGCCGGGTCACCGGCGACGACGGCGTTGCCGAAGCAGTGGTCGAAGTGGTGGTGGGTGTTCACCACCGTCCACGGGTGCGGGGTGACCGCGCGGGCGGCGGCGACCAGTTCGGCGGCCTGCCCGGCGGTGGAGAGCGTGTCCACCACCAGCGCCGCGCCGTCGCCGACGACCAGCGTGACGTTGACGTCGAGCAGCGGCTCGCGCAGCACGTACACCCGGTCGGCGACCTCGACGAACCGCAGCGTCACGGCGTGCCCGCCCCGGCCGGCGCGCCGGTGGCCCGCGCGGCGAAACGCCGCCGGTCGACCAGCACCCGCTCCACCCGTCCCCGCGCCACGCTCTGGCCGGCGTCGTCGGTGACCGTCACCTCGAAGCCCAGCCGCCGCCCGTCGACGTCGGTGAGCCGGGCCTGCGCGACCACCGTCCGCCCGACCGGCGTGGGGGCGAGGTGGTCCAGCTCGACCCGGGTCCCGACCGTCGTGCCGTCGGGCGGCAGCGCCCCGGCGGTCGCCGCCACCGTGGCCGCCTCGGCCAGCGCGACCACCCGGGGGGTGCCGAGCACCGCGACGTCGCCGGAGCCGACGGCCAGCGCCGTGTCGGCGTCGGTCACGGTCAGCTCGACGCGGGCGGCCCGGCCCGGCGCGAGGGAATGCTCCGACTGCTCCTGCATGGGCACAGCCTAGGTGGTCGACGTCCGCCGTTCCGGCCGCCGCCGCGCATCCGGCGAGGCCGCCGCCACGAACCGAGGGGGCCGCCGTCGCGCATTCGGCGAGGCCGTCGTCGACCGGCGAGGCCGCCGTCGGCGGGGAGGGCGCCGCCGCTAACCTGGACGGCGATGGCCGTCGTGACTGACCCCCAGCCCCCCGCCCCCACCGGACCACCGGAGCCCTCCGACGGCGGTCGTCGCCGTGTGGTCGCCATGGCGGCCTGGGCGGTCGCCTTCGTGGCCGGTTGGTTCGTCATCGGCCTGCCCACCGACCCGGCCTACGCGTTCCTGTGGATCTGGGCGGCCACCATCGCCTGGAACTCCCGCCGCCCGTGGCGCAGCCACCTGCGCTTCGCCCGCGACTGGGTGCCCGTGGTGCTGCTGCTCGCCGTCTACAACCTGTCCCGGGGGTTCGCCGACAACGGGGCCACCCCGCACGCGATGGAGCTGATCGTCGCCGACCGGTTCATGTTCGGCTGGGCCACCGGCGGCCAGGTGCCGACCGTCTGGTTGCAGGAGCACCTCTACCGCCCCGAGGTGCGCTGGTGGGACGTGGCGGCGAGCTGGGTGTACTTCTCGCACTTCGTGGTGGCGCTCGCCGCCGCCGCCGTGCTCTGGCTGCGCGACCGGCACCGCTGGGCGGCGTTCATGCGCCGCTGGGGGTTCCTGTGCGCGTCGGGGCTGGTCACCTACTTCCTCTACCCGGCGGCCCCGCCCTGGTGGGCGGCGCAGAACGGCCTGCTCACCGAGGTGGCCCGGATCTCCACCCGGGGCTGGAAGGCATTCGGCATGCACGGCGCCGGCAACCTGCTCAACGCCGGGCAGATCGCGTCCAACCCGGTGGCCGCGATGCCGTCGCTGCACACCGCGTTCGCCCTGTTCGTGGTGGTGTTCTTCCTCCGTTCGGTCCGCCGCCGCTGGTGGCCGCTGCTGCTGGCGTACCCGCTGGCGATGACGTTCACCCTGGTCTACTCCGGCGAGCACTACGTCATTGACGTGCTGGTCGGCTGGGCGTACGTGGGGCTGACCTTCCTGGTCGTCGGCCTGGGCGAGCGCTGGTGGGCGGCGCGCCGGGCCCGCCGTACCCCCGGCTCGGAGCCGGCCGACGGCGGGCCGCGCGGCGCGGAGCCGGCCGACCCGGTCGCCGGACCGCCGGCGGTGCCGGCGACCCGCTGAGCCGCGCCCCCGCATCCGACCCGGCCGCGTTGCGGCTCAGCGGGCGCGGTGGGCGGCGTGTGCCCGGGCCGTCAGCTCCGCCGCCAGCCACCACGCCTCGTCGAGGTCGCGGTCGAGGGCGGCGGCGCCCGCGCCGCCCGCCGTGTCCGCGTGCACGGTGGCCAGCCGCAACCGCCGCTGCGCCGGGCCCTGGGTCACCCGCACGCTCTGGATCCGGGCGTACGGCACGACGGTGAGCTGCCGGGTGAGCAGGCCGGACCGGGCGGCGAAGACCCGCTCGTCGAGCCCGGCACCGACCGCGCGCCAGCCCAGCGGGCGCAGCCACCGGGCCCGGGCCGGCGGGAGGCCGGTCGCCAGCCCGCTCAGCCGCACCCCTGGCAGCACCTCGGCGACGATCCGCTCGCCGGTCTTCTGGTCGCCCACCGGCAGCAGCCGGTCCGGCCGGTTCCGGTCGTCGGCCTCGCCGCCGGAGTAGCCGGCGACCTCCAGGCGCAGCCGCAGCCAGCCCTTGGCCCGCCAGAGCAGCGGCCAGGTCACCCCGACGGTCTGCACCCGGTTCAGCGGCACCGTCTGCGCCCGGGTCTCCAACAGCCCGTTGCGGACCCGCAGGGTGCCCTCGTCGCGGGCCAGCCGGAAGTTCCAGTCGTCGAGCACCCGGCGGATCGGTTGCAGCAGCACGCCGGCCATCGCGGTGATCGTGCTCGCCACCGCGATGAACGACCACGAGCCCTCGGAGAGGAACTGCGCCACGACGAAGGCCACGCCGAAGGGGAGCAGGAACGCCTGCGGGGTGAGCAGCTGGCTGACCAGCAGGTCCCGGTTCGCCACGGCGTGCAGGGCCCGCCCGGGCGGCACGGGCGCGACCGTCGGCCCGGCCGAGGCGGACGGCTGCGGCGCGGCCGTCTCCGGGTGCGGCGCGGGGCCGGCGAGCGCGAGCAGCCGCTGTCGCAGGGCGGCGGCCTCGGCCACCCCCAGGTACGCCAGCGGCGCCTCGGTCTTGCCGCCGCCGACCACCTCCAGCCGCAGCTCGGCCAGGCCGGTGAGCTGGGCGAGCAGCGGGCGGACCACCTCGACTGCCTGGAGGCGCTCCAGCGGGATGGCCCGGGTGCGCCGCCACAGCAGCCCCTCGTACACGCGCAGCTCCCGGCCGACCACGTGGTAGCCGGTGTTGTACCAGCTCACCACCGCGAGCACCGTCGCGCCGAGGGCGAGCACGGTCGCCATCGCCGCGAACCAGCCGAAGCCGACCCGCGACAGCGTCGACCAGGACAGGCCCGCGACGACCACGACCAGCGACTTGGCCCCGTGCAGGGCCGGGCTCAACGGGTGCAGCCGCCGCCGGGGTTCCACGCCGCCGACCGGGCCGTCGTGCGGTGCGGGTGGCGCGTGGTCGTCCTGGGGTGCCGGCGGCGCGTCGGTGGCCGGGCGGGGCAGCTCGGGGCCGGGGTGGGTCACAGGCCCTCCGCGCGGTCCTCGCCGAGGGCGGTGAGCCGGTCGCGCAGCCGCGCTGCCTCCGCCGGGCGCAGGCCCGGCACGCGGGCGTCGCTGGCCGCCGCGGCCGTGTGCAACTGCACCGTCGCCAGGTCGAACGCCCGCTCCAGGGGGCCGGCGCTGACGTCGACGAACTGCATCCGCGAGTACGGCACGATGGACAGCCGGCGGACCAGCAGCCCGTGCCGGACGAGCAGGTCGTTCTCGCGCTCGGCGTACCCCCAGACGTGCACCGCCCGGACGGTCGTGACGACCCGCCACGCCCCGGCCAGCACGACCGCACCGAGGGCTGCTCCGAACAGCCAGTGCCCGCTCACCGCCCAGCCGACCGCCAGCCCCAGCAGCACCACCCCGACCAGCGCCGCCAGGCGCAGCAGCTCGACCCAGATCAGGTCGGTGGAGACCGACTGCCAGCGCACGGTCGCCGGCCACGGCTCCAGGGGCCCGGGCGGGTACGCCGCCAGCGGCCCGGACGCCGGGTGACCCGCCACGGCGGGCGGGCCCGGCGGGGGCGCGGTGGGGGGTGGCCCGACCGGGTGCGGTGGGGGGCCGCCGGGGGGCTCGCCGGTCACCGGGGACGTCCGCTGCGCGCGCTCACCCGTCGAGCGTAGGCGATCCGGCCAGTGGCGCGACTTCCCGGAGGAAGCCCCGTGCGTCGAGGAAGTCGCCGAGCGAGGAACGGTGGTCGGCGCAGGCGAGCCAGGTCTTGCGCCGGTCGGCGGTGTGCAGGCGGGGATTGTTCCAGCGCAACGCCCACTGCGCCGGGGCGCGGCAGCCCCGTGCCGAACAGATCGGCGCGTCACCGGGGGGACGGGGGATGCTCATCCGGGCCAGTCTAGGGGCGCGGGGCGGAGATTGAGCGCCGGGCGGCCACGGGGGGAGCCGCCCGGCGACGGGGTGAATGGTACACACGCCGGACCCCCTGCTGTAAACCCGTGACCGGCGATTCTCCAACCCCAGGACGGCGTGGCGAAAATCGGCTTCTCCCCGCCTCGGCACTCAGCCGGGCATGCGAGTCTTGATACGCACCACGCACCACGCACCACGCCGCGACGATCGACCAATGCTGTGGAGGACCGGTGGCCCAGCCGACCACGCCCGACGCCCCGACGCCGAACGGCAGCGCGCCGCCCCCGCCCCCGTCCGCCGCCGCGCCGCCGACGAGCACACCCGCGCAGGACGCGACGCTGCTGGAGAAGGCGCTGTTCGAGATCAAGCGGGTGATCGTCGGGCAGGACCGGATGGTCGAGCGGATGTTCGTGGCGCTGCTCGCCCGGGGCCACTGCCTGCTGGAGGGCGTCCCCGGGGTGGCGAAGACCCTGGCCGTGGAGACCCTCGCCCGGGTGGTCGGCGGGTCGTTCGCCCGGGTGCAGTTCACCCCGGACCTGGTGCCCGCCGACATCATGGGCACCCGGATCTACCGGCAGTCCAGCGAGAAGTTCGACGTCGAGCTGGGCCCGGTGTTCGTCAACTTCCTGCTCGCGGACGAGATCAACCGTGCCCCGGCGAAGGTGCAGTCCGCCCTGCTGGAGGTGATGAGCGAGCGGCAGGTGTCCATCGGCGGGCAGACCCACCGGGTGCCCGACCCGTTCCTCGTGATGGCCACGCAGAACCCGATCGAGCAGGAGGGCGTCTACCCGCTGCCCGAGGCGCAGCGGGACCGCTTCCTCATGAAGATCGTCGTCGGGTACCCGACCGACGCCGAGGAGCGGGAGATCGTCTACCGGATGGGCGTGGCCCCGCCGGAGCCGGCGCGGGTCTTCGACACCGCCGACCTGATCGCCCTGCAACGCAAGGCCGACCAGGTCTTCGTGCACAATGCGCTGGTCGACTACGCGGTGCGGCTGGTGCTGGCCACGCGTACCCCCGCGGAGCACGGCATGCCCGACGTCGCGCAACTGATCCAGTACGGCGCCAGCCCCCGCGCCTCGCTCGGCCTGGTGCGGGCGACCCGGGCGCTGGCGCTGCTGCGCGGCCGCGACTACGCCCTGCCGCAGGACGTGCAGGACATCGCACCGGACATCCTGCGCCACCGGCTGGTGCTCAGCTACGACGCGCTCGCCGACGACGTGCCGGCCGACCACGTCGTGCACCGGGTGATGTCGACCATCCCGCTGCCGTCGGTGGCCCCGCGCCAGCAGGCCACCCCGGGCGGCGCGCCGCCGGCCGCCGCCGGGTGGCCCGGGCAGCGGCCGTGACCCCAGCCGACCCCCACCCCTCATCGGGTACGCGAACCCCGATCTCGCCCGCCGCCGCGCCGCGCAGCGAGGCGGTGCTGTCCCGACTCCAGTTGCTGGTCACCCGCAAGCTCGACGGCCTGCTTCAGGGCGACTACGCCGGCCTGCTGCCCGGCCCAGGCAGCGAGGCGGGGGAGTCGCGCGAGTACCGCCCCGGCGACGACGTACGCCGGATGGACTGGCCGGTGACCGCCCGCACGACGATGCCGCACGTGCGCCGCACGGTGGCCGACCGGGAGCTGGAGACGTGGCTCGCGGTGGACCTGTCGGCGAGCCTCGACTTCGGCACCGGCCGGTGGCTCAAGCGGGACGTCGTGGTGGCCGCCGCCGCCGCGCTGGCCCACCTGACCGTGCGCGGCGGCAACCGGATCGGGGCGGTGGTCGGCAGCGGCGCGGACCCGCAGGCCCCGACCGGCCGCCGTGGCGCGGCGCTCCCGCCCGGCCCGGGGCGGCTGGTGCGGCTGCCCGCCCGGGGCGGGCGCCGGGAGACGCAGGGCCTGCTGCGGGCGGTCGCCGGCACCGAGATCCGGCCCGGGCGCAGCGACCTGGGCGTGCTGGTCGACGCGCTGAACCGGCCGCCCCGCCGCCGCGGCGTCGCGGTGGTGATCTCCGACTTCCTCGCGCCGCCGCAGCAGTGGGCGCGGCCCCTGCGCAAGCTGCGGGTCCGGCACGACGTGCTGGCGATCGAGGTGGTCGATCCGCGCGAGCTGGAGCTGCCCGACGTGGGCGTGCTGCCGGTGGTCGACCCGGAGACCGGCGAGCTGCACGAGGTGCAGACCGCCGACCCCCGGCTGCGCCGCCGGTACGCCGACGCCGCGGCCGCCCAGCGGGCGGAGATCGCCGCGCAGCTGCGCGGGGCCGGCGCGGCCCACCTGCGACTTCGCACCGACACCGACTGGCTGCTCGACATGGTGCGCTTCGTCGCCGCGCAGCGGCACGCCCGCACCCGGGGGACGACACGATGATCCGTTTTCTGCAACCGTGGTGGCTGCTGGCCGTGCTGCCGGCGCTCGCCCTCGCCGCGCTGTACGTGTGGCGGCAGCGCCGCCGCCGGGCGTACGCGATGCGGTTCACCAACGTGGACCTGCTGCGCACCCTCGCGCCGAAGGGGCTGGGCTGGCGGCGGCACGTGCCGGCGGTGGCGTTCCTGCTCTGCCTGCTGGTGCTGGCCACGGCGCTGGCCCGGCCGGCGATCGACACCCGGGAGCCGCTGGAGCGGGCCACCGTCATGCTGGCGATCGACGTGTCGCTGTCGATGCAGGCCGACGACGTCGCGCCGAACCGGCTGGAGGCCGCCCAGGAGGCGGCCAAGCAGTTCGTCGGCGAGCTGCCGCAGACCTACAACCTCGGTCTCGTCTCGTTCGCGAAGGCGGCGAACGTGCTGGTCCCGCCGACGAAGGACCGCGACGCGGTGACGGCCGCGATCGACGGGCTGGTGCTGGCCGAGGCGACCGCGACCGGCGAGGCGGTCTTCACCTGCCTGGAGGCGATCCGGTCGGTGCCGGCCGACGGCGCGGCGGGCATCCCGCCGGCCCGGATCGTGCTGCTCTCCGACGGGTTCCGCACCTCGGGGCGCTCGGTGGAGGAGGCGGCGGCGGCCGCGCAGGCGGCCAACGTGCCGGTCTCCACCATCGCGTTCGGCACCGACGACGGGCAGGTCGACATCGGCGGTCAGTTGCAGCGGGTGCCGGTGGACCGGATGGCGCTGGCCGAGCTGGCCGAGACGACCGAGGGCTACTTCTACGAGGCCGCCTCGGTGAGCGAGCTGAAGCAGGTCTACCAGGACATGGGCAGCTCGATCGGGTTCCGCACCGAGCCGCGCGAGATCACCCAGTGGTACGCCGGTCTGGCCCTGTTGCTGGCGCTGTGCGCGGGCGCCACCAGCCTGCTCTGGACGTCCCGGCTGATCTGAGGCCGGGCGGGCCGCAGCCCGCCCGGGACGGCCCCGGCGCGACCGCAGCGCCGGGGCTGCCGGCCCGGTGGCCGGTGGCCGGTGCGTGGCCCTGAGCGCGGTGGCCTGGTGCGCGGCCACCGCCGCCGGGCGGGGTTTCCGTGGCGGCGGGGTGGCCGTGGCGGCGCGGTCAGTGGCCGGCGCTGGCCAGCACGAAGACGACGGCCACCCAGACGGCGGCGAGGGTGAAGCCCAGCGGGGCGACGTAACGGCTCATGGGAAGGCTCCGGTGGCGACTGGACGGTCCACGCTGGCGTGGTGGACCGCGAGGGAAGACGGGGCGCGCACACGAAGTCGTGACCGGGTGCCCCCTCCCCGTCCTGGGCGGACGGCGCTGCCCGGTCGCCACCTTCGGCCGAGGGCCGTAGGCGCCACCCTCGGTGCAGGGCCGAGGGGCGGGCGGTGCGGAAGGAGCGGAGCTGGGTCAGCTCACCTGCTGAGTCGTGGCTCAGCGGGGCTGACGTTCGGCCCGGCCACGACTGGGAGGATCGCTATCTCGCACAGCGATCACCTCCTGCGGTCGGCCTGGCCCGGAACGCGGATCATCGTACATCCGCTCACGGCACGGCCCGCACTCGGCCGGACGGCCGGCGGATCCCGGAAACCGTTCCCCCGCAAGGGCTGCGGCCGTCCGCCGATCCGCCGCTGTTAAGCGGGGCACCTTTTACCTCGGAAAGCGTTAACAGGGGGCCCTTCCTTGCACCAGGTCCGCGTGGCGCGGGGGTGCGTTAGCGCTTACCTGCCGGTAACGCCTAGGCTCCGGACCGACGTGGATCAGCTGAGCAAGAGGGGGACCCGTGGCCCGTACCGTGCTGGTGACCGGCGGCAACCGGGGGATCGGCCTGGCCATCGCGCAGGCGTTCGCCAAGCAGGGTGACCGGGTGGCGATCACGCACCGTAGCGGCGACGCGCCCGAGGGGCTGTTCGGCGTCGTCTGCGACGTGACCGACTCCGCCTCCGTCGACGCCGCCTTCACCGCCGTCGAGGCCGAGCTGGGCCCGGTGGAGGTGCTGGTCGCCAACGCCGGCATCACCGACGACACGCTGATCATGCGCATGTCGGAGGAGCAGTTCACCCGGGTGCTGGACACCAACCTCACCGGCGCGTTCCGCTGCGCCAGCCGGGCGTCCAAGAAGATGCTCCGCGCCCGGTGGGGTCGCATGATCTTCATCTCCTCGGTCGTCGGCCTCTACGGTGGCCCCGGGCAGGTCAACTACGCGGCGAGCAAGGCCGGCCTGGTCGGCGTGGCCCGCTCGATCACCCGGGAGCTGGGCGGGCGCAACATCACCGCCAACGTCGTCGCGCCCGGCTTCATCGACACCGACATGACGGCCGCCCTGCCCGAGGAGCGGCGGGCGGAGTACGTGAAGGCCATCCCGGCCGGCCGGCTCGCCGCGCCCGAGGAGGTGGCCGCGGTGGTCACCTGGCTGGCCTCCGATGCCGCCGGCTACGTCACCGGCGCCGTGATCCCGGTCGACGGCGGCCTCGGCATGGGCCACTGACCGGCCCCGCCCGGGTCGTCGACGCCGTCACCGCGCCCACCGCACGAATCCCAACGGAGGAACTCGCACATGTCCGGACTGCTGGCCGGTAAGCGGCTGCTGGTCACCGGCGTCATCACCGACGCCTCGATCGCCTTCTCCGTGGCGAAGATCGCCCAGGAGAACGGCGCGCAGGTCGTGCTCACCGGCTTCGGCCGGCTCTCCCTGGTCGAGCGGATCGCCCGGCGGCTGCCCGAGCCGGCCCCGGTGATCGAGCTGGACGTGACCAACCCCGAGCACCTCGCCGGCCTGGCCGACAAGGTCCGGGAGCACGTCGACGGCCTCGACGGGGTGGTGCACTCGATCGGGTTCGCGCCGCAGAGCTGCCTCGGCGGCGGCTTCCTCGACGCGCCGTGGGAGGACGTGGCCACCGCCCTGCACGTCTCGACGTACTCCTACAAGTCGCTGGCCATGGCGGCGCTGCCGCTGATGTCGCCGGGCGGCGCGGTGGTCGGGCTCACCTTCGACGCCACCAAGGCGTGGCCGGTCTACGACTGGATGGGCGTGGCCAAGGCCGGGCTGGAGTCGGCGTCGCGCTACCTGGCGCTGCACCTGGGCAAGCAGGGCATCCGCAGCAACCTGGTCGCCGCCGGGCCGCTGCGCACCATGGCCGCGAAGTCGATTCCCGGCTTCGTCCAGTTCGAGGACGCCTGGTCCGCGCGGGCGCCGCTGGGCTGGGACCTCACCGACCAGGCGCCGGCGGCGCGCGCCTGCCTGGCGCTGCTGTCGGACTGGTTCCCGGCGACCACCGGCGAGATCGTCCACGTCGACGGCGGCTACCACGCCCTCGGCGCCGCCTGAGCCGAAGGAAGGGCCCCCTGTTAACGCATTCGGTATAGCAGGGGCCCCTTCTTAACGCCGGAGACCGGGGGACCTTACCGCCGGGACCAGGGGGCGTCGCAGGGCCGTCGCCGGGCGCGGGGAAGAATGGGCCCATGGTGTACGACGCGTTGGTGCTGGTCTCCTTCGGCGGACCCGAGCGGCCCGAGGACGTGCTGCCCTTCCTGCAGAACGTGACGCGGGGGCGCGGCGTGCCCCCGGAGCGGCTGGCGGAGGTCGCCGAGCACTACCTGCACTTCGGCGGGGTCTCCCCGATCAACCAGCAGTGCCGGGAGCTGCTCGCGGCGATCCGGGCGGACTTCGCCGCCCACGGCGTCGACCTGCCCGTCTACTGGGGCAACCGCAACTGGGACCCGATGCTCGCCGACACCGTGGCGCGGATGCGCGACGACGGTGTCACCCGGGCCCTGGCGTTCGTGACCAGCGCGTACGGCGGCTACTCGTCCTGCCGGCAATACCAGGAGGACATCGCCGCCGCCCGGGCCGCCGTCGGCCCCGACGCCCCCGTGATCGAGAAGCTGCGTCAGTTCTGGGATCATCCCGGCTTCGTCGAGCCGCACGCCGACGCCGTGCGCGCGGCGCTGGGTCAGCTCGACCCGGCGAAGCGGGCCACCACCCGGCTGGTGTTCACCGCCCACTCGATCCCCACCTCGGCGGCCGCGAACGCCGGCCCGCACGGCGGCCGGTACGAGGCGCAGCTCGCCGAGACCGCCCGCCTGGTGCACGCGTCCGCCGCGCCCGACCTGCCGTACGACCTGGTGTGGCAGAGCCGGTCGGGCCCGCCGCACGTACCGTGGCTGGAGCCGGACGTCAACGACCACCTCGCCGCCCTCGCCGAGGCCGGGACCACGGGCGTGGTGGTGAGCCCGATCGGGTTCGTCTCCGACCACCTGGAAGTGGTCTGGGACCTCGACACCGAGGCGCTGGAGACCGCCAAGCGGCTCGGCCTGGAGTTCGCCCGGGCCGGCACCCCGGGCACCGACCCGCGCTTCGTGGCGATGGTGCGCGAGCTGGTCGCCGAGCGCACGGAGCCCGGCGGCGAGCGGCTGCGCCGCCGCCTCGGCGAGCTGCCGCTGTGGGACACCTGCCCCACGGTGTGCTGCGTGCCGGCCCGCCGCCCCTGACCCCGGGTCCCTCCGGTCCTGCCCCGCCACCCGACACCCCCTGGGACGACGAATGTACGAACGCAAGCCGGTGCAGAGCTGGCTGACAGACATGGACGGCGTGCTGGTGCACGAGGGCCAGCCGGTGCCCGGCGCGCCGGAGTTCATCAACAAGCTGCGCTCCTCCGGCAAGCCGTTCCTGATCCTCACCAACAACTCGATCTACACGCCGCGCGACCTGCAGGCGCGGCTGACCCGGATGGGCTTCGAGGTGCCCGAACACGCGCTGTGGACGGCGGCGCTGGCCACCGCCCAGTTCCTCGCCGACCAGCGGCCGGGCGGCACCGCGTACGTGATCGGGGAGGCCGGGCTGACCACGGCCCTGCACGCCGTCGGGTACGTGCTGACCGACTTCGCCCCGGACTACGTGGTGCTGGGGGAGACCCGCACGTACAGCTTCGAGGCGATCACCAAGGCGGTCCGCCTGATCAACGACGGGGCCCGGTTCATCTGCACCAACCCGGACGTGACCGGCCCGTCGGTGGAGGGGGCGTTGCCGGCGGCCGGCTCGGTCGCGGCGATGATCTCGAAGGCGACCGGGGTCGAGCCGTACTTCGTCGGCAAGCCGAACCCGATGATGATGCGGTCGGCGCTCAACACGATCAACGCGCACTCCGAGTCGACCGCGATGATCGGCGACCGGATGGACACCGACGTCCTGTGCGGCCTGGAGGCCGGGCTGGAGACGATCCTCGTGCTGACCGGGATCAGCACCCGCACGGAGGCGGAGCGGTACCCGTACCGGCCGTCGCGGATCGTCGGCTCGGTGGCGGACCTGATGGACGAGATCTGACCCGAGCCCGCCCGACGGGGGCGGGACCGGTCAGGGGCGCAGCGGGGCGTTGCAGGCGGCGACGAGGGCCTGCCGGCAGGCCGTGGTGAGCGGGCGCAGCGCCGCGTCGCGCTGCTGGGCCTCGTGGTTGTTGACCGCCCCGCCGGGCGCGCTGTGCCCGGCCAACGCCAGCACCCGGTCCAGCACGGCGGCGCGGGCGAACAGCCGGCGCGCCCGCGGGTCGAAGCCCGGCGGCAGGTCGGTGGTGCCGTCGGGGCGGCGCAGCGCCTCCAGCGCCCCGGCCAGCTCGGGCCGCCACTGGGCGACGTCGAGCCGGGTCAGCGCGGCGGTGGTCTCGGCGAGCGCGGTGGCCAGCTCCGCCTCCGCCTCGGCGGCTCCGGGCGAGCCGAGCGACGCGGCGGGGGCGTCGGCGGGCAGCGGGTAGCACCGCCACAGCACCGTCTCCCAGGTCATGCCCGAGCCGGAGGTGTGCGTGCGGACCTCCGGGATCACCCCGATCCCCCCGGCGACGACCGCCTCGCCGGTGAGCAGCGCCGCGCCGGTGAAGTCGCCCGGGCCGGGCAGCCCCCGGGGGTCGCCGGGCACGGGCAGCACCAGCCGGATCTCGTCCGGCGAGAGCTTCGCCAGGGCGGGCAGCGCGTCGCGCAGCGGGACGTCGGTCCAGGTGCCGGGGGCGTCGGCGACGAGGTGCTCCTCGTCGCCGGCGATCTCCTCGGCGACCTCGTCGTACGGCACGAGCCCGGCGCGCCACGCGCGTACCCAGGCAACGAACCGGCTCGACCGGCGCGGCGCAACCTTGACCGCGCCCGTGGCGGGGGAGGACATGCAAGAGAGGGTACGTGGTGCGCGCCGTCCGTGTCTCGACTGCGGCTTGCCCGGCGCCCCCTGCCCCCGCCTACCCCCTACCGCCCGGCGCGTACCGCCGCCGGCGCGTCCGTCCGTTTTCCCTGCCCACTCCGGTGACGGCGCGCCCCGTTGCCATGATCGGCGCGGCTGCCGCGCCGCCGGGCGCGGCGGGGGTTAGCGTGGCGGGCATGGTGGGGCGCTACGGCGAGGACGTGTTGGCGGGCGACTGGCGGCGGCGTCGGGTCGTGCCCGAGGTGGACGCGGAGGCCGACCTCGTGGTCGAGGACGCCGACTCCGGGTTCTGCGGGGCGGTGGTCGGCTTCGAGTCCGGCGCGGTGGTGCTGGAGGACCGGCACGGCCGGCGGCGTAACTTCCCGCTGCTGCCGGCGGCGTTCCTGCTCGACGGGAAGCCGGTGACGCTGCGCCGCCCGGCCCGGTCGCCGGTGCCGGCCGCCCGGCGGCGCACCGCGTCGGGTTCGACCGCCGTGGCCGGCGTGCGGGCGCAGGTCGCCAAGGCCAGCCGGATCTGGGTCGAGGGCGTGCACGACGCCGCCCTGGTGGAGCGGATCTGGGGCGACGACCTGCGGATCGAGGGCGTGGTGGTGGAGCCGCTGGACGGCATCGACGACCTCGGCGCGCGGGTCCGCGACTTCGGGCCGGGGCCGACCCGGCGGCTCGGGGTGCTCGTCGACCACCTGGTGCCCGGCTCGAAGGAGAGCCGGATCGTGGCCGGGGTGACGTCCGCGCACGTGCTGGTCACCGGGCACCCGTACGTCGACGTGTGGCAGGCGGTGAAGCCGGCCGCGCTGGGCATCGCGGCGTGGCCGGTGGTGCCACGGGGACGGCCGTGGAAGGAGGGGGTCTGCGCCGCCCTCGGGGTGGCCGCGCCCGCCGACATGTGGCGGCACATCCTGTCCCGGGTGGACAGCTTCGCCGACGTGGAGACCCCGCTGATCAACGCGATGGAACGGCTGATCGACTTCGTCACCGAACCGTCGGCCTGAGCCCGGGTCACCGGCCCCTCGGCCTGAGGCCGGGTCACCGCTTCCTTGGCCTGAGCCCGCCCGCCGGTCGGTCGGGCGGGCCCGGGCCGGTGCGTCGGGTCAGGGCTCCTCGTCGGGGGTGCGGGTCAGCAGGAACGTGCCCATGTCGAGGGCGACCGGCCGCCCCGCGTCGTCGCGGACCACGGCGAGGATCTCGCCGTCCTGCTCGCCCGAGCGGCCCCGCCAGCGGTCCGGGTCCTGCGGGGTGAACCGCAGCACCGGCTCGCCGGCCGGCGGGCTGGCCCACAGGTCGCCGGTGGCCGGGTCGGCGCGGAACTCGAACTCCCCGCCCATCCACCACCAGCGGCCGGTCAGCTCGGCAACGTCGGCCGGGGGCGGGGCGGCGGCCGGCAGCCAGGGGGCGACGGGCTCGGGCAGCGCGTCCAGCACGGTGGTGAGCACCTCCCGGGCGAGCGCGCCGAGGTGGCCGACGCGCAGCCCGTACGAGTTGGCGAAGCCGACGACGGCGGTGCGGGCGGGCCGGTGCACGGCCAGCGCGGCGACGTACCCGGGCATGGAGCCCCCGTGCCCGACGTGCACCCGCTCGCCCACCCGGTACAGCTCCAGCCCGAGGCCGTGTCCGCTGGTCCAGCCCTGCGGGTCGCTCATCGTCACCGTCGCGCACATCTCGGTGAGCGTGTCCGGGTGCAGCAGCGCCGGGTCGGGGTCGGCCAGGAACGCGGCCCAGCGGCCGAGGTCGGTGACGGTGGACCAGAGCTGCCCGGCCGGCGCCATCGCCCCGGTGTCGGTGCGTGGCTCCTCGCGCAGCGTGTCGTGCCACGGGTGCACCACGTACCCCCGGGCGAACGGCTCGACGGGGTCGTAGGTGGTGCGGGTCATGCCCAGCGGCTCCAGCAGTCGCGCCCGCAGCAGATCGCGCCAGGGCGTGCCGGTGACGGCCTCCAGCGCGCCGCCGAGCAGCCCGTACGCCAGGTTGGAGTAGTGGTAGACCCGGTGCGGCGGGTACGCGATCTTGCGCCCGTCCACCCCGGCCAGCACGGACGCCAGGTCGCCGACGCCGGCCCGTTCCCACCACGGCCCGTCGGGCTCGCGTTGCAGGCCGCTGGCGTGGCCGAGGAGCTGGCGCAGGGTGAGCCGCCCGACGCCGGTGCCCGGCAGGTGCCGCTCCAGGGGGTCGTCGAGGGCGAGCGCGCCGGCGTCGCGCTGCTGCATGATCAGCACGGCGGTCATGGTCTTGGTGATCGAGCCGAGCCGGTACTGCCGGTCGGCGTCGGGGCGGGGGCGCTCCCCGGCGGCGGCGACGTGGGTCAGCTCACCGTCGCGCACCACGCCGAGCACGAGCGAGGGGGCGCGCCCCTCGGACTGGGCGCGGGCGACCCGGGCATCGATGCGGCGGGCGGTCTCGGGCGGCAGCGACACGGGTTCCTCCAGCTCTCGGGGCGGTTCCGCCGGGCTTCGCGGGGGCGGTCCCGCCGAGCCTACTGATCTTGCCGACGGGCCGCGCGTGCTTTGACGTGTCACCCTTGGGGGGTGGACGCGGTGTTCTGGGTCGTACTGGGTGTGGTGTTGGCGGTCGCCGAGATCTTCACGACGACGCTGTTCCTGATCATGTTCGCGGTCGGCGCGTTCGCCGCCGCGGGCGCGGCGGCCCTGGGCGCCCCGACCGCCGTGCAGGCCGTGGTCTTCGCGGTGGTCTCCGCGCTCACGGTGGCGGTGGCGCGGCCGGCGATCCGCCGGCACGCCCGCTCCACGTCCGACGGCGCCGAGCCGATCGGCCTGGCGGCGATCGAGGGCTCCACCGCGCTGGTGCTGGAACGGGTCGACGCCGAGCAGGGCCTCGTCAAGATCGACGGCGAGCTGTGGAGCGCCCGGTCGTACGACGCGACGCAGAGCTTCGACCCCGGCCGGCGGGTACGGGTGATCAAGGTCCAGGGCGCGACGGCCCTGGTGTGGGATGACGACGTTTCCACCTCGGGCGAGCTGCCCGAAGCGAGAGGGTGAAGGGTATGGAGTTTGTGTCGGTGCTGTTGATCGCCGTGGCGTTGATCGCCATGGTGACCCTGATCAAGGCGGTGCGGATCGTGCCGCAGCAGCGCCAGGACGTGGTGGAGCGGCTCGGCCGGTACAAGCGCACCCTCAACCCGGGCCTGAACCTGCTGGTGCCGTTCATCGACGCGGTGCGCACCAAGGTCGACATGCGGGAGCAGGTGGTCAGCTTCCCGCCCCAGCCGGTGATCACCTCCGACAACCTGGTGGTCTCGATCGACACGGTGCTCTACTTCAAGGTCGTCGACTCGGTCCGGGCCACGTACGAGATCTCGAACTTCCTCCAGGCCATCGAGCAGCTCACCGTCACGACGCTGCGTAACGTGATCGGCTCGCTGGACCTGGAGCGGGCGCTGACCAGCCGGGAGGAGATCAACCGGCACCTGTCGGGCGTGCTGGACGAGACGACCGGCCGGTGGGGCATCAAGGTGACCCGGGTGGAGATCAAGGCGATCGAGCCGCCGCCGAGCATCCGCGACTCGATGGAGAAGCAGATGCGCGCCGAGCGGGACCGCCGCGCCGCGATCCTGAACGCCGAGGGGCACAAGCAGTCGCAGATCCTCACCGCCGAGGGTGAGAAGCAGGCGGCGGTGCTGCGGGCCGACGGTGACCGGCAGGCCCGCATCCTGCAGGCGGAGGGCCAGGCGAAGGCGATCCGCACGGTCTTCGACGCGATCCACCAGGCCAACCCGAGCCAGAAGGTGCTCGCCTACCAATACCTCCAGGCCCTCCCGCAGATCGCCAACGGCACGGCGAACAAGGTCTGGATCGTCCCGGCGGAGCTGACCAAGGCCCTGGAGGGGATGGGCGGCGCGCTGGGCGGGCTGAGCCAGATGGTCGGCGACGCGCCGTCGCCGGAGGCCGCGGACGGGGCGAGCGCCGTCGAGCGCGAGGCCGCCGAGGCCGCGCAGGCGGCGGCGGCCGCGGCCCAGCAGATCCACGACGAGGTACGCGTCGCCGAGGCGCAGGCCACCGGTGGCACCGCCCCGCAGGGCCTGCCGGCCCCGGAGCCGGTCTCCCCGGCGAGCCTGCTGACCGACCCGGCCGACCAGCGCGAACGGGGCTGACGTCCGGCGCTCGCGTCGCCCGCCCGCCGGCCGGGCGGGAATGTGAATAATCCTCATGCGGCGCTCCGGTGCCTGACACGATCGGTCCGACAGGACGGGTCGTGACCAGGACCGGGGCGCCGCGGCGCGTCCCGCCCCGCCGACGAGCGCAGCGAGGTGTCGCATGAAGGATCCGCTGGACAAGTTCCTCTCCCGGCCGCCGGTGCCCGGCGCGCACGACCCGGCCGGTCCGCTCGGCACCCGCCGCACCGGCGGCGGGTTCGGGGTGCTGCCGTTCGTCACCGAGCCGGGCCCGGCCGCCCCCGCCACCAACGCCACCTGGGCCTGGTCGCTGCGCCGCTTCGGCCGCGCGTCGGTCTGGCTCCTGCCGGCGTACGCGCTGCTCTACGGCGCCGTCGCGATGGCCAGCGACGGCGGCGTCGGCAACGACCCGTACCCGGCCGACGGCGGTCAGCTCTACCTCGTCGGCTGGGTCGCCGCCGTCTGGCTCGGCCTGCTGGCCCTGCTGGCCCTGACCGGGCTGCTCGCCGCCACCCGCAGCCGCCGGGTGGCCGCCGCGGGCCTGCTGGCCAGCATCGCCGGCACCGTGCTCATGCTGCCCTTCGCCGGGCTGGCCGAGCAGGCCCCCGTCTTCGGCACCACCGCCCGCACGCTCGTCCTGGTCGGTGCCACCTGCTACACGGCCGGCTGGTTCCTCACCGGCTGGGCGGTGGCCCGCTCCGGCATGTTCAGCCTCGGCGACGGCACGATGATGATGATCGCCGCCCCGCTGCTCGGCATCGGTGGCGCGCTGGTCGGCTCGGTGCAGACCTTCGGGGCGATCTTCGTGCTGGTCGCGGGGATCGGCATCGGCTACCGGTCCGGCCGGCTCGTGCCCGCCGCCATCGCCCGGGACGCGGCCAGCGCCAGCGTCGCGACGGCGACCGGCCCTGGGCTGGGGCCGGCGGGCGGCCCGGCCTCCGGCACCGGGTCGGCCGGCGGCCCGCTCGCCGCCGGCTGACCCGGTCGTCGGCTGCCAGCCAGCTAGCGCCAGCTCCACCGCTGGTTGTCGGCGGAGCCGCACGTCCAGAGGACGATCTTGGTGCCGTTCGCCGTGGCGGCTCCCGACGCGTCGACGCACAGGCCGGACTGCGCACCCCGGATCGTCCCGTCGGCGTTGACGGTCCACTGCTGGTTGGCCTGGCCGTTGCAGTCCCAGATCACCACCCGCGTGCCGTTGGCGGTGCCCGCGTTGTACGCGTCCAGGCACTTGTTGCCGTAGACCCTGAGCTGCCTGGCGGAGGTGTACGTCCAGGTCTGGTTGCTCGCGCCGGTGCAGTCCCACAGCTGGGCCTGGGTGCCGTTGGTGGTGGCGAAGTTGTTGACGTCCAGGCAGCGGCCGGACTGCCTGCCGACCAGCCCGCCGGTGCGGGTGCCGCCGCCGGTGTCCTCGCTGCCGCTGACGACGAGCAGCACGGCCTCGCGGGCGGGGACGCTCGTGGCGTAGCTGTTCGTGCGGGCGCCCAGGTCGGTGGCGGTCCACACGTTGCGTACGCTCGCGGTCCCGCCCAGCCCGAGGTCGGCGAAGCGGGCCGTGACGGTGGCGGCCGACCCGGTGCGGTTGAGCAGCAGGACCGCCCGCTGGCCGCTGGTGGCGAGCACCTTGCTGTACACCTGGAGCCCGGCGGAGTCCTCGGCGACCTTGACGCCCTGCCGGCTCAGCGGGTCCTGGTCGATGGCGATGACCTCGCGGTTGCCGAGGATGGCCCGGGTCTCGGCGGACATGGTGGCCAGGTTGTTGCCGGCGAGCAGCGGGGCGCCGGAGATCGCCCACAGGCCGAGGTGGGTGCGGTTCTGGGCCGCGTTGAACCCCGGCATCCCGGCGATCAGCATGTCCGGGTCGTTGTAGTGGCCGACGCTCTGGGCGGCGGGGTGCTGGGCGGAGTCGAAGTTGGCCAGCACGCGGTCCATGGACGCCTGCTGGCCGTAGTAGATGATGTCCCCGCTGGTGCGCCACATGGTGGACATGCCGGGCGCCCAGTCCCAGGGGCTCTGCACGCCCCAGTTGCAGACCGAGAGCACCATCGGCCGGCCGGTCTGCGCGGTGGCGCGGGCGATGGAGTCGCTGATGGCCTGGTAGGTGGTCCGGGGGTTGAGCCCCTCGGCGGAGCCGCCGCACCAGTCGACCTTGACGAAGTCGAAGCCCCACTGGGAGAACGCGAGGAAGTCCTGGTCGTAGTGCCCCTCGCTGCCGGAGCCGGGGGCGGCCGGTCGGCCGGTCGGGTAGTAGTAGCCGCAGCCGTCGCGGCCGGCGTCGGTGTAGATGCCCGCCTTCAGGCCCTTGCTGTGGATGTAGTCGGCGATGGCCCTCATCCCGCCGGGCCACTCGGTGGTGTCGACGGTGATGTTGCCGGCAGCGTCCCGGGTGCCCTGCCACCAGCCCTCGTCGATGTTGACGTACTCGTAGCCGGCGTCCTTGAGGCCGCTGGAGACGAGGCTGTCGACCTGCGCCTTGATCACGTTGTAGTCGATCTTCGCGGCGAAGGTGTTCCACGACGCCCAGCCCATCGGCGGCCTGGTGACCACCTGGTTCGGGGCGGCCGCCGTCGGCGCCTCGTCCGCGGCCTCCGCCGACGCCGTGCCCGCCGCCGACGCCGCGACCTCCGCCGGTGCCGCGGCGGCGGGCGCGCCCGCGAGCGCCGCGACCAACGCGAGGGCAACGGCCGCCGCGCCGCGCCTGACCGCTGGCGTGCCGGCCGGCCCTGGAGCTGCTCTCATCTGGCCTTCCCTTCCGTTTCGGGGAGGTTGCTGCGCTCACCTGCCGGCAACCCGGTTCATTGTTAGCGCTAACATTGTTGCAAGTCAATATCCTGTTCCGGATCGCGAAGCCGGACAGGGCCGCGGAGCAGGGACGATCCGCACCCAGAACGCCGCCGGCCGCCGGTGAAATAGCCGACAACCCGCCGCCGGAGGTGGTCGGATCGCGGCTTTCGTGGCAACCCTTGGCTGCATGCCGCCACCCCGGTCGCCGCTGTCGCGGCTGTTCACCGTGCTGCTCGCCGGACTGCTCGCCGGCCTCGCGCTGGCCGCCGCCGCGCTGCCGGCCAACCTGCTGCTCGGCTACGCCGCCAAGTCGGCCGTCGGGTCCTACGCGGCCCTGCCCGAGGCGCTGCGCACCCCGACCACCCCACAGCGGTCGTACCTGTACGCCAACGACGGCAAGACGCTGATCACCACGTTCTACGACGTCAACCGCACCGACGTGCCGCTGACCGAGATCGCCCCGGTGATGCGCGAGGCCATCGTGGCCGCCGAGGACCGGCGCTTCTACTCCCACGGCGGCACCGACCTGCGCGGCATCGCCCGCGCCCTGGTCGCCAACGTCACCGGCGGCGGCACCGAGCAGGGCGGCTCCACGCTGACCATGCAGTACGTGCGCAACGTGCTCAAGACCGACCCGAACCGCACCGCCGAGGAGCGGGCCGCGGCCACCGAGCAGACCGTCGGGCGCAAGCTCCAGGAGATCCGGTACGCCACGGCGCTGGAGCAGCGGCTCAGCAAGGACGAGATCCTCAACCGCTACCTCAACATCGCGTACTTCGGCTCCGGCGCGTACGGCATCGCGGCGGCCAGCCAGCGCTACTTCGCCAAGTCCCCGGCCGAGCTGACCCTGCCCGAGGCGGCGCTGCTCGCCGGCCTGGTGCAGTCGCCCGACGCGTACAGCCCGATCGACGGGGACGCCGACGCGGCCCTGGCCCGGCGGGCGTACGTGCTCGACGCGATGGCCGCCACCAGCAAGATCACCGCCGAGCAGGCGACCGCCGCGCAGGCCGAGAAGGTGACCCTGCGCCCCACCCAGCAGCCCAACGGCTGCACCGCCGTCGCCGACGGCCACGACGACTGGGGCTTCTTCTGCGACTACCTGCGCCAGTGGTGGCTCACCCAGCCCGCGTTCGGCGAGACCGTCGCCGAGCGGGAGCAGGCGCTGCGCCGGGGCGGCTACACCGTCGTCACCTCCCTGGACCCGAAGCTCCAGCAGACCGCGCAGCAGCAGGCCACGGCCGTCTACGGGTACGACGACAAGCGGGCCCTGCCCATCGCGGCCGTGCAGCCCGGCACCGGTCGGGTGCTCGCCATGGCGGTCAACCGGCACTACAGCCTCGACGCCAACCCCGACGGGCAGGCCAACCACCCCAACACCGTCAACCCGCTGATCTCCGGCGGCGGTGGCGTCGACGGATACCAGGCGGGGTCGACGTTCAAGCTGTTCACCATGCTCGCCGCGCTCGAGAACGGCAAGCAGCTCGCCACCGGCTTCGACGCGCCCAGCCGGCTGCCCACCCGGTATGCCGCCGAGGGGGAGGCCAGCTGCGGCGGCAAGTGGTGCCCCGCCAACGCCAACCCGCAGTGGATGAACGGTTACCGCACCATGTGGGACGGCTTCGGCCGCTCCGTGAACACGTACTTCGTGTGGCTGTCGGAGCAGGTCGGCCCGGCGAAGGTGGTGGAGATGGCCCAGCGCCTCGGCATCACCTTCCGCGCCGAGGCCGACGCCGCCTTCGCCCGCGACAACGCCGCCAACTGGGGATCGTTCACCCTCGGGGTGGCGGCCACCACCCCCCTCGACCTCGCCAACGCCTACGCCACCGTGGCCGCCGAGGGGACGTACTGCACGCCGTTGCCCGTGGTGTCGGTGACCGCCGCCGACGGCGACAAGGTCGACGTCGGCGAGCCGTCCTGCCGCAAGGTCCTCGACGCCGACGTGGCCCGGGCGGCCACCGACGCGGCCCGCTGCCCGGTCGGCCAGCAGACCACCTACGGCCAGTGCGACGGCGGCACCGCCACCGCCGTGGACACGATCGTCGGGCGCCCGGTCGCCGGCAAGACCGGCAGCTCGGAGGGGGCCGCCACGGAGACGTTCGTCGGCTTCACCCCGCAGGTCGCCGTCGCCGGCATCGCCGCCAACCCCGACGACCCGGGCGACGCGGTCGGCTCGGCCGTGCAGGCGAAGGTCATCGCCGCGGTGGCCCGGACGATCCGCGCCGCCGTGGACGGCCAGCCGGTGCGTGACTTCACCCCGCCCAGCCGGGAACTGGCCGGCGAGGTGCACCGCCCCGCCCCGCAGCCGACGCCCACCCCGAGCCCGCAGGAGACCCTCCCGCCGGACGTGCTGCGCTGGCTCAACCGCACCCGCGGCTGAGGTGCAAGGAAGGGCCCCTGTTAACGCTTTCTGTAGAGCAGGGGCCCCTTCTTAACCAGCCGCCGCAGCATCCGGGCCGGAGGAGCCCGTCGCCGCGCCCTGCCCGTCGACCAGCGGCGCGACCACCCCGTCCAGCGCGGCGGCCACCTCGCCCGGGTCGCCGTCGCCGGGCAGCACGACGAATCCGCCGAACTCCGGCAGCGCCCGGTAGGCGGCGTACAGCGCGCGCAGGTGCGGCAGCTCCTCGGTGTCGATGCCGCGGGCCAGCACCCGCCGCTGGGCGACCTCCGGCGCGACGGCCAGGAAGCAGACCACCGTCGGCGCGGGAAACATCCGGTACGCCGCGCGCACCGCGCGCCCGCCCCGGTCGCCCCGGGCCCGCATGATCACGTACTGGCAGTAGGTCCACCGGTCCAGCACCGCCGTGCGCCCGGTCGCCCATGACCAGAGCAGGGCGCGGCCCATCGCCGCCGCGCGCACCGTCGCCTCGACGACCGGATAGAGGGTACGCCCGAACAGCGCCACCCCGTCCGGCCGCCCGACCGAGCGGGCCAGCCTGTTCCACAGCGGCCGACCGCCGGCGTTCTCGAAGTACGTGGCCGGTACGCCCCGCGCGGTCAGCCGCCGCGCCAGCGCCCGCGCCTGGGTGGTCTTGCCGGAGCCGTCGACGCCGACGAGCGCGATCAGGACGGGGCGTCTCATGCCCCGCCACCCTACCCACCGCGCGCGACCCGGCCCCCGCCTCACCCGCCCCGCGCGACGCCCCGCGCGGGTGTGAGAAGGGAACCCTTCTCTACCGGATGCGTTAAGAAGGGGCCCTTCCTTTCACCGCAGGCGGGGGCGCCAGGTGGAGACGGCGGCCGGCAGGCCGCGGCGGACGATGCCCGCCCGGTCGGGGTCGCGCAGCACCGCCGCCGCCGTCTTGCGCGCCTGCGCGGCGGTGAAGTGCGGCGGCAGCATCAGCTCGGCCGGGTCCACCATCGCGTTGATCACCGTCGGGCGGTCGGCGGCCAGGGCGCGCCGCCAGGCGTCCGGCACCTGGTCGGGGGAGTCGACCAGGATGCCGTGCAGGCCGAGCACCTCCGCCCACCGGTGGTACGCCACGTCGGGCAGGTCCTGGCTGGCCGGGAACATCGGCGTGCCCTCGCCGGAGCGCTGCTCCCAGCTGACGAACGCCAGGTCCCGGTTGTTGAGCACCAGCACCACGAACCGGGGGTCCGGCCAGCTCCGCCAGTGCTTCGCCACGGTGATCAGCTCGTTGACGCCGTTCATCTGCATCGCCCCGTCGCCGAGCAGGGCGATCAGCGGCCGGTCCGGGTGGGCGAGCTTCGCGGCGATCCCGTACGGCATGGCCCCGCCCATCGACAGCAGGGTGCCCGAGAGGCTGGCCAGCATCCCGGGGCGCAGCCGCAGGTGCCGGGCGTACCAGGCGGTGCAGGTGCCGCAGTCCACCGCGAGCATGACGTCACCGGGGAGCTGATCGTCCAGCGCCGCGAACAGCGCCTGCGGGTTCACCGGGTCGGCGGACTGGCCGGCGATCTCCCGCTGGGCGCGGTGCCAGCCGGCGGTGGCGTCGGCGATGCGCTGCCGCCAGGCGGTCGGGGCGGTGCCGGGGCCCAGCTCGCGCAGCAGCGCCCGCAGGGTGGGGCCGGCGTCGCCGGTGAGGTTGACCTCGGTGGGGTAGCGCAGCCCCAGCCGGGAGCCGTCCACGTCGATCTGCACGCCCCGGGCCTGCCCCTGCGGTGGGTAGAACTCCGAGTACGGCATGTTGCTGCCGACGATCAGCAGCCGGTCGCAGTCGCGCATGAGCTGCCAGCTCGGCCGGGTGCCGAGCAGCCCGATCGCGCCGGTGACCCACGGCTCGCGGTGGTCCACGGCGGTGAAGCCGAGCAGGGCGGTGGCCACGCCCGCACCGAGCCGGTCCGCGACCTGCCGCACCTCGGCCTCCGCGCCCAGGGCGCCCTGGCCGACCAGCATCGCCACCCGCTCGCCGCCGCGCAGCACCTCCGCCGCCCGGCGGACGTCCGCCTCCGGCGGCACGGTCGTGGCGCTGCTCGGCACAGCCGACGTGTGGTAGTAGCCGTGCGCGTGCGGCGGGTCCGGCACGGCCGGCTCGTCCTGCACGTCGGAGGGGAGGACCAGCGCGGTGACCGTGCGCCGGGCCAGCGCCGTCCGGCAGGCCCGGTCCACCAGGTGCCGCACCTGGGACGGGTCGTCGAGCTGGGCCAGGAACGCCGAGGCGACGTCCTTGTAGAGGGCGAGCAGGTCGACCTCCTGGTAGTAGCCGCCCCCCTCGGCGGTCAGCGCGGTGTGCCCCACCAGGGCCACCACCGGCTGGTGGTCGAGCTTCGCGTCGTACAGGCCGTTGAGCAGGTGGATCGCGCCCGGCCCGCTGGTGGCCAGGGCGCAGCCGAGCGGCCCGCCGCCGTACTTGACGTGCGCCGACGCGGCGAAGCCGGCAGTCTCCTCGTGGCGCACCTGGACGAACTCCGCCCGGTCGCCGGCGCGTTGCAGCGCCGAGGTCATCCCGTTGATGCCGTCGCCGGGGTAGCCGAAGTAGCGGCGTACGCCCCACTGGGCCAGCCGGGCCACGATGTGGTCGGCGACCGTGGCGTCCCTGGGCAGCCCGCCGTGCCCGTCCGGTGCCGGCTCGCCGGCCTGGTTCGCGTTCACCCGCAGGGTCCCTCCGGTCGCG
This sequence comes from Micromonospora sp. DH13, assembly GCF_020873825.1. Classification (NCBI taxonomy): domain Bacteria; kingdom Bacillati; phylum Actinomycetota; class Actinomycetes; order Micromonosporales; family Micromonosporaceae; genus Micromonospora; species Micromonospora sp. DH13. Next base: position 34,580 of record NZ_JAHWGR010000002.1, read on the forward strand.
TCCGCTGTCCCGGATCACCGTTCCCCGTCGTACGCCGGGAAAACGCCGACCGGCGACCGGGGCTCGGGGCCGGCGGCGCGGTCCGGCAGAATCGCCGGATGCCCGTGCAGCAGATCACCGACCCTGACGACGACCGGATCGCCGACTACCGCGCCCTCACCGACGTGGAGTTGCGCACCCGGTGGGAGCCGCCGCACGGCCTGTTCATCGCCGAGGGGGAGCTGGTGCTGCGCCGGGCGCTGCGGGCCGGCTATCCGGCGCGGTCGTTCCTGGTGGACGCGAAGCGGGTCGACCAGCTCGCCGACCTCGACACCGGCGACGCCCCCGTGTACGCGGCCACCCCGGACGTGCTGGAGAAGGCGACCGGCTTCCACGTGCACCGGGGGGTGCTCGCCTCGTTCCGGCGCAGGCCGCTGCCGGACGTCGCCGGGGTGCTCGCCGCCGCGCGGCGGGTGGCGATCCTGGAGGACGTCAACAACCACACGAATCTCGGCGCGATCTTCCGGGGGGCCGCCGCGCTCGGCATCGACGCGGTGCTGCTGTCGCCCACCTGCGCCGACCCGCTCTACCGGCGTAGCGTGCGGGTCAGCATGGGCGAGGTCTTCGCGGTGCCGTACGCCAAGTTCGAGCGCTGGCCGGACGGCCTGGACCAGGTGCGCCAGGCGGGGTTCACGGTGCTGGCCATGACGCCGGCCCCGGACGCGGTGCCGATCCAGCTGGTGACCCCGGCGCAGCGCGAGCGGGCGGCGCTGCTGCTGGGGGCGGAGGGGCCCGGCCTCACGGCGGCGGCCCAGGCCGCCAGCGACGTGCGGGTGGTCGTCCCGATGCGGCGCGGGGTGGACTCGTTGAACGTGGCCGCCGCCGCGGCGGTGGCGTTCTGGGAGCTGGGCCGCGACGACCCGCCGTTCGGCGGGTAGCCGCGGGCGGGGAGTGACGCCCGTCGCGTCGGGCGCGTCCGCTTGCATGACCATGCGGCGTGATGAATAATCTTCCCCGTGTCCAAGGTTCTCACCTCCCTGCCCATCGGCGAACGTGTCGGCATCGCCTTCTCCGGCGGCCTCGACACCTCGGTCGCGGTCGCGTGGATGCGCGACAAGGGCGCCGTCCCCTGCGCCTACACGGCCGACATCGGCCAGTACGACGAGCCCGACATCGCCTCGGTGCCCGGCCGCGCGCTCAGCTACGGCGCCGAGGTCGCCCGGCTGGTCGACTGCCGCGCCGCCCTCGTCGAGGAGGGCCTGGCCGCGCTGACCTGCGGCGCCTTCCACATCCGCTCGGGCGGGCGGGCCTACTTCAACACCACGCCGCTGGGCCGGGCCGTGACGGGGACCCTGCTGGTGCGGGCGATGATCTCCGACGACGTGCAGATCTGGGGCGACGGCTCGACGTTCAAGGGCAACGACATCGAGCGGTTCTACCGCTACGGCCTGCTGGCCAACCCGCAGCTGCGCATCTACAAGCCGTGGCTCGACACCGACTTCGTCACCGAGCTGGGCGGGCGCAAGGAGATGTCGGAGTGGCTGCTGGAGCGCGGCCTGCCCTACCGGGACAGCACCGAGAAGGCATACTCCACCGACGCCAACATCTGGGGCGCCACGCACGAGGCCAAGACGCTCGAACACCTGGACACCGGCATCGAGACCGTCGAGCCGATCATGGGCGTCAAGTTCTGGGACCCGGCCGTGGAGATCCCCACCGAGGACGTCACGATCGGCTTCGACCAGGGCCGCCCGGTGACCATCAACGGCAAGGAGTTCGGCAGCCCCGTCGACCTGGTGCTGGAGGCCAACGCCATCGGCGGCCGGCACGGCCTGGGCATGTCCGACCAGATCGAGAACCGGATCATCGAGGCCAAGAGCCGGGGCATCTACGAGGCGCCCGGCATGGCGCTGCTGCACGCCGCGTACGAGCGGCTGGTCAACGCCATCCACAACGAGGACACCCTGGCCAACTACCACAACGAGGGCCGCCGCCTCGGCCGGCTCATGTACGAGGGGCGCTGGCTGGACCCGCAGGCGCTGATGCTGCGCGAGTCGTTGCAGCGCTGGGTCGGCGCGGCGGTCTCCGGCGAGGTGACCCTGCGGCTGCGCCGGGGCGAGGACTACTCGATCCTCGACACGACCGGCCCGGCGTTCAGCTACCACCCCGACAAGCTGTCGATGGAGCGCACCGAGGACTCGGCGTTCGGCCCGTCGGACCGGATCGGCCAGCTCACCATGCGCAACCTCGACATCGCCGACTCGCGGGCGAAGCTGGAGCAGTACGCCTCCCTCGGCCTGGTCGGCGGCGCGGCACCCCAACGGATGATCGGCGCGGCGCAGGCGGCCTCGACGGGGCTGATCGGCGCGATGCCGCAGGGCGGCGCGGAGGCCATCGCCTCCCGGGGCGTCTCCTCCGCCGACGACGCGGCACTCGACCGCGCCGCGATGGAACTCGGCGTCGACTGAGCCCCGTCGCGGCGGGGCCGCCGGGTCGCCCGGCATCGGCGGCCCGTACCCCGTCGCGGCCTGTTCAGGATCGGAGTCACGGACGGTAGCGTGTCGCCCGTGTTCCCTACCGTCCGTGAGATCCTCGCGCTCGACCCGATCCGCCACGGCGCGCCCCGCCTGGTGGCCGGGGAGGCCGGCCTGGACCGGCCGGTGCGCTGGGTGCACGTGGCGGAGGTGCCCGACATCGCGTCCCTGCTGCGCGGTGGTGAGCTGGTGCTCACCACCGGCATCGGGTTGCCCGGCGAGGACGCCGGGTTGCGCGCGTTCATCGGCGAGCTGGCCGACGTCGGGGTCTCCGGCCTCGTCGTCGAGCTGGGCCGCCGGTATGTCAGCGGCGTGCCCCGGGTGATGGCCGCCGCCGCGGCCCGGCGCGGGCTGCCCCTGGTCGAGCTGCGCCGGGCCACCCCGTTCGTGCGGGTCACCGAGGCCGTGCACGCGCTGATCGTCGACGCCCAGCTCACCGAGCTGCGGGCGACCGAGGAGATCCACCAGCGGTTCACCGAGCTGTCGGTCGAGGGCGCCGGCCCGGCCGAGGTGGTCCGGCAGGCCGCCGAGCTGTCCGGCTGCCCGGTGGTGCTGGAGAACCTGTCGCGGCAGGTGCTCGCGTACGACCCGGCGGGGCAGAGCGCCGAGCTGCTGCTGGACGGCTGGGAGCAGCACTCCCGGCGGATCAGCCCGCCGGGGCGGACCGCGTACGACGTGGACCGGGGCTGGCTGGTGACCACCGTCGGGGCCCGCGGGCAGGACTGGGGGCGGCTGCTGCTGCGCTGGCCGGGCGGCGGGGAGCTGACTACCGGCGCGCCGGTGCCCGACGGGGCGCCGGAGCCGGGCCCCGCCGACGTCGCCCCGCCGCCGCAGGCCCCGCCGACCCGGCTGACGATCCTCGTCGAGCGGGCCGCCTCCGCGCTCGCGCTGGGCCGGCTGATCCGGCGCGACGCCGAGGGGCTGGAGCGGCAGATCCACCGGACGCTGCTCACCGCCCTGCTGGACCACTCCCGCCCGGTCGACGAGGTGGCCCTGCGCGCGCGGGCGCTGGGGGTGGTGCTGGAGCGCCGGCATCTCGTCGGCGTGGTGGTGCGCTACCGCGGCGACGAGCCGGCCGCCGACGGGACCCCACCGGAGGGGCCCGGACCGGTGGACCCGGAGGCGGGGCCGGCCCGGCTGCGGGACCTGTCGGAGGCGGTCGGGCAGGCCCTGCGCGAGGCGAAGCTGACCGGGCTGAGCAGCGCCGTCGACGACCAGTCGGTGGGCGTGCTGCTCGCCCTGCCCGACCCGGCGGCGGAGGAACGGGCGCTGGCCGGGTTCGCCGCCGCGCTGCGTCGCAACCGGGTCGACGCCGCCGGGCCGAGGGCCGCCGAGCCCGCACCGGCCCGGACGCCCGAGCCCGCCCGGGGGAGCGGCGCGGGCGCGGTGATCGTCGCCGCCGGCTCCGGGGTGGGCAGCCTGCGGGAGGCGCGCCGCTCGCTGGTGGAGGCGCGGCAGGTCGCCGACGCGGCCCGCCGGGACCGAAGGGACCTGCCGATCTTCCGGCTGCCGCACGTCGGGCTGGCCGGCCTGCTGCACCTGCTGCGCGACGAGCCGCGCCTGCAGACGTTCGTCGAGCGCGAGCTGGGTGCCCTGCTGGCGTACGACGCCCGGCACCCCCGCGAGCAGCTGCTCGGCACCCTGCGGGCGTACCTGGAGCAGGGGCGCAACAAGTCGGCGGCGGCCGCCGCCGCGCACCTGTCCCGGCCGGCGTTCTACGAGCGGCTGGCCCGCATCGCCCGGATCCTCGACGCCGACCTCGACTCGGTGGAGGTGTGCCTGTCCCTGCACGTGGCCCTGCTGGCCCTGGACGCCGTCCGCGCCCCCTGATCAGCCGGGCAGGAGGGCCTTCGCGTAGGCGGAGGGGACGAAGTGGGGGCCGCCGGGGGTGAAGACGTCCGAGGTGGCCGCCGCCGACCAGGCCGTCTCCGGCACCGCGTCGACCAGGGCCCGCACGACCGGGGCGGCGCGCCACTGCTCCTGCTCGGCGAGGAGGCCCAGCGCCACCACCGACTCCTCGACCTCGCCGACGCACTCGAACGGCTTGTGCCCGTCCACGCCGAGCAGCTCCCGGTAGCCGGGGAGCTGGGACTCGTCGGCCAGCAGGTCGCCGCCGAAGATCCGCACGACCCGCTCGCGCGGCATGAACGGGGCCATGGCCAGGAACACGAACCGGCACTTCGGGCAGTCGCGGCACCAGCGCTCGCTCGCGTCGCGCAGCTTGAACGCGGCGTTGCAGCTGGTCACCACGTCGTCGTACCGGTCGATCTCGGCGAAGAGCCGGGCGATGTGCAGCTCGGACAGCGAGCGCAGCAGCGAGAAGTAGGGCTCGGTGAGCCCGGCGTGCTCGGCCAGCGCCGCCCGCAGCAGCCCCTCGGCCTCCACCCCCTTGGACCACTGGTGGTTGATCTCGTGGCCGTTCCAGACCAGGTTCGGGTCGGACGCGGACCGCTCGTTGGACATCACCACCGGGCCGAGCCCGTTGAGCACGGCCGTGGCGACCGCGATCAGCGAGTTGATCGCGGTGACCGGGATGTGCCCGTTGCGGGCCCCGGCGGCGTTGAGGTCGAACAGCACCGGGTCGATGCGCCGCCGCGCCGCGAGGGCGGTCAGCCCGGACGCCTCGTTGACCGCGACGATGACGTGGTTCGGGTTGACCGAGAACGGCACCGGGTCGAGGCCGGCGCGGCGCAGCGCCTCCAGGCTGACGATGGAGTCCTTGCCCCCGCCGACGGCCGACAGGGGGCGCAGGTCGGAGTTGTCGTACGCCCGCGCGGGCGACACCGAGCCCGCGGGGATCTCCGGGGTCAGCTCCAGCACGTGCGGGAGCTGGTTGCGGTAGGCGTACTCGGCGAGGCCCTTGGTGTAGACGGCCGTGACCAGCGCGGCGGCGGCCCCGCCCAGCGGCGCCGGCAGCACCAGCCGGCGGGGCGCGGCGGCCTTGTAGTAGCTGACGCCGGCGACCACGTGCAGCAGCTCCAGGACCCGGCCGAGGGTGGCGACCGTCGCGTCGGACGGCGGCTCGGCCGGCAGGGGGAGGGTGATCGCCTCGGTGAACCGCTGCTCGCCGCCGGGGCCGGTGAGGGCGTAGTCGAACAACGCCTCGCCGGTGGCGAGGTCGATCGAGTAGGACGGGAAGGTGAAGGCGTCCATCCGCCGGAGCTGCTCGTTGGGCACACGCCATACTAGGCCCTGGTTCGTCCGGCCGTGCCCGGCTGCGTCGGACCGGCCCGCCGACGTGCCGACCGTGGAGGAGATCCCCTGTGCGCCTGTCTGACCTGCGCGGACGTACCGTCGCCGTCTGGGGCACCGGCCGGGAGGGCCGGGCGGCGGTGATCGCGATCGCCGCGCACGGCCCGGCGGGCCTGGTCGCGGTCGACGACAGCGCCAACTTCCTGGCCCTGCCCTGGGAGGGGCCGCTGGCCGAGGCGGCCCCGCTCGTCACCGGCGAGGAGGGCTTCGCCCGGCTGGCCGCCGCCGAGGTGGTGGTCCGCTCGCCCGGGGTGCCGAACACCCACCCGTGGCTGGTGGAGCTGCGCCGCCGGGGGGTCACCGTCACCCAGGGCAGCGCGCTGTGGATGGCCGACCACGCCCGGCGGACCGTCGGGGTGACCGGCAGCAAGGGCAAGTCCACCACGTCCAGCCTGATCAGTCACCTGCTCACGGCGGTCGACCGGCCGAACGTCTTCGGCGGCAACATCGGGGTGCCGCTGCTCGACCTGCCCGACGCCGACCTGTACGTGCTGGAGCTGTCCAGCTACCAGTGCACCGACCTGACCGACTCGCCGCGCGTGGCGGTGGTCACCGCGCTCTTCCCCGAGCACCTGGACGCGCACGGCGGCGAGCGGGAGTATTACCGGGACAAGCTCAACCTGCTGGCGCACGGGCCACAGACGATCGTGGTCAACGGGGCCGACCCGAGGCTCGCCGCCGAGCTGGGCGGCCGGCCGGCCGTGCGCGCCGGCTCCCCGGACACCACGCACGTGGCCCCGGGCCCGGACGGCACGCCCTGGTTCCACCTCGGCGACCGGCCCCTGTTCGCGCGCGCGGTGCTGCCCCTGGTGGGCCGGCACAACGAGGGCAACCTCTGCGTCGCCCTCGCCGTGCTCGACGCGCTGGGCGTGGACGTGGCGGCCCGCGCCGACACCCTCGCGGTCGCGGTGGCCGGGTTCCAGGGCCTGGCCCACCGGCTCACCGAGATCGCCGACCCGTCCGGGCTCACCTTCGTCGACGACACCCTGGCCACGAGCCCGTACGCGGCGATGCACGCCATCGACGCGTACGAGGGGCGGCCGTTGACGGTGATCGTCGGCGGCACCGACCGGGGGCTGGACTACGCCCCGCTGCGCGAGCACCTGGCCGAGCGGGAGATCACCGTGCTCGGCATCCCCGACAGCGGGGAACGGATCGTGGCCGCCCTCGCCGGGCTGCCGAAGGTGCGGGCCGAGGTGGTGGACGACCTGGTGGCCGCCGTGGGCCGGGCCCGGGAGGTGACCCCGGCCGGCGGGGTGGTGCTGCTCTCGCCGGCCGCGCCCAGCTACGGCCGGTTCCGCAACTTCGAGCACCGGTCCGAGGTGTTCGCCGAGGCGGTCCGGGACACCGCGACCCACCCCGCCCGCTAACCGCTGCGGGCGGCCCCGGCCGGGCGGCGGTGCGCCTTGACCGGCGTCCAGGCGAACGCGAGGCAGCCGCCGACCAGCGCGAGCAGCATCCCGACGAAGAAGCCGCCCAGGTTGGACGTCAGCCAGGAGACCAGGGCGAGCACCAGGGAGACCAGCGCGTAGAACAGCCGCTGCGGCGGGTGGGCCAGCAGCAGCACGCCGCACAGCAGCAGGATGACCGGCACCAGGTAGCCGGCCAGCCCCTGCGGCCCGACGTGCAGGATCACCGGCAGCGGCGCGCGCAGCGTCACGAGGATCTCGGCGCCGCCGAGGGCGACGAGCAGGCCGCCCCAGAAGGGACGGCTGCGCCGCCAGGCCCGCCACCGGCCGGCCCAGCCGGCGGCCGACCCCCCGGCGGCCCGGGGCGTCGCGTCACCGCCGGCCATGGGCGTCGCGTCGCTGCCGGCCATCTCAGCAGCCTTCGGAGGAGAAGCTCATCCGCAGGTTCGGCAGGGTGAACACCGCGGCGGTGGTGGCGTAGTTGTTCTGCCGCAGCCCAGTGATGGTCACCTTGTCGGCCTGCTGGCCGAAGACGCCCGGGTTGCCGCGCACCCCGGGCACCTTGTCCAGCGTGCTGGCGTCCTGGCCGATGTCGATCGACTGGAACGACGCGTTGCCGGAGATCTCGTCGGAGTCGACGACCATCGTGCGGGCGGTCACCGGCTTCCCGCCGGTGCCGGCGGTGAGCTTCATGTACATGCCGCCGAGGTTGATGCTCTGGCACAGGTTGGTCAGCTCGGCCTTGTCGATCGCCGAGACGAGCACGACGACCTGGCCGCCGGTGTCGCCCTGGTTGGGGCTGTCCTCGATCATCTGGTCGAGCGTGGCGAACTGCTCGAACCCGGTCCCGTCGAGCTTGTCGGCGGTGACGACGAAGGGCATTCCGGAGATCGCGAACTGCGCGCCGAGCACCCCCTGCGCGGTGAGCAGCACCATTCCGGCGGCGCCCACCCCGGCGGCGGCCAGGCTGACCGCGAACCGCCGCCAGCGCACGCCGCCGGAGGGCGGGACCGGCTCGGTGGATACGGTGTCGTCCGACATGACGGCTCCTCTTCGAGATCGATTCGTCCGCGACAATGCGGGAGACGCTGCGCGGAGCGGGGCGATGATCTGAATTGGTTCGCGTACGGCGTGTCGAGCCCGTCGCAGGGCGAAGTTACCGCTGAGTAAAGGGTGGGTCAAGATTGATGCCCAGTGGAGCCGGTCGATCTGCGAAAAATTGCCGATAGTGAGAAACCGCGACGGTTTCTGATCGCGCTGCGGTCCGGCGGCCCGCTCAGCCGTCCCCCGGGCCGGGCGCGCCGGGTCGACCGCGCAGGGGGCGGTGACACCCGGGCCGCCCGCGTCGGCCGCCCGCGCCGCCCGGTCGCCGGCCCCGGGGCCGAGGAACGGCGCGGTCATCGCGTACGTCAGGACCGGCAGCAGCCGGGGCAGTTCGGCCGTGCGGCCCTGGCTCACCCGCAGGCGCAGGGTGCCGTAGATGCCGGCGACCACCGTCGTCACCAGCAGGTCGTCCTCGTCGGGCGACAGGGGTGACCGGGGCCGGGCGGGGTGGAAGAACCGGTGGAACCGCGACAGCAGCAGGTCGCGCTCGTCGCGGGCCGCCGGGCCGGCCGCGTCGATCTCCACGAGCGCCATCCGGGCGAACGCGGGCACGCTCGCCAGCACCTCCAGCAGGGTCCGCAGGGCGGCCCGGGCGGCGGTGGTCCAGTCCGGCCCCGCCGCGGCGTAGGCGTCGTCCATCAGGCGCAGCAGGACGGCCGTGCCGTGCCGGTAGGTGGCCAGGAAGGCGTCCTCCTTGCCGGCGAAGAGGGCGTAGAAGGCGGGGCGGGTCACGCCGGCCGCGCCGCAGATGTCGGTGACCCGGGCGTTGTCGTAGCCCCTGGCCGCCACCTCGTGCACGAGCCCGTCGAAGAGCCGGTCGCGTTGGGTCGCCGCGACCGCCTCGGCCGACTGACGGCGTGGGCCCCGCTTGATCGCTCGCTCGGGGTCGCGCCCCGGTCGGGCCCCCGGCAGGGGAGTGGAGTCGGGCCGGGGCTCCGGCGGCGGGGGTGCGGATCCGGTCTCCGGGTGGGGTGCCAGCGACATTGACATCGACCTCCCTGAATCGACGATTGACTTTGCGACCCTCCGGGGTTTATAACTTCACCACGTTGGGTTCCGGTCGGATCACTGATGGTCATCTGCGCCGGATGGCCGCACCGAGCAGCGCCGAAGGGGGGCTCGATGGTCGCCATTATCGCCGACCACGCGGGTGCCCCCAAGGCCGGAAAGGTGCGGGTGACGCGGCTGCGCCGCAGTGCCCCACCCGGCACCGGCCGCTGACCGGCCGGACCCCGAGGGCCGCTCCGCCGGGTCACCGGTGACCGACCCGCACACCCCGCCCCGCCGCCGCCCGGCGGCGTCCGTCCCCGCCGCCGACCGTCCACCGGTGGCGGGCCCACGGCCACGGCGTCCCTCCGTGGCCACCCCCGCGGCCGCCCGGCCGCGCCCGGCCCGCCGGGCGCGGTGACCCGCCGGTCCGGCCGCCGCCGTCGCACCACCACCCGTCGAAAGGACCCACCATGCCCAGGTACGGACGCGCCGCCGTCGGTCTCGCCGCCGTCGCGCTGCTCGGCTCCCTCGTCGCGGCGGCCCCCGCCTCCGCCGCCGGCCCGGCCGCCCTCGCCAACACGGTGCTCACCACCGGCAGCGCCGGCGGGACCGCCGTCGCCGTCGGCGACACCCTCCAGGCCAGCCTCCAGACCGGGACCACCGCCAACTTCTACTCGTCGGCCACCGGCACCACCGGCGTCAAGTGCGCCGCGTCCACCTTCACCGCCAAGGCGGTCACCAACCCGGCCGCCCCGGGCACCGCCACCGAGAGCCTCACCGGGCAGACCTTCACCAGCTGCACCAGCAACGTGGTCGGCACCCTCGGGGTCAACAGCGTGACGGTCGACAACCTGCCCTACGCCGTCTCCGTCACCAGCGCCGGCGCGGTCACCCTCACCGGGTCGATCCAGAGCACTGTCTCGCTGCGCACCCTGCTGGGCAACGTCACCTGCGTCTACAAGGCCAACGGCGGCGTCGTGCGGGGGACGGCGTCCAACGCCACCACCTCCATCGCCTTCGTCAACCAGCCGTTCACCAAGTCCGCCGGCCCGGGCACCTGCTTCTCCTCGGCGTACTTCAGCGCCACGTACGCCCCGGTCCGGGACACCACGCAGGGCGGCGCGACCGTCTACGTGAACTGATCCTCCACCGGCCCGGCCGGCGTCCGATCTCCCCGTCGGACGCCGGCCGGGCTCCCGGTCCCCGGCCGCTCGGCCGCTCCGCCGCCCGCGACGGCGGCGTGCAGGGCGCGCATCGACCGGATCGCCGAGCGGATCTCCTGGAGGTAGCGCCCCGGCGTCAGGGCCGGCTCGGGCAGCCGCACCAGGTCGGGCAGGGCCGGGTCGACGCCGACGGTCTCGATCCCGCACCCGTACGGCACGGCGAGCGTGCGCAGCGCGTCGCAGTGCTGGAACGGCACGTAGACCGGCGCGGTGACCATCAGCACCGGGTCGCCCGGCGCGAGCCGGACGTGCTCGGCCCAGAACCGCTGCGTGTCGGCGGTGTGTGCGCGCCGCCGCCCGGGCTCGCCGGACGGGGCGGCGAGCACCCGCACCGGTGGTGCTCCCGCCGGCCGCCACGTACGCGAGGACCAGGAGCGGTGCGGGTGGCCGCCGTCCACGCCGTCCTCCTCGGCCGGCCCGGCCACCCCGAAGGCGAGCCGGACCGCCGCGTCGAGGGCGTCCACCTCGGTGTCGCCGGCCGCGATGCCCGCGTCGGCCAGTGTCTGCCGCTCCACCACCGACAGCGGCCGGAAACTGCCCAGCACGGCCACCTCGCCGGCCACCGCCGTGCCCGAGCGCACCAGGTGCGCCGCGTACGCCACCCGGCGCAGGCAGGCGTGCGCGAGCCCGCCGAGGACGACCAGGTGCGCGTACGCCCGGCGGGCCGGCGGGACCGGGCGGGCCAGGCCCAGCGCGGACGCCGCGGCGAGCACCAGTCCCGCCGTGCGGGGATCGAACGCCGGCTCGGCGGCCTCGGGGCGTTCCCGGCCGCCCCGGAAGTCCCAGTGCCGGGCGGAGAAGTCGTCCAGCCAGGCCAGCGCCGCCGCCAGGTCGCCGGAGAACGGGTCGCCGGAGAGCGGGTCGCGGGGGAGCGGGTCGCCGGAGGGCGGATCGCCCGGGGGGCCGTCGCCGCCGAACCGCGCGACGAGGTCCCGCAGCGGCGGCGAGGTCACCCACGCGCGCACCCCGTCGACGATCCGTGCCGGGGGAGCGCCCGCCGCCCCGTCGGGCAGCGGCACGTCCCGCATGATCCGCACGCCCCGGATCGTACCGTGCGGATCGCGTCGCCTCCGGAGCCCGGGACGACGGGAAACGCGCGTCGGTCGCGCCGGACGCCCCGGAAACCGCAGCCGATCGGTTGACGTGCTGTCAGCCGAAGGCCGCCGGTCCGCTACACAGTGGCAGTTGTCCCCGCCGCCGGTGGGTGGGAGCGTGCGGTGACCGCCAACGCGCTGGAGGGTGCGACGAATGACCGACGACCTGCTGGCCCGGCACCGGGCCGTGCTGCCGTCCTGGATGCCGCTCTACTACGCCGAGCCGATCGAGCTGGTCTCCGGCTCCGGTCGCCGGGTCACCGACGCGCAGGGCCGCACCTACCTGGACTTCTTCGGCGGCGTGCTGACCAACATGATCGGCTACGACATCCCCGAGATCCGCGAGGCCGTGCAGCGGCAACTCGCCACGGGCCTCGTGCACACCTCGACGCTCTACCTGATCCGCCAGCAGGTCGAGCTGGCCGAGAAGATCGCCCGGCACTCCGGCATCCCCGACGCCCGGGTCTTCTTCACCAACTCCGGCACCGAGGCCAACGAGGCCGCCCTGCTGGCCGCCACCAACCACCGCCGCTCCCACCAGATCCTCGCCGTGCGCAACAGCTACCACGGCCGCACGTACGCGACGATGGGCGTCACCGGCAACCGGGGCTGGTCGGCCAGCGCCCTCAACCCGCTCCAGGTGGCCTGGCTGCACTCCGGCGAGCGGCTGCGCGGCCTGCTGTCCCGCCTCGACCCCGCCGACCGCCTCGACGCGGCGGTCGAGGACCTGCGCGAGGTCCTCGCCACCCAGACCGCCGGCGACGTCGCCTGCCTGATCGCCGAGCCGATCCAGGGCGTCGGCGGCTTCGTGCACGGCCCCGACGGCCTGCTCGCGGCGTGGCGGAAGGTGCTCGACGAGCACGGCATCCTGCTGATCTCCGACGAGGTGCAGACCGGCTGGGGGCGCACCGGCGAGCACTTCTGGGGCTACCAGGCGCACGGCGTCACCCCGGACCTGCTCACCTTCGCCAAGGGCATCGGCAACGGCTTCGCCCTCGCCGGGGTCGTCGGCCGGGCCGAGATCATGGAGTCGGTGCCGGCGATCAGCTTCTCCACCTTCGGCGGCAACCCGCTCGCCACGGCCGCCGGCAACGCCGTGCTGGACTACCTGCTCGACCACGACCTCCAGGCCAACGCGGCCCGCGTCGGCGCGATCCTCGCCGACGGGCTGCGGGCCGCCGTGGGCGGCCTCGACTGCGTCGCCGAGGTACGCGGCAGGGGGCTGATGCTCGGCGTCGAGTTCGTCCACCCGGGCACCGTCGAGCCCGACCCGGCCCTGACCGCCCGGGTCTTCGAGGCGTGCCGGGCCGGCGGCCTGCTCGTCGGCAAGGGCGGCCTCTACGGCAACGTGCTGCGGATGGGCCCGCCGCTGACCCTCACCGAGGACGAGGCCCGCGAGGGGCTGGCCATCCTGGTCGACGCCGTCCGCTCCTGCGCCGACGGCGAGGTGGCGGCGTGACGTCCGAAGCGAACGCCGTGCACCTCATCGGGCACTTCGTCGACGGCAGGCGGATCGACGGCACGTCCGGCCGGCGCGGTGACGTGTTCGACCCGGCCACGGGACGGCGTACCGGCCAGGTGGCGCTGGCCTCCGCCGCGGACGTGGCGGACGCGGTCGCCGCCGCCGGCCGCGCCGCCCGGACCTGGCGCGACGCCTCCCTGGCGAAGCGCACGGCCGTGCTGTTCGCGTTCCGCGAGCTGGTGCACGCCCGCCGCGACCGGCTCGCCGAGGTGATCACCGCCGAGCACGGCAAGGTGCTCGCCGACGCCGCCGGGGAGGTGCAGCGCGGCCTGGAGGTCATCGAGTACGCCTGCGGCATCCCCTCGGCCCTGCGCGGCGGGTTCAGCGAGAACGTCTCCACCGAGGTCGACTCGTACAGCCTGCGCCAGCCGCTCGGGGTGGTCGCGGTGATCTCCCCGTTCAACTTCCCGGTGATGGTGCCCCTGTGGTTCGTCCCGGTCGCCGTGGCCTGCGGTAACGCGGTGGTGCTCAAGCCCAGCGAGAAGGACCCGAGCGCGGCGCTGCTGCTGGCCGAGTGGTTCGCCGAGGCCGGCCTGCCCGACGGGGTGCTCAACGTTGTCAACGGCGACGCCGAGGCGGTCGACGCGCTGCTCGACCACCCGGGGGTGAAGGCGGTGTCGTTCGTCGGCTCCACCCCCGTCGCCCGGCACGTGCACCAGCGCGGCACCGCCGCCGGCAAGCGGGTGCAGGCCCTCGGCGGGGCGAAGAACCACATGGTGGTGCTCCCCGACGCCGACCTGGACCTGGCCGCCGACGCGGCGGTCAACGCCGGCTTCGGCTCGGCGGGGGAGCGGTGCATGGCGATCTCCGCGCTGGTCGCGGTGGAGCCGGTCGCCGACGCCCTGGTCGCCCGGATCGCCGAGCGGATGGGCCGGCTGCGCACCGGCGACGGCCGGCGCGGCTGCGACATGGGCCCCCTGGTCACCGCCGCGCACGCCGCGAAGGTCCGCGCGTACGTCGAGGCCGGGGTGGCCGCCGGGGCGGTGCCCGTCGTCGACGGGCGCGACGTCGCCCCGGACGGGGACCCGGCCGGCTTCTGGCTGGGCCCGACCCTGTTCGACCGGGTCACCCCGGACATGTCGATCTACACGGACGAGATCTTCGGGCCGGTGCTCGGCGTGCTGCGGGTCGGCTCGTACGACGAGGCGGTGGACCTCGTGAACGCCAACCCGTACGGCAACGGCACGGCGATCTTCACCAACGACGGCGGCGCGGCCCGGCGCTACCAGCACGAGGTGGAGGCGGGCATGGTCGGCATCAACGTGCCGATCCCCGTGCCGATGGCGTACTACTCGTTCGGCGGCTGGAAGGCGTCCCTCTTCGGCGACCTGCACGCCCACGGCGCCGACGGGGTGGCGTTCTTCACCCGGGGCAAGGTGGTGACCAGCCGGTGGCTGGACCCGCGCCACGGCGGGGTCAACCTCGGCTTCCCCACCCAGACCTGAGCCATCGCAGCAGCCCCGCCCCGGCCAGGTACGCCACCAGCGCCGGGGCGGGCAGCCCCAGCGGCTCGGGCGCGGCCTTCGGGGTGACGGTGTTGACCAGCAGCCCCGCGATCACGGCGGCGTACCCGGCGACCACCAGGCCGGTGTGGGCCGGCCGGCGGCGACGCGCACCCTCCCCGGCGCGCCGCCGCCGGCCTGCCCGCGCCTCGACCGGCCCGAAGACGGCCACGAGCCCGGCCAGCACCACGGCGAGCAGCAACAGCCAGGGCACCCGCCAGGCCAGCCACGCGGCGGTCCCCACCGCAGGCGTGGGCAGCAGGCCGAGCGCGTCCAGCGCGCCGACCAGCAGCAGGGCCGCCGTGAGGTGCCAGAGGAAGACGGTCAGCACCACCGAGTTGACCGCGATGACCGCCTGCCACGGGCCGGGCCGGCGCAGCCACCGCTCGGCCGGGTCGCGCAGCAGCAGGACCAGCCCGAGCTGGGCGGTGGCCAGGGCGAGCAGCGCCAGGCTCGGCGGGCTCGCGTTGTCCAGCCGCTCGCCGGGCACGTGCAGCATCGCCACCGGGTACGGCCCGACGGCGGTGAGCAGCAGCAGCGCGCCGAGGCCGCCGGCGAGCAGCGCGACCGCCGCCGGGCGGGACGTCGGCAGCGGGTGCCGGGCGCCGTCGGCCGCGCCGCCCCGGCGGTCGGTGGCTGCGGCGTGGGCGTCGTACCAGGCGAAGCCGGCCTGGTGCACGGCGAGCCAGCCGGCCAGGTAGCTGCCGTACGCCAGCGGCGCGGGCCCGGCCAGCCGCCCCACGTCCCCGAGGGCGACCACGCCGACCAGGGCCACCGGCACGGCGAGCCCGAAGCGGCGGTGCAGCGCGTGCATCGGCGGGGTGAGCGCGACGGCGGCCAGGTAGGGCACGAGGAACCACAGCGGGATGGTGGCGAACCAGACCACCGTGCGGATCCGCGCCTCCCCGGCGCCCCACAGGGACGACCCGCCCGCGCCGGCCGCCAGCACCAGCAGCAGGACCGTGGTCGGCGGCACCAGCCGGGCGCTGCGCGCCAGCAGCCAGCCGGTGGCGTCGCCGCCCCGGGCCCGGTCCGCGGTCAGCGACGCGGCGTTGGCGAACCCGCCGACGAGGAAGAACACCGGCAGCACCTGCCCCACCCAGGTCAGCGGGTACGCCCACGGCAGGTCGCCGAGCGCGGAGTGGCCGGTGGGCCGGCCGGCGGCGTCGCGGCCGATGACGGTGACGCCCCAGTGCCCGGCGACGACCATGCAGATGGCGACGGCCCGCAGCAGGTCGACGTAGCGTTCCCGCCCGGCCGGGGTGCGCTCGGCGAGCTGCCGCAGGCGGCGCATCAGCCCAGGCTAGGCCAGGCCGGGCCGCCCGGTGGCCGGATCGTCAGCGCCGGGGCGTTCCCGGGCCGTCCGGGTCCAGCTCGGCGCAGATCACCGCGTCGAGGCTGGCCCGGACGCGGTCGGCCTTCGGGTCGCCGAGGTCGTCGAGGATGGCCAGCGCCTGCCGCCACGCGGCGGCGGCCCCCTCGGGGTCGCCGGCCTCGCACAGGGTGTCACCCAGGTTCGCCCCGGCCTCGGCCTCACCGTGCCGGTCACCGAGCGCCGCAAAGAGCCCCCGGGCCCGCTGGTACAGCTCGGCGGCGCGCGCGTGCTCGCCGAGCAGCCGGTGGACATAGCCGAGGCTGTCGAGCGTCATGGCGACCCCGTCCAGGTCGCCCAGCTCGTCGAGCAGGGCCAGGGCCTGCTCGCAGTCCGCGATCGCCCGCCGGTGGTCGCCGAGCTGGGCGTGGCACCAGCCGACCGAGTTGAGCGACGCCGCCTCGCCGCCCCGGTGGCCGGCGTGCCGGAACAGCTCCAGGGCCCGCAGGTCGTGACCCAGCGCGGTGCGGTGGTCGCCCGAGCGCTCGGCGATCCAGCCCAGGCTCCGGTGCGTGAACGCCTGGTTGATCCGGTCGTCCAGCGACTCGAACAGCACCAGTGCCCGCGACTGGTGGGCGCGGGCGTCGAGGATCCGGCCGAGCCGGGTGGCCGCGCCGCCGAGGAAGCGGTGCGCGTGGGCCTCGGCGCTCCGGTCGCCCAGCCGGCGGGCGGCGCGCAGCGCGATCTGCTGCGTCGCCGTCCAGTCGGCCCAGTGCCCGCGCAGGTCGAAGAAGCTGACGCAGGCGGCGGCGAGCTGCCAGGCGTGCGTGTCGTGGCCGGTGCCGGCGGCGTGCTCGACGGCGGCGACGAGGCAGCGGTGCTCCGCCGCGAACCAGGCCAGCGCGGCGGCCCGGCCGTCGACGCGCTCCGGGGCCACCCCGGGCGCGGGGTCGGCCAGGGTGATCGGGCCCCGGGGCGGGACCAGGACCTGCTCGGCGGCGTGCGCGGTGTGCAGGTAGTGATCGAGCAGCCGGCGGGTCGCGGCCGCCCGGCCGGCCGCCGGGTCCGCGTCGGCCAGTTCCCGGGCGTACGCGCGCAGCAGGTCGTGGCAGGTGAACCGGCCGGGCCGGTGCTCGGTGACCAGGTGCGCCCCGACCAGCTCGGCCAGCGGCGGCCGGACCTCGGCGACGGACGTCCCGGCGAGGCTGGCCACGGCGGCCGTGCCGACGTCCGGCCCGGGGGACAGCCCGAGCAGCCGGAACAGCCGGGCGGCCGGCGTGCCGAGGAGCGCGTACGACCAGGACAGCACGGCCCGCACGTCGATGCCCGGGTCGGTGCCGGCGAGCGGGTCGAGGCGGCGTGGGGCCTCCCGCAGCTCGGCGGCGATCGTGGCCAGCGGGAAGCGTGGGTGGGCGGCGGCGCGGGCGGCGACGACGGCGAGCGCCAGCGGCAGGCCCGCGCACCGCCCGACGATCTCGTCGACCGCGCCCGGCTCGGCGTCCACCCGCCCGGAGTCCAGCCGGGCGGCGAGCAGCGCCCGGGACTCGGCCGGGTCGAGCAGCTCCACCGGCACCGGCCGGGCACCCTCCACCGCGACCAGGCCGGGCAGCTGGCCGCGGCTGGTCACCAGCACCAGGCAGCCGGACGCACCGGGCAGCAACGGGCGGATCTGGTCGGCGTCCCGGGCGTTGTCCAGCACCATGAGCACGCGCCGGCCCGTCAGCAGGCTGCGCAGGAGGGCGGCCTGCGCGTCCGGGCCGGTCGGCACGCGGTGCCGGGGCACCTCGAAGGCGTCCAGGAAACCCCGGACCGCCTCGGCGGGCGGGACCGGCGGCTTGCGGGGGTCGAAGCCGCGCAGGTCGACGTGCAGCTGCCCGTCGGGAAAATGGTCGCGGACCCGCTGCGCCCAGTACGTTGCCAGCGTGGTCTTGCCGACTCCGGCGGTGCCGGTGACGACGGCGATGACCGGGGCGGCGGGGTCGGCGTCCGCATCGACGAGCAGCCCGTCGAGTTGCACCAGCACGTCCTGCCGCCCGGAGAAGGCGCCAAGGGTGGGCGGCAGCTGCGCGGGCACCGGCAGCGCCGGCCCCGGGCGGTCGGCGGCCGACTGCGCCTGCGGCCCGTCGCCGGGCGTCGGGTCGGCCGCCGGAGGCTCCGGTCCCGGCGCGGCGGGGCTGGTGGCCGCGCGTGGGGCGCCGCCCGGCGCGAGGCGCTCGCCGACGGCCCGTTCCCACCGGGTGGCCCACACACCCGCCTCGGCCGGCGTCACGCCGAGGGCGAGCAGGAGCCGGTCGAGCACGTCCATCGGCATCGCGCTGCGCCCGTTGAGGTAGTTGGCCAGGCTGCTCCGGGGCACGCCGGTGGCCGTCGCCAGGTCCTGGAGGGAGAGCCGGGCCTTGCCCCGGGAACGGGCGGCGCGGACCCGCAGCCGATTGAGCTCCGCCAACAGCTCGCCCTCCGTCCCGGGTGGATCGTGTGCGGACGGATCAGCGGAGCCATTGGTCACGGTCGCATCCTTCCATCGGCGTCCGACATCGTCCATGGACGTCCAGGTTCGCGGATTCGTCCCTCGTCGGCTGGCAGATTCAGCACCGCAAGCGCCTCCGCCGACCCGGTGGTGGCCGAGAAGGAGGGGAGTGCTCGGATGACGAATCCCGGCATGTTCGGCAGGATCGCGGCCGTCACGGGGGCTGCCGCGCTGGTGTTCACCGGGCTGTCCGGCCCGGCGGGGGCGGCGGAGCGGCAGGCGGGGAGCGCCGCCGCCCCCGGGCTCGGTGCGACGGCTGTGACCTGTGGAAACGCGGCCTGGCCGCACGAGAACTGGGACACCGGCTCGGGCAAGACGACCAGGCAGGCGGCCGTCCACACCGGCCCGTACGGCGACTGCGCGATCACGGCGTACCTGCCGACCGGCACGCAGGTCACCTTCGACTGCTACACGATCAACGACTACGGCAACACGTGGACGTGGGTGCGCGACCCCCGCGGCGCCAGCATCGGCTGGGTGTACGACGAGTACCTCAACCCCAAGGGCGCGATGACGCTCTGCCCGAAGTACTGAGCATCGACTCACGTTCCGGAAGAATCGGGAGAGGAAACCGATGAAACGAAAGTTCCTGACGCTGGCCACCGCGGGTCTGATGGCGTCCGCGGCGTTGCTGGCTCCCGCCTCGCCGGCCTACGCCGCCGACACCTGGTGCGGGACCGCGCGGGACTACAAGGTGACCGGCACCACCAAGACCAGCGCGAAGGCGGAGGGCCGCACGCTGGCCCTTCGCACCTACAACAGCCACGTCTTCGCGGTGATCTACGGCGGCGCGTCCGGTGACGCCGTGAGCATGGGCTGGAACTACTCGGGCAACGACGTGTCCTACTGGTGCGGGGGGTACGGCGGCTCGTGGCCGTTGTGGTCCACCGTTCCGGACGGCAAGAACTCCGCCTTCACGGCGGCGGTGCCCTTCAGCCAGGTGAACTGGGCCTTCGCCCGCGGCAAGCTGGCGGTCACCGGCTTCAAGTTCGACACCGTGAAGGTGTCCCTCTGATCCTCGGCGAACCGGCCGGGTGAGCAGGTATCGGCGGACGTCCATCCGGGGGAGGGCGTCCGCCGATGCCGTCAGCAGTGCCCGGGCCGCCGACCCCGCGGCCAGTGAAAGGGAACGAACCATGGGACGTCCAGCGCGGAGCCTGCTCCTGACGGTGCTGCTGGGGGCGGTGCTGCTCGGCTCGGTCGGGGTGGCCACCGGCCTGCCTGGGCGGTTGGTCGCCGAGGCGTGGAAGGGACGCCCGCCGGCCGCTTCGGTGTCCGTCGGCCCGCTGCCGGGAGCAACGTTGCCGATCGCCGACTGGGAGCCCACCCTCGACCAGTACCAGCGGATCCAGCGCGCGCGCCTGCTGGCGACCCGCCGATGCATGGCGAGGCTGGGGATCGATCTTCCGATGCCACCCGTCCGGCCGGTGCGTCATCCGGGTGCGACGGGGGCGGTGCACGCGCTCGGCGACCGGGACCCGGCGCGCTTCGGGTACCGGGGTCCGGAGGGCTACCAGGACGATGTCTTCACCGCAATGGTCCGCGGATTGACGAAGGCGTTGGTGGTGCCCGAACCCTTCATCGGGGCGTTCGACGGCTCCGTCGACACGTTCCGCGGTGTGCCCGTGCCGTCCGGCGGCTGCGAGGGTGAGGTCCGAGGGCTGCTCGACACCCCAGCCGGCGTCGCGTTGCGGGCGTCGATCCGGGACGAGCGTGTGGTGCCGTGGACGGCCTTCGCCGAGCTGGAACAGGCCGCCACGGCGAGGGTCGAGTCCGACGACCGGTTCCGGCGGGCCCAGGCCGACTGGAGCCGGTGCATGCGACGGGCGGGCCACCGGTACGCCGACACCGCGGCCGCCGAGGGAGACGGGCGATGGGCCACGTCGGTGTCGGTCACCGACGAGGAGCCGGAGCGACCCGTGTCGGCGCAGGAGATTGCGACGGCTGTGGCCGACGACCGGTGCCGGACCGAGGTCGGCCTGAAGGCGCTCTCGTTCGCCCTGCTCGCTGACTACCAGGGCGAGCTGATCCGCCGCGACGGTGCGCGCCTGAAGCAGGTGCGACGGCTGCTCGACCTCCAGGTGGCGTCGGCGGCGGCGATTCTGGGTGAGCCCGGCGCGGAGCGGTAGCGAGCCGCCGCGTTCGGCGAGGGTGCGCGGGTCAGGGCGTCGCCGGCACCAGCAGCGGGTGCAGGGCGGCCGGGTCGGCGACCCCGGGCAGGTCGCGGGCGGCGAGCCACGCCGCCCCGGCCGCCCCGTCGCCGGCCGTGGTCAGCGGCGCGGCCGGCCACCGCCGGGCCAGCTCCGCCCGGACGGCGGCGGCCAGCGGGGTGTCGCCGGTGAGCAGCCCGCCGCCGAGGACCACCGGGTCCACCGCGCCGGCCGGGCGGATCCGCGCGGCGCTGTCGGCGAGGTGGCCGGCGGCCGCCCCGATCAGCCCCGCCGCGACCGGTTCGGCGTCGACGGCGGCGGCGACCACCAGCGGCGCGAGCCGGGACAGCTCGACCGGCGGCCGGCGGGTGACGGCCTGCACCACGGCGTCCACGGTGTCGCGGGGCCGGTCGGCGACCCGCTCGTCGCCGAGCAGCTCGGCGAGCACCCGGCGGCCCAGCGGCCCCGGGGCGTGCCCCGCGTCCAGGTCGGCCAGGAGCCGACGGACCGCCTCCCGGCCCAGCCAGAACCCGGAGCCGGCGTCGCCGAGCAGCCAGCCGTGGCCGTCGGCGACCCGGTCCAGCCGCAGGTCGCGGACCTGCGCGGCGATCGCGCCGGTGCCGGCGATCAGCACCGTGCCGTGCGCGCTGGGCGTGCCGGAGGCGTACGCCACGAGGGCGTCGCCGTGCACCGCGTACGGGCAGCGCAGGCCCGCGTCGCGCCACGCCCCGTCGAACGCGGCCCGCCCGGCGGGGTCGGCGAGCAGCCGTCCCGCCCCGGCCAGCCCGATCGTGCCGGCCCGCACCCGGGCCGGGTCCACGCCGGACAGCGCGGCGCGCAGGGCGGTCAGGAGCTCCGCGGCGGCCCGCTCGGCGCCATGGCTGGTCGGGTTGCCGCCGCCGGCCCGGCCGGTGCCGAGGCGTTCCCCGGCCAGCGTCACGGCGAGCGCCCGGGTGGACGTACCCCCGACGTCGAGGCCGACCACGACGGTGTCGGACATCCGGTGGGCCTCCCCGGGTCGGCGGTGCGGGCGGATTCATGCTGGTCGGCCAGGCCGCGCGGGGCAAGATCCCCGGCCGGGCGGAGGGCCGCGCGTCAGGTAACAGTTTGAAAACTTCGACCACGGTCTTGACACGGAGGGCCCTTCAGTAAGAACTTTTACCACTAACAGTTAACACTCTTTTCCGAAAGGCGTCGCATGGTGGATCACGAGGTCGACACCCCCCGGGGCGCCGCCGTGGTCGACGCCGACCAGGCCGACCGGCGGGCCGCGCTGCCCACCGACGGCGTGCTCGCCCGCGTCCGGGCCGGCGCGGCGGAGCTCACCGGCGCGCTGCGCCGCGTCGCCGAGCACGTGCTCAGCGACCCGGAGGCCGCCGCGCGGGCCACCATCGTCGAGCTGGCCGAGCGCAGCGGCACCTCCCCGGCCACCATCACCCGGTTCTGCCGCGCGATGGGCTTCGAGGGGTACGCCGACCTGCGCCTCGGCATCGCCGCCGAGACCGGGCGGGCCCGCTCCGCCGGCTGGACCGTCGACATCGGCCGGGAGATCCAGCCTGGCGACCCCCTGGAGCGGGTGCTCGGCCAGATCATGGCCGCCGACACCCGGGCCATGCACGACACCGCCGCGCTGCTCGACCTCGCCCAGGTGGAACGGGCGGCCGTGGCCATCGCCGGGGCCAGCCGGGTCAACATCTTCGGCGCGTCCGGCAGCGCCCTGGTCGGCGAGGAGATGCAGTTCAGCCTGCACCGCATCGGGGTGGCCGCCTGGGCCTGGAGCGACGTGCACGAGGGGCTGGCCAGCGCCGCGCTGCTCGGCCCCGGCGACGTGGCGCTCGGCATCTCGCACACCGGGCAGACCCGGGAGACCATCGAGCTGCTCGCCGAGGCCGGCAGCCGGGGCGCGACCACCGTCGCGCTCACCGGCTTCCCCCGCTCGCCGCTGGCCGAGCTGGCCGACCTGGTGCTGCTCACCGCCAGCCAGGCCACCACGTTCCGCCCCGACGCGCTGTCGGCCCGGCACCCGCAGCTCGTCGTGCTCGACCTGCTCTACATCGCCGTCGCCCAGCGCACCCACGACCGCGCCCACGCGGCCTTCCGGCGCACCGCCCAGGCCGTCGACGGGCACAAGGCCGCGAAGGGGGCCACCGCATGATCAGCGCACAGGGATACGCCGAGGCCGTCCGGCCCGTCCTCGACCGGGTCGTCGACTCGCAGGCCGGGGCGGTCGGCCGGGCCGCCGACCTGATCGCCGCCGGCCTGCGCGCCGGCGGGGTGCTCCAGGCGTTCGGCGCCGGCCACTCCGAGGCGTTCGCCGCCGAACTGGTCGCCCGGGCCGGCGGGTTGGTCCCCACCAACCGGATCTCCCTGCACGACCTCGTGCTGCACGGCGACGCGCCCCGCGACGTGCTCGCCGACCCCAAGCTGGAACGCGACCCGGCCGTCGCCCACCAGCTCTACGCCCTCGCCGCCCCGCAGCCGGGCGACGTCTTCCTGATCGCGTCCCAGTCCGGCATCAACGGCTCGGTGGTCGAGCTGGCGACGCTGGTGACCGGGCACGGCCACCCGCTGATCGCGGTCACCTCGGTCGAGCACACCTCGCGGGTCGCCCCCCGGCACCCGTCGGGGCACCGGCTCGTCGACCTCGCCGACGTCGTGCTGGACAACGGCGCGCCGTACGGTGACGCACTGCTGCCGCTCTCCGGCGGCGGCGCGGTCTGTGCGGTCTCCTCGGTCACCGCCGCGCTGCTGGCGCAGTTGGTGACCGCGGAGGTCGTACGACGGTTCCACCAGGCCGGGGAGGTACCCCCTATCTACCTCTCCGCCAACGTCCCCGGTGGGGACGAGCACAACCTCGCCCTCGAGTCGCGGTACGCCGGGCGTCTCCGGCGCACCGCCTGATTCGACACCTCAAGGAGAGACAACGATGTCGGTTACCCCCGAGCACCCGGCCGATCTGAGCCGCCGGACCCTGCTGCGCCGTGCCGCCGCGGCGGGCCTGCTCGTCACCCCCGCCGCGGGCCTGCTCAGCGCCTGCGCCGGCAGCGAGCCGAGCAAGTCCGACGACACCGGCGCCGCCAAGAGCAAGGACAACCCGTTCGGCGTCAAGGACGGCAGCGCCGTCAAGGTCGTCATCTTCAACGGCGGCCTCGGCGACCAGTGGGCCAACGAGGACAAGGCCGTCTTCGCCGCCAAGCACGCGGGCGTGACGGTCAACATGAGCTCCACCCAGAAGATCAAGACCGAAGAGCAGCCGAAGATGGCGACGCAGCCGAGCGACCTCGTCATGAACTCGGGCGCCGACATGATGGACATCAGCACCCTGGTCAACGAGGGCGCGATCGAGCCCCTGGACGACCTGCTCACCGCCCCGGCGTGGGACAGCGAGGGCACCGTCGCCGACACGCTGCTGCCCGGCACGGTCGAGGACGGCACCTTCCAGGGCAAGTTCTACGTCGTCAACGTGGCCTTCACCGTGTGGGGCAACTGGTACAACGGGGCGCTGTTCGCCAAGGAGGGCTGGCAGCCGCCGACGACGTTCGACGAGTTCTTCGCCCTCGCGCCGAAGATCAAGGCCAAGGGCATCGCCCCGTACGTGCACGACGCCGTGCACGGCTACTACCCGCGCTGGGCGCTGATGGCGACGATCTGGAAGTCCGCCGGCCGGCAGGCGGTCGTCGACATCGACAACCTGAAGGAGAACGCCTGGAAGGCCGACGGGGTGCTGCCCGCCCTCCAGGCATGGGAGAAGCTGGTCAAGGACCGGCTGCTGCTGCCGGGCAACCTCAACCACACCCAGTCCCAGCAGGCGTGGCTCGACGGCAAGGCGGCGTTCATCCAGGTCGGCACCTGGCTGAAGAACGAGATGGCGGCGACGATCCCGCCGGGCTTCGAGATGAAGCTGTCGGACTACTGGGGCCTCGGGGCCACCGACAAGGCGCCCAAGGACGTCTTCGCCGGCGCGGGCGAGGGCCTCGTGGTGCCGAGCAAGGCCCCGAACAAGGCGGCGGCGAAGGAGTTCCTGCGGGCCGTGCTGTCGAAGTCCGGCTCCGCCAAGTTCGCCGAGCTGACCAAGTCGCTGGCCTCCACCAAGGGCTCCGGCGACGGCGTGCAGGACACGGCGCTGGCCAGCGCCAACGAGCTGATGCGCAACGCGCCGAAGGACCTGATCAAGACCAAGCTCTTCGACTTCTACGCCGACCTGGACAAGGAGAGCCAGAACCTCTCCGAGGAGCTGATGGCCGGCCGGCTCACCGCGCAGCAGTTCGTCGACAAGATGCAGGCGGCCGCCGACAAGGTCGCCAAGGACTCGTCGATCAAGAAGCAGACCCGCGCCTGATCCCGGTGGCGGCCCACTGATCCGTTCGAGAGAGTGAGTGGAATGCGGCACGGTGTCGCGCGCTTCGTCACGGGCTTCCTGGCCCTCCCCGTCGCGCTGTACCTCTTCTACGTGGTGTGGCCCTTCGCCCAGGCGGCCGGATACTCGCTGACCAACTGGGGCGGCTACTCCGACAAGCAGGAGTTCGTCGGGCTGGACAACTACGTCCGGCTGTTCTCCGACGAGCTGATCAGGAAGGCGTTCTGGCACAACGTGTTCTTCCTGGTCACCGTGCCGCTGTTCACGATCGCGCTGGCCCTGTTCCTCGCGTTCCTGCTCAACGTGGGCGGACGCGAGGACAGGGCCGGCATCCGGGGGGTCTTCGGCTCCGGGCTCTACAAGGTCATCTTCTTCTTCCCGCAGGTCCTGTCGCTCGTGGTGATCGCCGTGATGTGGCAGCAGATCTACCGCTCGGACAACCAGGGCCTGATCAACGGCCTGCTGATGAAGATCGGGCTGGTCGACGCCGACAACCCGATCGGGTTCACCGCCGACCCCGAGCCGTTCCTCGGCGTGCCCGCGGTGCTGTGGTGGCTGCTGTTCATCGCCGTGTGGAGCGGGGCCGGCTTCTACATGGTGCTCTTCTCGGCGGCGATGCAGTCGATCCCGAAGGACATCTACGAGGCGGCGCTCCTCGACGGGGCGAGCCGGTTCCACACGTTCTTCCGGATCACCCTGCCGCTGCTGCGGGACACCATCTCGGTGGCCTGGGTCTACCTGGGCTTCATCGCGCTGGACATGTACGCCCTGGTCTTCGTCATGACCCCGAGCCAGGGCGGGCCGAACCACGCCAGCGAGATCTTCGCGTCGGTGCTCAACTTCACCGCGTTCCAGAAGGGGCAGTTCGGCTACGCCTGCGCGATGGGCGTGGCGCTGGCCATCTTCACGATCCTGCTGGCCGCTCTCCAGCTCCGGATCACCCGCCGTGAGCGGATCGAGTACTGAGGAGACCCCGACGATGAGCACGGTGACCCACCCGTCCGGTGAGCGGGCCCGCCCCGGGCGTCCGGCCCCCCGCCCCGCGCCGAGCCGGGGCCTCGTCAGCCGCGGCCGGGAGCTGGGCGGACGCTTCTTCAACGGCTTCTCCCACCTGTTCCTGGTGGTCTGGGCCGTGATGGTGATCTACCCGCTGCTGTGGGTGGTGATGTCGGCGTTCAAGGACGACTCGGAGGTCATCCGCGAGCCGCTGTCGCTGATCCCCGACGAGCTGCACTGGGACAACTTCACCCGCGCCTGGGGCGAGGGGCATCTCGGCGCGTTCTTTCTCAACACGCTGCTGGTCCTGGTCGGCAGCGTCTTCCTGACCATGCTGCTCGGCTCGATGGCCGCGTACGTGCTGGCGCGTTACGAGTTCCCCGGCAACCGGCTGATCTACTACATGTTCCTGTCCGGCCTGACCCTGCCCATCTATCTCGCCGCCGTGCCGCTGTTCAAGGGCGTCTACAACATGGGGATCGTCCTGCCCCTGCTGGGCCCGAACCGGCACCTCATGCTGATCATGGTGTACGTCGCCTGGTCGCTGTCGTTCACGGTCTTCTTCATGCACTCGTTCTTCCGGACGCTGCCCGACTCGATCGCCGAGGCCGCGATGGTCGACGGGGCCTCGCACAGCCGGTTGTTCTTCAGCATCATGCTGCCGATGGCCAAGCCGGGCCTGATCAGCATCGGCATCTTCAACGTCCTCGGCCAGTGGAACCAGTGGTACCTGCCGACGCTGCTCATGCAGTCGGTCGCCGGGGAGCCGAAGAACCAGGTGATCGCCCAGGGGCTCATCGAGCTGTCGGTCAACCAGGGCTACAAGAGCGACTGGAGCGGGCTGTTCGCCGGGGTGACCATGGCGATGCTGCCGGTGCTCATCGTCTACATCGTGTTCCAGCGCCAGGTGCAGTCCGGCCTGACCGCCGGCGTGAGCAAGTAGCCGCCGCACGCCGAGCGTCGTACGGTGCAGGCAGAATCGCGTTCGTGCTGGTGGCGGTGGAGGCGGACGACCGGGGCGGGGGAGCGTTGCTGCCCCTCGACCAGGCCGGCCGTCCCACCGGCCCGGCCGAGCAGGCCACCGACCTCGCCGCCGCCGTCGCCGCCCGGGAGGCCGCCGCCCACCCCCGCTGGGTCTGGGGCAGCGGCGCAGGCGTCTACCCGGCGCTGCTGCGCGCCGGGGTCCGGCTCGATCGCTGCCACGACGTGGAGCTGACCGAGTCGCTGCTGCTCGGGCACGCCGGCCGCTGGGGCGAGCCCCGTTCGCCGGCCGCCGCGTGGGCCCGGCTGACCGGCGCGCCGGTGCCGCCGGATCCGCCGCCCCGCGCGGCCGAGCCGCCCGGCCACGGCCAGGGCGCGCTCTTCGACACCCTGCCCGGTCCGCCGGGCCCCGGCGTCGAGGCCCTGACCCGGGTGTACGCCGACCAGCTCGACCGCATGGCCGCCACCGCCCATCCCGGCCGGTTCCGGCTGCTGGTGGCCGCCGAGTCGGCCGGCGCGCTGATCGCGGCGGAGATGGGGGCGGCCGGCCTGCCCTGGCGGGCCGAGGTGCACGACGAGATCCTCACCGGGCTGCTCGGCGAGCCGTCCCCGGTCGGCGGCCCGCCCCGCCGGTTGGCCGAGCTGACCGCCCGCATCGCCGAGGCGTTCGGCCTGCGCCAGGTGCACGCCGACTCCCCGGCCGAGCTGCTGCGGGCGTTCGCCCGCGTCGGCGTGGAGCTGCCCAACACCCGGGCCTGGGTGCTGCGCGGCGTCGACCACCCGGCCGTGCCGCTGGTGCTGGAGCACAAGGAGCTCTACCGGATCTGGACGGCGCACGGCTGGGCCTGGCGCGACGCCTGGGTGCGCGACGGCCGGTTCCACCCGGAGTACGTCCCCGGCGGCGTCGTCTCCGGGCGGTGGGCCACCCGGGGCGGCGGCGCGTTGCAGATCCCCAAGGTGATCCGGCGGGCGGTGGTGGCCGACCCGGGTTGGCGGCTCGTCGTCGCCGACGCCGGCCAGCTGGAGCCGAGGGTGCTCGCGGCGGTCTCCGGCGATGCCCGGCTGGCCGCCGCCGGCGGGGCGGGCGACCTCTACGCCGCCCTGGCCCGGGACTCGTTCGGCGGCGACCGGCCCCGGGCCAAGGTGGCCCTGCTCGGCGCCATGTACGGGCAGACCGGCGGGATGGCCGTCCCCGCCCTCGCGGTGCTGCGCCGCAACTATCCGACCGCCTTCGCGTACGTGGAGGCGGCGGCGCGCACCGGCGAGGCCGGCGGCCTGGTGCGCTCCTGGCTTGGGCGCACCTGCCCGCCCGGCACGGCCGGTTTCACCGACGGCGACGACGCGGGGGTCGACCCGGAGGCGGCGGCCGACCCGCAGGGCCCCCGGGCGCGGGCGGCCCGGTCCCGGGGGCGGTTCACCCGCAACTTCGTCATCCAGGCCACCGCCGCCGAGTGGGCGTCCACGTTGCTGGCCACGCTGCGCACGGCGCTGGCCGGCAGCGACGCCGAGCTGGTCTTCTTCCAGCACGACGAGGTGATCGTGCACTGCCCGGCCGGGCAGGCCGACGCGGTGGCCGAGGCGGTCCGCGCCAGCGGCGCGCGGGCCACCGCCCTGCTGTTCGGCGACACCCCGGTCCGGTTCCCGCTGGACCTGTCGGTCGTGGACTGCTACGCGGACGCCTGACCTGGCCGGAAGCGGCAGCCCGGCGACGCGCAGCGGCTGGCCGGCCGACCCGAAGCGGCCAACGGTGCCCCGCCCGCACCCAGAGTGCGGCAAATATCCGTTTCGCCCCGACACTCATCGCGGGGGTGCTCGTTGCACCCGGTGTGCGTATCGCAGGAATGATCATCGCGGCGGGCGGGGGACGCCGCCTCGGTGGCCCCGAGGCGTTGCTCCACCAGGGTGACCAACCCCTGGTGGACCGGATGATCGACACGATGACCGAGGCGGGCTGCGCGCAGATCGTGGTGGTGCTGGGCGCGGCGGCCGACCAGGTGCGGCAGACCGCCGACCTGACCCGGGCCACGGTGGTGGTCAACCGCGCCTGGGGCACCGGCGTCGGCTCGTCGATCCGGGCCGGCCTCGCGGCGCTGACCGACCAGCGGATCGAGGCGGTGGTCGTGGTCCCGGTGGACATGCCGGGGCTCACCCCGGCGGCCGTGCGGCGGGTGGCCGCGTTGCCGTACCCCGACGTGCTGGTCTGCGCCACCTACGACGGGCTGCGCGGCTACCCGATGCTGTTCGGCCGCCGGCACTGGTCCGGCATCGCCACCCTGGCCAGCGCCGACGTCGGGGCCCGGCCCTACCTGCTGGCGCACAAGGACCAGATCGTCGACATCTCCTGCGACTCGGTGGCCGACGGCAGCCGCGTCGACACCCCGGAGCTGATGGCCCTGTACGGGCTGACCGTCCCGCCCCAGCGCGTCGGTGCGTAGCGGCGTTGCTGTGATCGATTCCTGGACGGTTACTGCTCGCTGGTGACAGGAACCGTCCAAGATTCAGAGCGACTCCGCCCTCCGAGGTGACGGGCAGGTGCGCGATGTCCTCGGGACCGCTCGTGAACACGACACCGCCGTGGCGGCGGCCAGCTCCGTTCGTGCCGCAGCGGGCGCAGGGCGACATCGTCCCCGCCTGCGGTGCCTTGACCGCAGCTGGCCCCCCACCAACACGCCGCCGCCCAGGAGCGTCACACCACGCGATCGCACTCGCCCGCCCCCGCTCCCTTTCCCTCCCCCTTTGCTCTGCACCCGGATGCGCAACAGGCACGCGACGTGGTCGACCGCCGGATGCCCCGTTTGATTCGGATCATTGGATGTGCCCACTCCGTCCCCGGTGCTGCGTATCTGGGTGCAGAGCAAAGGGGGCGCGGGATGTCGAGTGGGGTCGAGGGGGCGTGACGAAGAGTCACGCCGCCGGGCCTGCGCCCAGACGCCAGCGATCATTGCGCAGCGTGGTCGAGCTGCGAGTGGCGCGGCCCCTCGGTCGGGGCGATCAGTCGAGGCAGAACTCGTTGCCCTCGGGATCGGCCATGACGATGTGCCCCGCGTCGAGCGGTGCGGCGGGCTCGTGGCGGCGCAGCCGGGTCGCGCCGAGCGAGACGAGCCGCTCGGCCGCCGCCTCCAGGGCCGCCATCCGCGCGTCGCCGACCAGCCCCGGGGCGGCCCGCACGTCGAGGTGCACCCGGTTCTTGACCTGCTTGGGCTCCGGCACCCGCTGGAAGAACAGCCGCGGGGCGGCGCCGGCGGGATCGACCACCGCCGAGGCGGAGTTGCGGCGCTCGGGCGGCACACCCATCGCCTCCAGTGCCTGCTCCCACGACTCGAAGCCGGGCGGCGGGGCCTGCACCTGATGGCCGAGGGCCTCGGCCCAGAAGGCCGCCAGCGCGGCCGGATCGGCGCAGTCGAACGTGATCTGAACGTCGGTCATGGTGCCAGCCTCCGGCATATCGCGGACAGTTTCGTTCCTAGACCTGTGCAACGATCGACGGGTGACCGTCGAGGCGACGACCGAGCGGGTGCTGCGGCTGCTGGCGCTGCTGCAGCGGCGACCGTCCTGGACCGCCGCCGAGATCGCCGCCGAGCTGCGGGTCACCGACCGCTCGGTGCGCCGCGACGTGCAGCGGCTGCGCGCGCTCGGCTACCCGGTGCACGCGGCGGCGGGCGTCGGCGGCGGCTACCGGCTCGGCGCTGGCACCCGGCTGCCGCCGCTGCTGCTCGACGACGAGGAGGCGATCGCGACGGCGGTGTCCCTGCGACTGGCCTCGGGTGGCACGGTCGCCGGGGCGCAGGAGGCGGCACTGCGGGCGCTGGCCAAGCTCGACCAGGTGCTGCCCGCGCGGCTGCGCGCCGAGGTGCGGGCGGTGCACGCCGCCACCGACACCCTGGTCGGCCCCGG
This sequence comes from Micromonospora sp. DH13, assembly GCF_020873825.1. Classification (NCBI taxonomy): domain Bacteria; kingdom Bacillati; phylum Actinomycetota; class Actinomycetes; order Micromonosporales; family Micromonosporaceae; genus Micromonospora; species Micromonospora sp. DH13. Next base: position 65,406 of record NZ_JAHWGR010000002.1, read on the forward strand.
CATCGAGATCGACGCGGAGCTGCTCGTGACCCTCGCGCGGGCCTGCCGCGACGCCGTGCGGGTCCGGTTCCGTTACGCCGGCCGCGACGGCGCGGAGAGCGAGCGCACGGTCGAGCCGGTGCGGATGGTCACCACGGGCCGCCGGTGGTATCTGATGGCGTGGGACGTCGACCGCGGCGACTGGCGCACGTTCCGGCTGGACCGGATGCGCCAGACGGCGGCGACGACGTGGCGCTTCCGGGCCCGGGAGCATCCCGACCCGGTCGCCCACGTGCGGCGGGCCGTGGCCGAGGCACCGTACCGGCACCTCGCCCGGGTGCGGGTGCACGCCCCGCCGGACGCGCTGCGGGCACTGGTGCCGCCGCAGGTGGGGCGCGTCGAGGGCGGCCGCGACGGCTGGTGCATGCTCGTCGTCGGTGGGGACGACCTCGACTGGCTCGCCCTGCACGTGGCCCGGCTCGGCTTCGAGGCGGAGGTGCTGGAGCCGGCGGAGCTGCGGCAGGCCCTCGCCCGGCTCGCCCGCCGCCTCGCGGCGATGGCCGGGCCGGCTATCGCGTGATCGTCTGCTGATTCAGGAGACGACACGCCGGGCGGGTTCTCCAGAAACAGCAGACGATCATCATGCGTCGCCGGCGCGTCGGTGGTGGTGGTCCAGCAGCTTGGCCAGCAGCTCGGTCAGTCGCTGGCGCTCCCCGGCTGACAGCGGGGCCAGCAGCTCGTCCTGGCATTCGGCCAGCCGCCTCTCCAGCCGCCGTAGCTGCTGCCTGCCCGCCGCGGTCAACGAGATGATGTTGCGCCGACGGTCGGACGGGTCCGGGGCGCGCTCGACCAGCTTGCGCTCGGCGAGTTCGTTGACCGCCGCCACCATGTCGCTGAGGTGGATGCCGCTGCGGCGGCCCAGCGTGGCCTGGCTGGCGGGGCCGAACTCCTCAAGCGTCGCCAGCAAACGGTAGTGGTAGCCGCGGGCCTGGGCGGCGGAGAACGCGTCGCCCACCAGGCGCTGCGCGTGGCCGGCGGTCTGGGTGAGCAGCCAGCTGGGCAGGCTCTCCCAGCTGGCGGGCGCGCCCTGGGCTGGCTTCTCCATGTGACAACCCTAACAAATCGTTGGGCGCACTAACGGTATCGGTATCGTTAGTCGCACAAACGTTAGAGCGCCAAACGAATCTCCCTGGAGTCAAGACCATGATCGAACCGTTCCGCATCGACGTCCCCCAGACCGCTCTCGACGACCTCGACGACCGGCTCGGCCGCACCCGGTGGCCCAACGAGGTCGCCGACGCCGGGTGGGACTACGGCTTCCCGCAGGCGCGGCTGAAAGAACTGGTCGAACACTGGCGCACCCGCTACGACTGGCGCGCGCAGGAGGCCCGGCTCAACGAGCTTCCGCACTTCACCACCGAGATCGACGGCCAGAACGTCCACTTCGTCCACGTCAGGTCGGCAAAGCCGGACGCGCTCGCGCTGATCCTCACCCACGGCTGGCCCGGCTCGTTCCTGGAGTTCCTCGACGTGATCGAGCCGCTGTCGCGCGACTTCCACCTGGTGATCCCGTCCATTCCGGGCTTCGGCTTCTCCGGGCCGACCCACGAGCGCGGCTGGGACGTCGTCCGGGTCGCGCGGGCCTGGGCCGAGCTGATGCGCCGTCTCGGCTACGAGCGCTACGGCGCGCAGGGTGGCGACTTCGGCTCGGGCATCTCGTTGGCGCTCGGCGCGGTGGCACCCGAACGGGTCGTCGGGGTGCACGTCAACTACCTGCCGACCCGGCCGCTGCCGGACGCCGACATCCACCTGTCCGAGACGGACGAGGCCCGGCTGGACAAGGTCAGGCAGCTGATGGCGAACCGGCCGCCGTTCCAGGCGCTGCAGGCCGCCACCCCGCAGACCATCGGCTACGCGCTGACCGACTCGCCCGTCGGCCAGCTGGCCTGGATCGCCGAGCGCTTCGCGCAGTGGACGGACCCCCGCTCGCCCGTCAGCGACGAGCGGATGCTCACCGACGTCTCGCTGTACTGGCTGACCGCCACCGCGGCCTCCTCGGCGCGACTGCACCGCGAGGCCCCGCGTCGGATCGCGCCGTGCCCGGTGCCGGTGGGGGTGGCCGTGTTCCCGCACGACATCACGCAGTCGGTGCGACCGCTGGCCGAGCGGCTCTACGACATCCGGCACTGGTCGGAGTTCGAGCGCGGGGGCCACTTCGCCGCGATGGAGGTGCCGGAGCTGCTCGCCGGGGACATCCGGGACTTCTACCTGACCTCCCTCGCCTGACACGGCGTCGCCGCGCCGGTGCCGCCGGCCGCAAACGCGCCAGGGCTGCTCGCCCGAACGACGGACGAGCAGCCCCGGCGGGCACAGCTCAGTCGCCGGCCGGCGGCTCCAGCCGACCCGTGGCGGTCAGGCCCCGGTACCAGTGGGCGCTGTCCTTCCAGATCCGCTCCTGCGTGTCGTAGTCGACGCGGATGATGCCGAAGCGGCGGTCGTAGCCCCACGCCCACTCGAAGTTGTCCAGCAGCGACCAGACGAAGTAGCCGCGCACGTCCGCGCCCGCGTCCATGGCCGCGCCGACCGCGTCGATGTGCCGGTACAGGTAGTCCAGCCGCCGCTCGTCGTGGACCCGGCCGTCGGGGGTGACCACGTCGTCGAACGCCGCGCCGTTCTCGGTGATCATCAGCGGCAGGCCGGGATGCTCCCGGTGCAGCCGCAGCAGCAGCTCGGTCAGGCCGGCGGGCTCGATGTTCCAGCCCATCGCCGTGTACGGGCCCGGCTGCGGCAGGAAGTCCACGTCGTCGGCGCCGACCCACGGGGTGTGCGCCGAGCTGCCGTGCCCGTCGTTGTCCGAGCGGGCCGAGACGCCGTCCCAGGCCCGCACCAGGGTGGTCGAGTAGTAGTTGACCCCGAGCACGTCCAGCGGCACCGCGATCGTGCGCTCGTCGCCGTCGCGCACGAACGACCAGTCGGTCACCTTCGCGGTGTCGGCGAGCAGGTCCGCCGGGTACGCCCCGTCGAGCAGCGGCCCGAGGAACGCCCGGTTGGCCAGCGCGTCGATGCGGCGCACCGCGTCGGCGTCGGCCGCCGAGCCCGACGCCGGCCGGACCACGTGCAGGTTCAGCGTCACCGACAGCTCCGCCGCCGGCGCCAGCTCGCGCACCACCCGGCCGGCGAGGCCGTGGGCGAGGTTGAGATGGTGTACGGCGGCCAGCGCCCCGGCCGGCTCGGTGCGGCCCGGCGCGTGCACCCCGGAGCCGTAGCCGAGGTACGCCGAGCACCACGGCTCGTTGAACGTCGTCCAGGTGTGCACCCGGTCGCCGAGCGCCGCCACGATGCCGGCCGCGTACTCCTGGAACCGCAGCGCGGTGTCCCGTGCCGGCCAGCCGCCGGCGTCCTCCAGCTCCTGCGGCAGGTCCCAGTGGTACATGGTGGCCACCGGCCGCACGCCCCGCTCCAGCAGCCCGTCGACGAGCCGGGAGTAGAAGTCCAGCCCGGCCCGGTTGAACGCCCCGGAGCCGCCGGGCTGCACCCGGGGCCAGGAGATCGAGAACCGGTACGCCGACAGCCCCAGCTCGGCGATGTGCCCCAGGTCCTCGGCCCAGCGGTGGTAGTGGTCGGCGGCCACGTCGCCGGTGTCCCCGTTCAGGGTGCGGCCGGGGGTGTGGCTGTAGGTGTCCCAGATCGACGGGCCCCGCCCGTCCTCGGTGGCCGCGCCCTCGATCTGGTACGACGCCGTGGCCGAGCCCCACACGAAGCCCTCGGGAAACACTCGCGTCACCGGTTCGCCTCCGTCCCCAGCACGTCGCCGCCCGGCGACCCTGATCCCACCACGTCACAGTCGTAACCGGACGACGCGCCGGCCACCACGTCCACGGCGGTGGTCCCGCCGTCGTACCGCACCTCGAACTCGGCCCCCGGCCCGCCGCCGGGCGACGGGATCCGCACCCGCGTCCGCTGGCCCTCGACGGGCGCGAACAGCCGCAGCCGCACGCCGTCGGCCCACTCGTAGTCGGGCCGGTCGTGCGTCGCGCCGAACGGGATCACCGCACCGGGGCGGGCGAGCACCGGCAGGCTGTCGTAGTCGTGCTTCTCGGTCACCCACGCCGGCCCGGTGAGCTGCGCGCCGCTGACCAGGTTGGTCCAGGTGCCGGCGGGCACGTAGTAGGTGACCTCCCCGTCGGGGCTCATCACGGGCGCGACCAGCACGTCGGGGCCGAGCATGTACTGCCGGTCGAGGTACGCGGCCATCGGGTCGTCCGGGAACTCCACGATCATCGGCCGCATCACCGGCACCCCGTCGCGGTGCGCCTCCTCGGCCGCCGCCGCCAGGTAGGGCATCAGGCTCAGCTTGAGCCGGGTGAAGTGGCGCAGCACCTCCACGGCCTCGTCGTCGTACGCCCACGGCACCCGGTACGAGCCGGAGCCGTGCAGCCGCGAATGCGAGGAGAGCAGCCCGAACGCGATCCACCGCTTGAACACGGCCGGGTCGGGGGTGCCCTCGAAGCCGCCGATGTCGTGGCTCCAGTAGCCGAACCCGGACGCCGACAGCGACAGCCCGCCGCGCAGCGACTCGGCCATCGCCACGAACGTCGACTCGCAGTCGCCGCCCCAGTGCACCGGGAACTGCTGCCCGCCGGCCGTGGCCGACCGGGCGAACACGACCGCCTCGCCGACGCCGCGCTCGGCCTCCAGCAGCTCGAAGACGGCCTTGTTGTAGAGGTAGGCGTAGTAGTTGTGCATCCGCTGCGGGTCCGACCCGTCGTGCCAGACCACCTCGGTGGGGATGCGCTCGCCGAAGTCGGTCTTGAAGCAGTCGACGCCCATGTCGAGCAGCACCTTGAGCTTGCTGTTGAACCAGGCCACCGCGTCGGGGTTGGTGAAGTCGACGAGCGCCATGCCGGCCTGCCACTTGTCCCACTGCCAGACCGACCCGTCGGGGTTGCGCACCAGGTAGCCGGCCTGGCGGCCCTCCTCGAACAGGTACGACCGCTGGGCGATGTACGGGTTGATCCACACGCACACCTTCAGGCCGCGCTCATGCAGCCGGCGCAGCATCCCCTCCGGGTCGGGGAAGGTCGCCGGGTCCCACACGAAGTCGACCCAGTGGAACTGCCGCATCCAGAAGCAGTCGAAGTGGAACACCGACAGCGGCAGGTCCCGCTCGGCCATCCCGTCGATGAACTCGGTGACGGTCTTCTCGTCGTACGACGTGGTGAACGACGTCGACAGCCACAGCCCGTACGACCAGGCCGGGACGCGGGCCGGGCGACCGGTGAGCGCGGTGTAGCGGCGCAGCACGTCCTTCGGGGTGGGCCCGTCGATCAGGTAGTAGGTCAGCGACTGCCCCTCGACGCTGAACTGGGCCTGCGAGACGACCTCCGAGCCGACCTCGAACGACACGTGCTCGGGGTGGTCGACGAAGACGCCGTAGCCGGCGCTGCTGAGATAGAACGGCACGTTCTTGTACGCCTGCTCGCTGGCGGTGCCGCCGTCGGCGTTCCAGATGTCGACGGTCTGGCCGTTCTTGACGAACGGGCCGAACCGCTCGCCGAGGCCGTAGATCGTCTCCCCGACGCCCAGCGCCAGCCGGTCGTGGACGAAGTGGCGGCCCTCGCCGTCGGTGACGACGCCGACGCTGCGCTCGGTGGACGAGGTGACCAGGCGGTCGCCGCGCAGGAAGTCGACCCGCCACCGGTCGACGAGCGTGACGCGGGCGGTCAGCTCGCCGGTGGTCAGGGCGGCGCTGACGCCGGTGACCTCGACGGTGACGGGGTGGTCGTCGCCGGCCGCGAGGGCGAAGCGCGGCTGCTTCGGCAGCCCGCCGCTGTGGTGCCCGACGGTCACCCCGATCACGCCGGGGGCGGGGGAGAAGAACTGCACGGTGACGACCGGGCGGTTGAGGGTGTCGCCCCGCCCGGTGATCTGACCGGTCGGCGCGAAGACGGTGAAGCCGCGTTCGTCCGGCTCCACCGATTCGACTGTGCCGGGGCGCAGCACGGTGACCCCCGGACGCAGTTGCCAGTACCCGTCGGTGAACTTCACTTCTCGGCTCCTACCGTGATGCCGCGGCTCAGCGTGCGCTGGAAGATGAGGAAGAACACGATCGCCGGGACGAGGCTGATCAGCGCCCCGGCGTTGGTGGTGGGGGCGTCCATCAGCCGGTCGCCCTGCAACGACGCGAGGGCCACCGGGATGGTCTGGGTCTGGTTGTCGATGAGCATCACCAGCGGGATGAGGAACTCGTTCCAGGTCCAGATGAAGAAGAAGACCAGCAGCACGGCGAGGGTGGGCCGGACGTTGGGCAGGACGACCCGCCACAGGATCGTCCACTTGCCGGACCCGTCCAGCGCCGCCGCCTCCAGCAGGCTCTTGGGGAACGTGCCGAGCACCGAGGCCAGCAGGTACGTGCCGAACGCGCTCTGGATGACCGTGAAGATGATGATCACGACGAGCCGGGTGTTGTAGAGGCCCACCTCCTTGGCGAAGTAGTAGAGCGGGTAGACCAGGGACTCCTGCGGCAGCATGTTGGCCAGCAGGAACGCCCCGACGATCCAGAGCCGGCCCCGGACCCGGCCGATGCCCAGCGCGTACGCGTTGAGCAGCGACACGGCGACCGCGAGCACCGCGACCGAGCCGGCGATGAGCGCGGAGTTCCACAGCTTCTGCGGGAAGTCGACCTGCGTCCAGTAGGTGCGCAGGCCCTGGGTGTAGAACTCCGACGGCCAGCTCAGCGGCCCGTCCGTGGAGTACTGCCCGGGCGTCTTGAACGCGTTGAGCAGCATGAACACGAACGGCACCAGCATGACCAGGGCGCCGACGGTGACCACGGCCAGCACGATCCAGCGGCCGACGCCCCGGTGGTGCCGGTCGCGAACAGGAGTGGCCCGGCCGGTCTTCGCGGGGGCCTCGGCGGGGGTGAGGGTGACGGACATCAGGCGCTCCCGTCCCGTCGCTCGGCGCGGTGCTGCGCGCGGATGAACAGCAGCGCCACCACCACGATGATCAGCGTCAGCACGGTCGAGATCGCCGACCCGTACCCGACCTGGAGTTTCTTGAAGAACGTGTAGTACGCGAAGTACGACGGCACGTTGGTGGCGTTCTCCGGGCCGCCCCGGGTCAGCGCGTAGATCGGCCCGAACACCTTCATCGCGGCGATGGTGCAGGTGAGGGCGACGACGAACGTCTCCGGCCGGATCTGCGGCAGGGTGATCGCCCGGAACCGGCGGGCCCAGCCCGCGCCGTCGATCTCCGCCGCCTCGTACAGCTCGGGGTCGACCCGCTGCAACGCGGCCATGAACACGACCACCGGGTAGCCGATCTGCACCCAGATCATCACGCCCATGACCGCCGGCAGGGCGGTGTCGGGGTCGCCGAGCCAGTCGTGCGACAGCGCGCCCAGCCCGACGGCGTCGAGCAGCCCGTTGAGGGCCCCGTCGGGGCGCAGGATCCAGCCCCACACGATGCCGGCCACCACGACCGGCAGGACCTGCGGCAGGTAGAACGCGGCGCGCAGCGCGTTGGCGGTGCGCGGCTTGAAGCGCCGCCCGATGGTGTCGAACAGCACCGCCGCGAGCACGAGGCCGACGACGGTGGGCACCACGACCATCGCCACGATCATGGCGAGGGTGTTGCGGAACGACTGCCAGAAGACGGTGTCGTCGAGCAGGCGCTGGTAGTTCTCCAGCCCGACGAACGTCGGGTCGCCGATGCCGGACCAGCGGGTCAGCGAGAGATAGCCGGTGAACAGCAGCGGCCCGCCGATGACCAGCGCGAAGAGCACCGCGCCGGGGAGCAGGTAGAGCCAGTAGCCCGCGTCGCCGCGGCGGCGGCGCGGCCCCCGGCGGCCCTTCGGATCGGTGTCGCCCCGGCGTCGGGTGGCGAGGGCGTCGGTTGCAGCCATGATGGTCCCTCCGGTGCGCCGGCGGGCGCGTCGCGCAGGGCGCGCCCGCCGGGCGTCCTCGTCAGCCGCGCTTGATCTCCGCGACGCCCTCGTCGTACGGCTTGGCGATCGCGTCGAGCACCTGGTCGGGGGACTTCGACTGGTTGATCAGGCCCTGGAAGCCGGAGACCAGCACGTCGTAGTAGCCGGGGACCGGCCAGTCCGGGTAGAAGGCCAGGCCGTCGGTGGTGCTGATCGCGTTGAAGTTCTCGATCAGCTTCTTGTCCTTCGGGTCGGCGATCTTCGACGGGTCGGCGGCCACCGGGACGCCGCCGTTGTTGCCGATCAGGGCCTGGATCTCCGGGCGCATGGTGATGTCGATGAAGTCGTACGCCAGGTCCTTGGCCTTGCTGGTCGCCGGTACCACCCAGATGTTGCCGGACGAGCCGGCGTGCAGCTTGTTGCCGGGGAACAGGAAGCTGTCCCAGTTGGCCTTCATCTCGGCCTTGAACCGGCCGTACCACCAGCTCCCGGAGACGATCATCGGGGTCTTGCCGGCGATGAACGCCGTGCCCATGTCCTCGGCCTTGGCGCTGGCGGTGCCCTTGCCGACGTAGCCCTTCTTCACCCACTCGGCGAACGTGTCCGCGCCGTACTTGAGCGGGTCGGCCTTGAAGTCGACCGGGTTCTTGTAGAGCTGGTAGTTGTCGACGAACGCCCGGTCGGCCTTGGCGAGCGCGAGCTGGTAGAACAGCTGCCCGGCCGGGTATTCAGCGCCGGCGGTGCCCAGCGGGGTGATGCCCTTGGCGACGAACGTGTCCATCGCGGCGGTCAGCTCGTCGAGCGTCGTCGGGACCTGCACACCATTCTTGTCGAACAGGTCCTTGTTGTAGTAGACCATCACGTACTCGCCGTAGTTGGGCACGCCGTACCAGTTGCCGGAGCCCATCACGCCCTTGTCGTCGTACTTGGCGGTGGTCTGCAGGCTCGGGCTGAGCGCCTTGTCCCAGCCGCGCTTGGTCGCCTCGGCCGTGAGGTCGGTGAGCAGGCCCTGCTTGGACAGCAGACCGGCGGTGGCGTTGCCCTTGTTGTACTCCATCACGTCCGGGCCCTCGGACGAGTTGATGATCATCCCGGCGTTCTGCTGGATCTGCTCGAACGCCTTGCGCTCGAAGCGCACCTCGACGCCCGGGTGCTCCTGCTTGAAGACCTCGATCGCCTTGTCCCACGCCACGCCCATGGCGCTGGTCTCGCCCTCGTAGTGCCAGAGCTTGAGCACCTTGGCACCGCTGGCGCCCTCGTCGGCGTCGTCACCGCAGGCGGTCAGGGACGCCGCCGCGGCGACGGCCAGGGTCACCGCCGCGACGACTGTGCGGAATCGTTGCATTACCATTCTCCTCGTGAGTATCGAGCCGGTACTCCTCTAGGCCCGTCGTCGCGTGGCAGCGCGGCGACGGGCTGTGTTCTTGCTCGTCGTGCCCGACGCCTCCGGGTCGGCCGCGTCGGCCGCTCCGGTGGTGTCCCCCGTCGGGCGACCGGGAGGGCCGCTGGATCCGCGGACCTCCAACGTGCACGGCAGCAGCTCCTGGTGGATCGGAGCGCTGTCGAGCTCCAGGTGGCGCAGCAGCGCCTCGACCGCGATGCGTCCCAGCGCCGAGCCGGGCGACGTCATCGCGGTCAGCGCGGGGGTGGCCAGCTCGGCGACCTGCGGCGAGGTGACCATGGAGACGACCGAGACGTCGTCGGGCACGGTGAGGCCCCGCCCGGCCAGCCCGCCGAGGATGCCGAACACGGCCCGCTCGTTCATGGCGAGCACGGCGGTCAGGTCGGGGGCCCGGTCGAACGCCGTGGCCAGGGCCGCCCGCCCGCCGGCCGCGCTGTCCTCGGCGGGGATCATCAGCGGCTCGACGCCGTGCTCGGCCATCGCGGCGGCGAACGCGTCGCGGGTGCGCAGCGCGGGGCCGTAGCCCTCGGCGATGGTCGCGGCGGAGTGGTTGACGTAGACGATCCGCCGGTGGCCCAGACCCACGAGGTGCGCGACGGCGTCGTGCACGGTGCGGTCGAAGTCGATGTCGACGTACGACAGGTCGGTGGTGTCGCCGGTGCGGCCGATGAGCACCAGCGGCACGCCCGCCTCCCGCAGCACGGCCACCCGGTCGTCGTCGAGCTGCACCTCCATCAGCAGCGCGCCGTCGAGCATGCGCTGGCTGGCCAGCCGCCGCAGGCCGTCGAGGTCGTCGGCGTCGACGGGGGAGAGCACCAGGTGGTAGCCCGCCGCGCTGGCCGCCGAGGCGGCGCCGGTGACGAAGGCCGTCTCGGTGGCGCCCAGGCCGCGGTCGTCGATCGGCAGGAGCAGGCCGAGGATACGGCTGCGCCGGCTGGCCAGCCCCCGGGCCATCGCGTGCGGCTGGTAGTCCAGCTCCGCCATCGCGGCGCGGACCTTGTCCCGGGTGGCCTGGGAGATGGGCCGCGCGCCGGTCAGCACGTACGACACCGTGCTGACGGAGACCCGCGCGAGCCGGGCGACGTCGTGCATCGTGGCCATCGCGCACCTCCCTCGGCGGCCCGGCGGGCGGGGTCCCGACCTGCGTCGAAACGCCTAGTCGAAACGGTTAGTCGAAGCGTTTCGACAGACCGTAGGACACGTGTTACGAGGGCGTCAATAGCCGATGACAAAAATGGGTCGCCGGGCCGACCCGCGCCCGGGGGCGGCGCAGCGCCGCGCTGGGGGCGGGGTCAGCCCGGCGACGGGCGGAGCCTCAGATCTCGATGTTGAACTTGCGCAGCACCGACGGGGCGACCAGGCCCACCGCCGCGAGCACGGAGATCGCGGTCAGCACGCCGCGCAGCACGACCACCTCGGTCTTGCTGCCGGTGCGCAGCGCGATGCTGTTCGGCAGGCCGACCATCGTCCACATCCGGCGCTTGATCGGGATCGGCCACAGGATCGGCACCCCGGCCCGCGTGATCATGTCGCCGAGGATGTGCACGAAGCAGCCCACCCCGACGGCCAGCCCGATCAGCGGATACCCCCGGTCGCCGGGCAGGTTGGCGAACGTGAACCAGGCGGCGGCGGCCGAGGCCAGGGTCACGATCACCCAGCCGGCGCGCTCCGCCCACCGGTCGAACAGCCCGCGCAGGGCCAGCCCGAACATGAAGAACAGGATGCCGACCACGGCCCACTTGCCGTACGCGGCGCACAGCGCGGTGGTGCCCCAGCCGACCAGCACGGTGAACGGGATCGTGTGGGTCAGGGTGCGGTGGCCGTTGTTGCGGCGCGGGTCCTTGCTCAGCTTGGTCGCGTAGTAGACGCCGAGGGAGATCTTCTCCATCACCTCGGCGACGAACAGGCTGACCACCCCGAACGTGCGGGCCACCGTGGCCCCGCCCTGGTTGCGGGTCACCTTGCCCGACAGGTCGAGGTCGGGGAAGAGCGCCCCACCGGCGCAGACCGCGGTGCCGACGGCGAGGGCCAGCGGCGACTGGTGGTAGTCGGCGAACTGGTCGAGCGCCCAGGAGCCGGTCAGCCACACCGCCGCGCCCGACAGTGCGTGGGACGGTCCCATCATGACGCCTCGCCCTCCCCAGGGTCTTGATCCACAAACTACGCCACTCTGGCAGAGTCGCCGCCGGGGAGCAATCACCTGGACGGTCCACACCGGACGGTGTCGCGGTCCGGACGCGTGGGGCGGCCCCGCCGGCTCAGGCCGTGCCGCCGGCCCGGAAGCTGGACCGCATCGTCTCCCGATCGGCCGCGCCGGCGTCCCACTCCACCTCGGGGCCGCTCCAGGCCAGCGACCACGAGCGGGTGCCGAACGGGATCAGTTGCGCCCCGCGCAGGCGCGCCCCCATCGGCGCGTCCCAGGTGCACTCCCACTCCGCCCCCCGGCCCGCCACCTCCGCCAGCCGGATCTTCGCGTACCGGGGGAGGGCGCCCGCCTCCTTCGCCCGGCGCTCGTTCGCGCGCAGCTGCTCCAGCGGGGCGGCGGCCGGGTCGTCCGCCGGGGAGACGGTCAGGATCCGCCGGGCCGACGGGTCCTGGAAACAGACCGCGTTCCCGTCCCGGTACTGCCGCCAGCCGGGCGGCAGGGCGAGCCGGAACCCGGCCGGGTCGGCGTACCAGGACCAGTCCGACGGCGGGCGCAGCGGCTCGTCCGGGGCCGGCGCGACGGTCGGGGGTGGCTCACCGAACGGGTAGGGCCGCAGGCAGGGGAAGGGCGGGGGCGGGACGCCCGCCCTGAGCGGCGGCAGCAGCGGCCCGGCCGACGACGGGCTCGGCGCGGCCCCCGGCGTGGCCGGTGGCGTCGCCTCGCGGCCCGTGTGGGGGCGGAACAACGCGAACACGACGAGGTGCGCGACCACCAGCGTGACCGCCACGCCGGCCACGACCAGCGGCCAGCGCCGCCCGGCCGGCGCGGCGACGTCCGCCGGCCCGGCCGGCACGATGACGAACGGGACGTCGGCCGGCACCGGGGCGGCGGTGTCGGTGGGCGCGGCCGGCGTCGGCCCGTCCCGCGCCGGGCCCGTCCCCGCCGGCCTCCTGCCCGCCGTTGCGTCCCGCCGAGGCGGCCCAACCGACCAGCCCGGCACGACCAGCCGGTCCGCCCCGGCGGGCCCGGCCGGGCCGTCCGGCGGGACCGCGTCCGGCGGAACCACCGTGGCCTCCGGGGCGACCGTGACCGGCGAGGGCTCGGCGCCCGGCGCGGCGGCCTGGGCCAGGCGGCGCTGCGTCTCCTCGTGGTCGATGCGCTGCCGTGGGTCCCGGCGCAGCAGGCCGACCAGCACCGGCCGCAGCGGCCCGGCGTGCGGCGCCGGGTCCGGCGGCCGGGTGGCCAGGGCGCTCAGCGTCGCCATCGCGGTGCTACGGGCGTACGGGGACTTGCCCTCCACGGCCGCGTGCAGCGTCGCGCCGAGCGACCACAGGTCGGCCTCCACGCTGGAGATCCCCTCGGCGGCCCGCTCCGGGGCGACGAACTGCGGGGAGCCGAGCACCAGCCCCGGCCGGGTCATCACCCCGTCCCCACCGTCGAAGACGGCGAGCCCGAAGTCGGTGAGCATCACCCGCCCGTCGTGGGCGACGAGCACGTTGGCCGGCTTGACGTCGCGGTGCAGCACGCCGGCCTGGTGCGCGGCACGCAGCGCGGCCAGCAGCGCCAGCCCGATCGCCGCGGCCCGCCGCGGCGGCAGCGGCCCGGACGTGTCCAGGATGTGCTGCAACGACCGGGACGGCACGTACTCCATGATCAACCACGGGTCGCCGTCGACCGGCACCACGTCGTAGACCCGGACCACGTTGGGGTGGTTGAGCCGCGCCGTCGTGCGCGCCTCCCGCAGCGTACGCAGGCGCAACTCGTCGAGCTCGTCGCCGGCCAGCACGGCCGGCGGGACGACCTGCTTGACCGCGACGTCGCGGTGCAGCATCTCGTCCCTGGCACGCCACACCTTGCCCATGCCGCCGCGACCCACGAGGTCGAGCAGGCGGTACCGGCCGCCGATCACTACCTGCTGCACCGTTCTCCTCACCGCTGGCGGACGTACACCATAGCCAGCGGATCGGCAGGGACCAATCGGACGACAGGTCGGCAACCCGTCAGCAGGCCGCGTGCCCGGCCGCCAGCAGGTTCCCCTCCGGGATGGCGATCCGGGGTCGACCCGCGCCCAGCCGGCTCGCCGCCCGACGGGCCTGGAACGAACCGTGCTCGCGGCGGGCGGCGGCGTAGCTGCTCGCGGTGTGGGCGGCGATGGTCGCCCAGCCGTACCGCTCGCTGACCATCGTGCGGGCCCGGCGGGCCACCCGGCGGGCGAAGACCTCGTCGCCGATGAGCCGGTCGACCGCGCCCGCCAGCGCGTCGGGGTCGCTGTGCGGGAACGTCACCCCGGTGACCCCGGGCTCGACGATCTCGGCGAGCCCGCCCGTCGCGGCGACGGCCAGGGGCGCGCCGGCCGCGGCGGCCTCCAAGGCGACCATGCCGAACGGCTCGTAGAGGCTCGGCACCACGGTCGCGTCGGTGGCGGCCAGCATGGCCGGGAGCTGGGTGGAGTCCAGGAAACCGGCGAAGCGCACCGTGTCGCCCAGGTGCAGCCGGTGCGCCTGCTCCACCAGCTCCTGCCGGTACGGGCCGTCGCCGGCGATCACCACCCGCAGCCCCGGGTGCCGCTCGCGCAGGTACGGCACGGCGTGCATCAGGTGCTGCACGCCCTTCTCGTAGACGAGCCGGCCCGCGTACCCGACCAGGGGACCGTCACCGGCGAACCGGGCCCGCGCCGAGGCGACCGCCCGGGGCCGGGCCCGCCAGACCCGGTCGTCCACCCCGTTGGCCACCACGTCGACCCGGGCGGCCGGCACGTCGAACAGGCGGCCGATCTGGTCGCGCATGTAGCCGGAGCAGGCGATCACCCGCGTCGACTCGCCGCTGATCCAGTGCTCGACGCCGTGGATGGTGCGGTTCATCTCCTCCGGCAGCCAGCCCTGGTGCCGGCCCGCCTCCGTCGCGTGGATCGTCGTCACCAGCGGCAGGTCCAGGTGCTCGGCGAGGGTGATCGCGGTGTGCGCGACGAGCCAGTCGTGGGCGTGGATGACGTCGTAGGAGCCGCTCTCGGTGGCGCGCAGGGCGGCGCGGGTGAGGGTGTGGTTGAAGGCCATGGTCCAGGCGAGGAGGCTGCCGGTGGCCAGGGGGAAGGCGACCGGGTCCTCGGCGGCGCGCAGGACGCGGACGCCGTCGGCGTACTCCTCCAGGGGTGCGCCGTCGGCGTGGCGGGTGACGACGGTGACCTCGTGGCCGGCGGCGGCGAGGGCGACGGAGAGGGCGTGCACATGGCGGCCGAGGCCGCCGACGAGCACCGGCGGATATTCCCAGGAGAGGATGAGTACCCGCTGGTGCCGGGCCGGGTTGATGTCGATCACTTCGGCGTCAGGTGACATGCGGCCCCCTTGGAGTTGTCTCCGGCGCGCGGGCCGGCCGCACCCGCGGAAAACGGATGCCGCCGACCAGCCCTGGATCTCGGGCCCATCCTGCACCGGGCCGGATAACCAGCGGAGACGTCGCCGTTGCCGGGATGTAAAGCGCTACCGGCGGACCCGGAAGGGCCTACCGGCGCACCCGCCGGGAGCGCAGCACCTCCGCCACCGACCACGCCTGGAACGGGCAGCCCGTCGCCGCGTGCGGGGCCGCGCCGTCGGCCGTCTCACTGACCGACCCCAGCCCGTGCTCGGTCAGGTGGGCCTCCACGCCGACGAACAGGTCGTCCACCGGCAACTTCGCCCGGCGGGCCGCGTCCACGTACGGCCCGAGCAGCCACGGCCACACCGTGCCCTGGTGGTAGCCGCCGTCGCGCTCGGCCGGCCCGCCCCGGTGCCGGCCGGTGTAGCCGGGCTGGTCGGGGGCGAGGCTGCGCGGGCCCAGCGGGGTGAGCAGCCCGGCGGCGACCCGGCGCAGCGTCGGCTCGTCCGGCTCCAGCGGCGCGTACGGCAGCGACCAGGCCAGCAGCTGGTTGGGGCGCAGCAGGTCGTCGTCGTGGTACGGCGCGCCGCCCAGCGGGTACGCCGGCGCAGGCGCGTCCACCACGTCGTGCAGCCAGCCGACCGGGGACGGGAACCGCGCGGCGAACGACGCGGTGGCCCGGGCGTGCAGCCGCCACAGCTCGGCGGCGTCGCCGCCGGCCAGCTCCGTCAGCTCGGCCAGCCCCGCGAGCCCGTTGACCCACAGCGCGTTGATCTCCACCGGCTTGCCCGTGCGGGGCGTCACCGGCACCCCGTACACCCGGGCGTCCATCCAGGTCAGCGCCGTGCCCGGGGTGCCGCCCTGGGTGACCAGGCCGTCGGCCGGGTCGACGGCGATGCCGTACCGGGTGCCGGCCAGGTACGCGTCGACGATCCCGCGCAGCGCCGGCAGCAGCTCGTCGCCGAGGTCGGTGTCGCCGGTGACGGTGACGTGCCGGCTCACCGCGTGCAGGAACCACAGGGCGGCGTCGACCGTGTTGTATTCGACCCGCCCCGTGTCGGCCGTGTTGGCGAGCATCCCCTCCGACAGCGTCGCCGCGTACGCCCGCAGCAGCTCCCGGCCCTCGTCGGCCCGGTTGGCGCACAGGAACAGCCCCTCGTACGAGGTCATGGTGTCCCGCGACCACGCGCCGAACCACGGGTAGCCGGCGACCACGTCCGGGCCGGCGGCGGTGCGCACGACGAACGCGTCGGCGGCCAGCGCGAGGGTGGCCTCGACCGCGTCCGCCGGCTCGGCCCGCGCCACCACCTGCCGGTTGCGCCGCCGCGCCGCCGCGACGACCTCCTCCGCCGGGGGCGGCGTGGCGGCCAGGTCGCCCGCCCAGGCGAGCACCGACACCGTGTCGCCGGGGCGCTCCAGCGCGCCCGAGAACCGCCCGGCGTGCCAGACGTCGTCGTCCGGGTGCAGGCCCCGGGCCGCCTCCTCGCGGTGGTGCACCCCGAGCCACCACTGCCCCTCCGGGGTCCAGTCCGGCCCGGCGAGGCGGAACGCGCCCTCCACCACCGCGCCGCCGTCCACCGGCTCGACCCGGGGCGCGGGGCCGTCGGCGCGCCGCTCGCCGTGCGCGTCGCGCCAGGTGCAGGCCGCCGACAGGTCGAGCCGGACCGGGCCGCCGGACACGAGCCGGTGCACCACCGCCACGCACGAGCGCCCGTACGCCATGGCCAGCTCGCGCTCGATGACCACGTCGCCGATCCGCCACCGCCACCGCGGCAACCCGTCGGTGAGGTCGAAGCGCTCCAACAGCTCGAAGCCGCGCGGGTCGACGTCGCCGGAGGACCACTCGTGCGCGCCGAGGCGCAGCCGCGCCCCGGAGGGGAGGACGACTGCCGGATCGAGACTCACCAGTCCCACGTTCCGGGACGCCGGAGTCTGGCCGGCGACCACCAGCAACCCGTGGTAGCGGCGCGTGCGCAGCCCGCTCACGGTGCCCATGGCGTAGCCACCCAGGCCGTCCGGAACCAGCCACTCCCTGGTGGCCCCACCCGTCAGCTCCCCGCACACCTGCGAACCGAAACGAATGTCGATCAACTTTCCTCCAGCGGCGGCGAGGTGTAACACGCCACGACGAGAATGGCCGCTGTGGTGAAGTACCCCGGCGGCACCGAAGATAGGCACGTGATCACCGACGTGCCTCCCTCCCATGCGCCCGCACCCGACGCCGAACGGCTCCGGCTCGCCCAGGCCGACTCCGGGGAGCAGGACTGGCGCGCATGGGGTCCCTATCTGTCCGAGCGGGCGTGGGGGACGGTACGGGAGGACTACAGCGAGCACGGCACGGCGTGGGACTACTTCCCCCACGACCACGCGCGGTCCAGAGCCTACCGCTGGAGCGAGGACGGCATGGCGGGCGTGTGCGACGACCGACAGACGTTCTGCTTCGCCCTCGCCCTGTGGAACGGCCGCGACCCGATCCTCAAGGAACGGATGTTCGGCCTCGGCGGCGACGGCGGCAACCACGGCGAGGACGCCAAGGAATACTGGTGGTACCTGGACTCCACGCCCACCCACTCGTGGATGCGCTGGCGCTACCACTACCCGCAGGCCGCCTTCCCGTACGACGAGCTGGTCGCCGTCAACGCGCTGCGCGGCCGCGACGACACCGAGTACGAGCTGGTCGACACCGGCATCTTCGACGACGACCGGTACTGGGCGGTCACCGTCGACTACGCCAAGGCGTCCCCGACGGACATGTGCATCGTGGTGACCGTCGCCAACCGGGGCGACACCGACGAGCGGCTGCACGTGCTGCCGTCGCTGTGGTTCCGCAACACGTGGGCGTGGGGCCTGCCCGGCGGGGACCGGGTGCCCCGGCTCGTCGGCTCCGCCGCCGGGGCCGGCGTCGGCGCCCGGCTCGTCGGCGAGCACTGGGTGCTCGGCCAGATCCTGCTGGAGGGCGACGGCGATCCGGTGCCGCTGCTCTGCGACAACGACACCAACGCCGAGCGGCTCTGGGGGCTGCCCGGCCGCTCGCCGTACCCGAAGGACGGCATCAACGACCACGTGGTGAACGGCGCGGCCACGGTCAACCCCGACCGGGAGGGCACCAAGGGGGCGCTGCACTACGTCCTCGACGTGCCGGCCGGCGGGCACCGGCAGATCCGGCTGCGGCTGACCCGCACCGCGCCGCCGCCCGGCGGGACGCCGCCGCCGGCCGCCGACCTGGCCGCCGGCTTCGACGCGGTGGTGTGGGCGCGGCGGGCCGAGGCGAACCGGTTCTTCGACGGCGTCATCCCGGCCGCCGCCACCGCCGACGAGGCCCTCGTCGCCCGGCAGGCCATCGCCGGGCTGATGTGGGGCAAGCAGTTCTACCACTTCGACGTGAAGCGGTGGCTGGAGGGCGACCCCGGCTCCACGCCCCCCGCCGGCCGCCGGCACGGGCGCAACAGCCACTGGTGGCACATGACCAGCTTCGACGTGATCTCCATGCCCGACCCGTGGGAATATCCCTGGTACGCGGCCTGGGACCTGGCCTTCCACTGCGTCAGCATCGCCCGCGTCGACCCCGGGTTCGCCAAGTCCCAGGTGCTGCTCCTGCTCCGCGAGTGGTACCTGCACCCCAACGGGCAGATCCCGGCGTACGAGTGGGCGTTCGGCGACGTGAACCCGCCCGTGCACGCCTGGGCCGCGCTGAAGGTCTTCGAGATCGACGGCTCCCGCGACCACGAGTTCCTGGCCCGCGTCATGCACAAGCTGCTGCTCAACTTCACCTGGTGGGTCAACCGCAAGGACACCGGCGGCAACAACGTCTTCGAGGGCGGCTTCCTCGGGCTGGACAACGTCGGCCCGTTCGACCGCTCGGCGGCGCTGCCGGTGGCCGGCACGCTGGAGCAGTCCGACGGCACGGGCTGGATGGCCATGTACGCGCTCAACCTGCTCGACATCGCCGTCGTGCTCGCCGAACACGACCGCACCTGGGTCGACACGGCCACCAAGTTCTTCGAGCACTTCGCCTACATCGCCGCCGCCGCGTACGACCAGGGGCTCTGGGACGACGAGGACGCGTTCTTCTACGACGTGCTGCGGCTGGCCGACGGCAGCCAGGTGCCGCTGAAGGTCCGCTCGGTGGTGGGGCTGCTGCCGCTGGCGGCGACCACCCGGCTCTCCGCGCGTACGCTGCGCCGGCTGCCCGAGCTGGGGGCCCGGCTGCGCTGGTTCCTCACCCACCGCCCCGAGTACGCCGACGTGATCGGCGCCCGCCGCATCGGCCCGGACGGCCGCCAGCAGCGGCTGCTGACCATGGTCGGCCCGGAGAAGATCGTCCGGCTGCTGGCCCGGATGCTCGACACCGAGGAGTTCCTCTCCGAGTACGGCCTGCGCACGCTCAGCCGCGCCCACCTGGACAAGCCGTTCGCCGTCACCCTCGGCGGCCAGGAGTTCAGCGTCGGCTACGAGCCGGCCGAGTCGACCAGCGGCCTGTTCGGCGGCAACTCCAACTGGCGCGGCCCGATCTGGATGCCGACGAACTTCCTGCTGATCAGCGCCCTGCGCGACTACGCGGCGTTCTTCGGCGACGACCTCCAGGTGGAATATCCGACCCGCTCGGGGGTGAAGCGGACCCTCGACGAGATCGCCGACGACCTCTCCACCCGGCTGATCTCGCTGTTCACCCGGGACGGCTGGGGGCGACGGCCCATCTACGGCGCCGCCCAGCTCTTCCAGACCCACCCCGACTGGCGGGATCTGATCAGCTTCCCGGAATACTTCCACGGGGACAACGGCGCGGGCCTGGGCGCGTGGCACCAGACGGGCTGGACGGCCCTGGTCGCCGACCTCATCCTCACCCTGCGCCACCGCCGGGGGGCCGACCCGGCGTGAAACGGCGTGCCCGCGCCGCGCCGCCGGCAGTACGGTGTCCCGGGCCAAGGGGAGGGGAGAGGCATGCGACAGGACACGCCGGGCCGGCGGGACGCGCAGGTGCTGGTCTTCGACGCCGACGACACGCTGTGGGAGAACAACGTCGTCTTCGAGCGGGTCATCGACGACTTTCTCGGCTGGCTGGACCATCCGACGCTGGACCGGGCGCAGATCCGCGCCATCCTCGACGACATCGAACGGGCCAACGCGGCCGTCCACGGCTACGGCAGCAAGGTCTTCCTGCGCAGCCTGGGCGAGTGCCTGGAGCGGCTGCGCCAGCGGCCCGCCTCCGCCGCGGAGCGCCGGGAGATCGACGCCCTGGCCGAGGCGCTGGTCAACCACCAGGTCGAGCTGATGCCCGGGGTGGCCGCGACGCTCGACGCGCTCGCCGAGCGGCACCGGCTGCTGCTGCTCACCAAGGGCGACCGGGAGGAGCAGCAGCGCAAGCTCGACGCGTCCGGGCTGCTGCACCACTTCCACGCCGCGCACATCGTGCGGGAGAAGAACGTCGACACCTACCGGTGGCTCGTCGGGGAGCACGGCTTCGACCCGGGGGCCGCCTGGATGATCGGCAACTCCCCGAAGTCGGACATCCTGCCGGCGCGGGCCGCCGGCATGTGGGCGGTGTTCATCCCCAACGAGAACACCTGGGTGCTGGAGGACGACGACCTCGACCCGACCGACCCGGGGGTGCTGCGGCTGGCCGCGTTCGGCGACCTGCTGCGGCACTTCTGAGGCTCCCGGCCGCCCGCCGGACGCACCCGCTCCCGAGGGGGAACAGCGCCCGCGCCGCTGCCCGTGTTACGCCCTCCTGCCGGATTTCGGCCTGGTCGGCAAACCCCGCCGTGGGTGGCCCGGACGGCTTGTTCCGCCCCGGCCGCGCTGCCTAACCTGACCCGGCGTTCGCGGCTCCTCGGGGTGAGTCGGGAACGCGCCGAAGTCCGGCGGTGGCGCACCGTGGAGCTGAGTGCAGGCGGGCCGCATCGCCGCCGGTGGGCCTGGCTGGGCGGCGTGTCCCGCCCGCGCGCCCACCGGCGGCGATCCGCTGCCACATCGGACGGCTGGTGGGTCAGGACCGGGGAGTTGCGGACCCGGTCCTGACCGTGCCGGCGGGCGGCGGAGGTCAGGAGACCTCGCCGCGCACGATCGCCACGGCCACCCGGCAGAACTCGTCCATGTCCGGCTGGAAGCCGGCCGCGATGTCGGGGTGCAGCCCGGCCCGGGTCTCGTCCAGCAGCCGCTGGCAGACCTGCTCGACCGGCTCGCCCGCGTAGCTCGACCGGACCCGTCCCGTGGCCGCCTGCAGGGCCGAGGTCAGCTGATCCTCCAGCGGGCCCCGCAGCTTCTGCTGCACGGGGTCGAGCCCGCTCGGATCGAGCGTGACATGTGGCTCCGACATCGGCGCTCCCTTCGTCGGCGTCCGCGGTACCCCACCGCGGACGTCGGTCAAACCACGGCCGGCACGGCGGCCACCCGCACCCGGTAGGAGAACTCCTCCGCCGGTTCCTCCAGGTACGACAGCCGGCGGATCTGCCGGTCGTCGGTGTAGAGGGCGACGTCGGCGAGGACCCCGAGGTGGGTCAGGCCGATGGTGGCGACCCTCTTCTTGTCCTGCAGCACCGCGCAGATGCCGCCGAGCAGGGTGCTGGCGTCGGAGGTGCGGTGCCCCGGCGGACACCGCAGGGTCAACTCCACCTCCACCGGCCCGCCCAACGGGGTCCAGCCGGTGCGCTGGGCCGCCGAGCAGGCCGCCAGGAGCAGGGCCCGGACCCTCGTCGCCTGCCGGTGGCCGGCGGCGAAGATGGACAGGGCTTCGGTCTTCACCGGGGGCAGGCCGCTCACCTCGAACGTCAGGGCGAGAGCGCGGGTGTCCTGCACGACGGCACCTCCTCGTCGTCAACGATCCTGCCCAACCGGTGGACCGGCAGCGGGGGGTTCGCTCGATTACCCACCGTTCGGGCAGGCGGGGATGGGCCGGAGGCGTATCGACTTCGACGGCGACGCGCTGGCGGTTGAGTCCGGGGGAACTCCCGGCAAACGCTAGTCGAACGGGCCGACCCCCGGTAGCCTCCCCGCGCACGTGTCCGACGCGCCGGACGGGCCGGGCCACCCGGGTCACCCGGGCATCGGCCCGGGCGGGGGCGTCAGCGGCGGCCGCGCTTGATCTCGTGGAACGCCGGGAGCCGCAGCAGCGGCAGCAGCGCGTCCCACACGGTCAGCGCGTCGTCGGTGCCGGGGACCTCGGTGAGGATCGGCCCGTGCAGGCCGCGCTCCGCGCCGGGCACCATCAGCACCGGCGAGCCGATGTCCGGCCCCGCCGAGCCGTACGCCAGGGCGTGCGACCTGCGTACCGCCTCGTCCCACCGGTCGTCGTCGAGGGCCGGCGCGGCGGCGGCGAGCCCGGCCGCCGCGACGGCGTCGTCCACCAGCTTGTCCGACAGCGGGTTGCCCGCGTCGTGGGTGCGCCCGCCCAGCGCGGCGTAGAAGCGGCCGGCGTCGTCGTGGCGGCCCTCGGCGCGCAGCGCCTCCACCAGCCGCAGCGCCCGGCCGGAGGCGGCCATCGCCTCGGCGAACTGCGGCGGCACGTCGCCCCCGTTGAGGATGGCCAGGCTGAACGCCCGCCACTCGACGGCCAGGCCGCGGGCGTCGGCCACGGCCACCAGCCAGCGCGAGGTGCGCCAGGTCCACGGGCAGGCCGGGTCGAAGAAGAAGGTGGCGTCCATCGGCCGAGCGTACGGCGCACCGACCCGCCCCGCAGCGCACCGCGCCTCCGTCGCCCCGCCGCCCTGGTGCCGCCGCCCGGCCGGTCACCGGAGGGACGAACCGGACGAACGGCGATCGTGGGTCGCGCGCGTTGCCGCCAGGTTTCGCGGCTTCGCAGGTCGGGCAGTGTTGCCCGCACGAAACGCCCGGGGCGGGTCGGTGTCCGGTCCGCTCCCGACCGTCTCGCCGTGCGCCGGGGCACGGGTGACCTCCCCGGCTCTTCGCCGAAGAGAGGGGAGGGGCGATGACAGATCCGGCCCGACATCGGCGCCGACCCGCCGCCCGGGCGGCGGCCGCCGCCACCGCGCTCGCGCTGGTCGCGCCGCTGGCCGCGTGTGGCTCCGGCGGCGACGGCGGCACGCCCACCATCAACCTGTACTACCCGCCCGAGCAGAACCTGCAGAAGGTCGTCGACGACTGCAACGCCCAGGCGCAGGGGCGCTACCGCATCGCCTACCGGGTGCTGCCGCGCCAGGCCGACGACCAGCGGGTGCAGCTGGTCCGCCGGCTCGCCGCCGGGGACACCGGGATGGACGTGCTCGGCCTCGACGTCACCTGGACGCAGGAGTTCGCCAGCGCCGACTGGATCCGCGAGTGGACGGGGCAGGACCGGGCCGAGGTGGAGGAGGGCACCCTCGCCGGGCCGCTGGACACCGCCCGCTACCAGGACAAGCTGTACGGGGCGCCGAAGAACACCAACGTCCAGCTCCTGTGGTACCGCACCGACCTGGTGCCGGATGCCCCGAAGACCTGGGACGACATGATCAAGCAGGCCCAGGACCTGAAGGCGCAGGGCAAGCCGTACCAGGTGCTCACCATGGGCGCCCAGTACGAGGGCCTCGTCGTCCTCTACAACACCCTCGCCGAGAGCGCGGGTGGCAAGATCCTCAGCGACGACGGCAAGCAGGCGGTCATGGACGCCGGCACCGTCACCGCGCTCGACCAGCTCCGGCGCTTCGCCACGTCCGGCGTGACGTCGCCGTCGTTCAGCAACGCCACCGAGGACCCGGTCCGGCTGGAGTTCCAGTCCGGCAAGGGCGCGTTCCAGGTCAACTGGCCCTTCGTCTACCCGGCGCTGCAGGAGGCCGACCCGGAGCTGGCGAAGAAGGTCAAGTGGGCGCGGATCCCGGGGATCGACCCCGACACCCCCAGCAAGGTCACCATCGGCGGCGTCAACCTGGCCGTCAGCGCGTACTCGACGCACCCGGCGGAGTCCTTCGAGGCCGCCAGGTGTCTGCGCAACGCCGAGAACCAGAAGTTCTCCGCCGTCAACGACGGCGTGCCGCCCACCATCGAGCGGGTCTACGACGACCCGGAGATGGCCGAGGCGTACCCGATGAAGGAGACCATCCTCGAGGAGTTGAAGGAGCCGGCGACGCGCCCGCTGACCCCGGCCTACCAGAGCATCTCCACGGTGATGTCGGCGATCCTGTCGCCGCCGTCGGCGATCCGCCCCGAGCAGACCGCCGACGAGCTGCGCGACGCCATCGCCGACGCCCTCGAATCGAAGGGGGTGCTGCCGTGAGCGGAAAGCTGAGCGAGAACAAGAAAGCCGAACGGAAGCTCGGCTGGCTGCTCTGCGCCCCCGCCGCGCTGGTCATGGTGCTGGTCACCGCCTACCCGATCGGCTACTCGATCTGGCTGTCGTTGCAGCGCTACGACCTGCGCTTCCCCGACGAGCGGAAGTTCATCGGGCTGGAGAACTACGCGACCGTGCTGACCAACGAGTTCTGGTGGACGGCGTTCGGCGTCACCATGCTGATCACCGTCGTCACCGTCGCCGTCGAGCTGGTCCTCGGCATGGGGCTGGCGCTGATCATGCACCGGACGCTGGTCGGCCGGGGCGTCGTGCGCACCGCCGCGCTCATCCCGTACGGGATCGTCACGGTCGTCGCCGCGTTCTCCTGGCGGTACGCGTGGACGCCGGGCACCGGCTACCTGGCCAACCTGTTCGGCGACGGCGCGCCGCTGACCGAGCGGGCCAGCTCCCTGGCGATCATCATGCTCGCGGAGATCTGGAAGACCACCCCGTTCATGGCGCTGCTGCTGATGGCCGGCCTCGCCCTGGTGCCGGAGGACCTGCTCAAGGCGGCGTCCACCGACGGGGCGACCGCGTGGCAGCGGTTCACCAAGGTCATGCTGCCGGTGATGAAGCCGGCGATCCTGGTCGCCCTGCTGTTCCGCACGCTCGACGCGTTCCGGGTCTTCGACAACATCTACGTGCTCACCGCCGGCGGCAACGAGACCTCCTCGGTGTCGATGCTGGCCTACAACAACCTGATCCGGGGCCTCAACCTCGGCATCGGGTCCACGATGTCCGTGCTGATCTTCCTCACCGTGGCGGTCATCGCGTTCGTCTTCGTGAAGCTGTTCGGCACCGCTGCCCCCGGCAGCGACGACGGGGAGAGGCGCTGACATGGCCGACACCACCACGCGGGCGAAGCTGCGCTGGGGCCTGCTGGACGTCATCGTCGTCGTCTTCGCGCTGGTCCCGGTGCTCTGGATCGCCTCGCTGTCGTTCAAGACCCCGGCCACCCTCACCGACGGCAGGTTCTGGCCCCGGGAGTGGACGCTGGACAACTACCGGTCGATCTTCGACACCGACCAGTTCGTCCGCGCGCTGGTCAACTCGATCGGCATCGCCCTGATCGCCACGCTGGTCGCCGTGGTGCTCGGCGCGATGGCCGCGTACGCGATCTCCCGGCTGGACTTCCCCGGCAAGAAGCTGCTCGTCGGCGTCTCCCTGCTGATCGCGATGTTCCCGCAGGTGTCGCTGGTGTCGCCGCTGTTCGAGATCGAGCGGCAGCTCGGGCTCTTCGACACCTGGCCGGGGCTGATCCTGCCGTACATCACCTTCGCCCTGCCGCTGGCGATCTACACGCTGTCGGCGTTCTTCAAGCAGATCCCCTGGGACCTGGAGAAGGCGGCGAAGATGGACGGCGCGACCCAGGGCCAGGCGTTCCGGCGGGTCATCGCCCCGCTGGCCGCTCCGGGGCTGTTCACCACGGCGATCCTGGTCTTCATCTTCTGCTGGAACGACTTCCTGTTCGCCATCACGCTCACCTCCACCGAGCGGGCCCGCACGGTGCCGGTGGCGCTGTCGTTCTTCACCGGCGAGTCGCAGTTCGAGGACCCCACCGGGGCCATCTGCGCCGCCGCCGTGGTGATCACCGTGCCGATCATCGCGTTCGTGCTCTTCTTCCAGCGCCGCATCGTCTCCGGCCTGACCTCCGGCGCAGTCAAGGGATAGGTGGTGTAGTGATGGCTGACATCGTGCTGGACAAGGTGAGCAAGTCGTTCCCCGACGGGACCGTGGCGGTGCAGGACGTCGATCTGGAGATCGCCGACGGCGAGTTCGTCATCCTGGTCGGCCCCTCCGGCTGCGGGAAGTCCACCACCCTCAACATGATCGCCGGGCTGGAGGACATCAGCTCCGGTGAGCTGCGCATCGGCGGCCAGCGGGTCAACGACAAGGCCCCCCGGGACCGGGACATCGCGATGGTGTTCCAGTCGTACGCGCTCTACCCGAACATGACCGTCCGGGAGAACATGGCGTTCCCGCTGAAGCTCGCCAAGCTCGACAAGGAGACGATCGACGCCAAGGTCGACGAGGCGGCCAAGGTGCTGGAGCTGACCCCGCTGCTGGACCGCAAGCCGGCCAACCTCTCCGGCGGCCAGCGGCAGCGGGTGGCGATGGGCCGGGCGATCGTCCGCCAGCCCAAGGCGTTCCTGATGGACGAGCCGCTGTCCAACCTCGACGCGAAGCTGCGGGTGCAGATGCGCACGGTCGTGTCCCGGTTGCAGAAGCAGCTCGGCACCACCACCGTCTACGTCACCCACGACCAGACCGAGGCGATGACCCTCGGCGACCGGGTGGTGATCATGCGGGGCGGCGCGATCCAGCAGGTCGGCCCGCCGCAGGAGCTCTACGACCACCCGCGCAACCTCTTCGTCGCCGGCTTCATCGGCTCCCCGTCGATGAACTTCCTGCACGCCGCCGTCGACGACGGGAAGCTGCGCACCGCCGTCGGCGACGTGCCGATCGGCGACCGGATCCGCCGCGAGCTGGAGGCCGGCGACGCCCCGCGCGAGCTGATCCTCGGCATCCGCCCCGAGCACTTCGAGGACGCCGAGCTGGTCGACGACGACACCCGCCGCCGGGGCGCCGAGTTCACCGCGCCGGTCGACATCGTCGAGTCGATGGGCTCCGACAAGTACGTCTACTTCACGCTGGAGGGGGAGCGGGCCAGCGCCGCCGAGCTGGAGGAGCTGGCCGCCGACGCCGGGGCCGACTTCAGCGGCGGCGGGGCCAGCCTGGTCACCCGGCTGTCGGCCGAGTCGACCGTACGCGAGGGCGAGAACCACCGGGTCTGGTTCAACCTGGAGAAGATCCACCTGTTCGACCCGTCCACGGGCCGGAACCTGACCCTGCACGAGGGGCGGTCGTCCGGGGCGCTGGCCGACTGACCGATTCGGGCTCGCGGGGCCGGTGGCGACTCGCCGCCGGCCCCAGGTGCGGGGCGATCGTTGGCTGGTTGCGGTGCAATCGCGTCGGCGTGTCGTGTAGCGGAGCCAGCCACCTTTCCCTGGGCGCGCCGAGCGGCGAGCAGTCTCAGTGACCCTTACGTCCCCGTGACGGCCTCGCCCGAGGTCTCACGGCGGCCGCGTGACGACGGGCGGCCGGTCAGGCCCACTCCACGGCCGGCGGGAGCCCTACGAACGCCGCGTACGCCGCCAGCGCCGCGTCCACCCGCTCCCGGGTGGCGGCGTCGAGGTCGACCAGCGGGCGCACCGCCACCTTGACCTTCGTCTTGCCCAGCGTCCGCTTCCAGGTGCCGGCCACCCGGCCGCCGCGCACCACCGTCGACTGGAACACCCCGTTGCCGCCGGGGATGATCGCCTGCTTGTGCTCCGGGGCGACCATCAGCGACCGGTCCTTGAAGCCCAGCAGGTATTCGTCGAAGCCGGGCAGGGCGTGCACGTCGTCTACCGGGGTGCGGGGCGCGTCGAGCAGGGCCGCGTCGGCCACCGCCTCGACGCCGTCGACGGTCACGGTGGTGAGCGCGTCACCGGCGGCGGCGATGCCCCGCTTCGCGTCGGTGGCGGTCAGGCCCGTCCAGCCGGCGAAGTCCTGCCGGGTGGTGGGGCCGTGGCTGCGGAAGTAGCGCAGGGCGAGGATGCCGAGGGCCTCGTCGCGGTCGGGGCGGTGCGGGTCGGGCACCCACTCGTCGAGCAGCGCGAACGTCTGCTCCGTGCCGACGTGCGGGGCGATGCAGGTGACGCCCTTCTGGGCCGCATACCACAACAGGTGGTAGCCGCGCTGGCCGGTGGTGTCGATGCCGGCCGCGTTGAGGGTGGCCTGGCACTGCGACCGGGTCATCCGCGCCCCGCCGGCCAGCGCCTCGCCGAGCACGTCGGCGGCCCGGTCGGCCTCTTCCAGGCTGAGCCCGAGGACCGCCCGGCGGGGCCCGGCGGCGGCCAGGGTGCGCACGCCGGTGACGTCCAGCATCCAGCGCGCGTCGCGGGACGGCACGAGGTGCACGGTGCCCCGCATCGGCCAGGTGCGCAGCGCCTCCCGCCGCTCCAGGGCCTCCTGCACGTCGGCCTGCGTCCAGCCCGGCAGCCGCAGGCCGAGCGACCACAGGCCGCTCGCCGCGTCCTGCGCCTGCATCGCGCCGAACCACTCGACGACCCCGGCCACGTCCTTGGGACGGGCCGTGGGATGGGGGCGCAGCAGCAGGGCCGTCATCCGCAGCGCGAGCGCCTCCGCGCCGGTCAGCTCCGCCGCGCCCACCGGTGCTTTCGCGCCGGCAGCCGCCCGCCGCCCGCCGCCCGCCGGTTCCCCCGCGCCGCCCGCCTGCTGCCGCACACCGCCCGTCTGCTTCCGCACGCCGCTCGTCGCCACGTCTCACGCCGCCTTCCGTCCACCTCGACGGTCAGCATAGAACCGGTCACCGACACCCGCCGGACACGCGACCGGGCGGGCGGATCACCAGGGATCCGCCCGCCCGGGGTCACGCCGTCCGGCGGAGGGTCACCGCCGGGGCGTCGCGTCAGCGGCGGGACCGGGCCGACTGCGGGACGTCCGCCTCCACCTGCTCGCGGCGCAGCCGCTCGTCGACGGGCTGGTCCTCGACGACCTCGTCCTTGGTCAGCCGGACCCGCTCGACGGGGACCTGTTCCTTGCTGACCACCGGGTGCTCGGCGCGCAGCCGCAGCTCCTGCTGCTCGTCGCCGATCTCGGCCCGCGCCCGCCGGTCGCCCGGGGCGATCGGCTCGCGCTCGACGCGCACCTCGTCGTGCTCGACGGGGACGGTGGTGTGCACGTCCTCGTCGACGACGTGCTTGCGCAGCCGTGCGGTTCCGGCCGGCTCGCTCTCGGTGCCCACCAGCAGCCGCTCCTCGGAGCGGGTCAGCTCCGGCCCCCGCGGGTAGCCGGCGGCCTGCTGGCGCGGCGGGGCCGGCGGGGAGGGCGGCGGAAGCTGGTAGTGCGCGTAGAGCTGGGTGAGCTGCTGGGCGTCCAGCGGCTCGTCGGTGCCCGTCTCGACGCTGGGCGCGCCGCGCACGGTCGCCTTGTCGTACGGCAGGCTCAGCTTGTCCTGCTGCATCCGGGCCGACTGGAGCGGGGCCATCGACTCGTGGTGGCCCATCGCTCCGGTCTTGACGCTGACCCAGGTCGGCTCGCCGGCGGCGTCGGCCCACACCTGGCCCACGCTGCCGATCTTCGCACCCGAGCGGTCCTGGACGTCCTGCCCGTACAGCGAGCGGATCTGCTGCTCGGTCAGTCGCATTGGCTCGTCCTTCCTCTCGTGGGTCACGACGTGGCTACCCGAGCCGCTCCGGAAGCATTCCGCGGCCCGGCCGTGAATAGGAGCGCCGGCGGCGGCCCGCGCGGGCGGCGGAGGGGTTCCGGCTAGGGTGGGCCTCGTGCTCCGTCAGGTCACCGGAATCCGGTACGTCACCCCGCTGCGCGAGGGCGGCTCGCTGCCCGGTGTGGTCGAGGCCGACGACCTGGGCACGTACGTGGCGAAGTTCTCCGGCGCGGGGCAGGGGCCGAAGGCGCTGGTCGCCGAGGTGATCTGCGGCGAGCTGGCCCGCCGGCTCGGGCTCGCGGTGCCCCGGCTGGTGGTGCTGGACATCGACCCGGTCATCGGCCGGGCCGAGCCCGACCAGGAGGTGCAGGAGCTGCTGCGCGGCAGCGGCGGGCCGAACCTGGGGATGGACTTCCTGCCCGGCGCGCTCGGCTACGACCCGGTGGCGCACCCGGTCGACCCCGCCCTGGCCTCCCGGGTGCTCTGGTTCGACGCGTTCACCGAGAACGTCGACCGCAGCTGGCGCAACCCCAACCTGCTGATCTGGCACCGCGAGCTGTGGCTGATCGACCACGGCGCCTGCCTCTACTTCCACCACAACTGGCCGCGCGCCGAGGCGGCCGTGCGCCGGGCGTACCGGGCCGACGACCACGTGCTCGCCCCCTACGCGAGCCGGCTGGCCGAGGCCGACGCCGACCTCGCGCCCCGGGTCACCCCCGGGCTGCTCGCCGAGGTGCTGGCGCTGGTGCCGGACGCCTGGCTGGCCGGGCCCGACTTCGACTCCGCCGACGCGGCCCGCGCCGCGTACGCCGACCACCTCGCCCGCCGGGTGGCGCGCACCGCCGACTGGCTGCCGCAGGGGAGCGCTGCGTGAGAGAACCCTTCGAGTACGCGGTGATCCGGCTGGTGCCCCGGGTCGAGCGCGGCGAACGGATCAACGTCGGGGTCATCCTCTACTGCCAGGGCCGGGACTTCCTCGCGGCGCGTACCCATCTCGACGCCGACCGGGTCCGGGCGCTCGCGCCGGACGTGGACCTCGCCGAGGTGGCGGCGGCGCTGGGCTCCTGGGACCGGACGTGCGTCGGCGAGGGCCCGTCGGGGCGGATGCGGCGGGGCGAGCGGTTCCGCTGGCTGGCGGCCCCGCGCAGCACGATGATCCAGACCGGGCCGGTGCACACCGGGCTGACCGTCGACCCGGCGGCGGAACTCGACCGGCTGCTGGACGCCCTGGTCCGCTGACCACCCGGGCCCTTGGTCCGCGGGGCGCGTCGGCCGCTGTTCCGCCGGACACGCCGGCCCCCTGATCGCGCTACGCCGGCCTCGTTGCCGACGGAGCGCGATCCCCCGTTCAGGTCGACCGGCGCACCGGCGGCGGCACGGGCCGCCGGAGCCGGTGCGATCAGGATGGCGCTCGGCGGTCCGGCCGGGGCCGACCGGCCGTGGAACTTGCGCAAAACTTGAGCGAGCCGCCGCGGGCGGGGTCAGCCCCGCCGCGGCTGCGGGACGCGCACCGAGGCCATGCCGGCGGCGGTCGCGGCCTGGATGCCCAGGTCGGCGTCCTCGAAGACCAGGCAGGCCGCCGGCGGCACGCCCAGCAGCCGAGCGGCGAGCAGGAACGCCTCCGGGTCGGGCTTGGGCCGGGCGTAGTCGCCGGCGCAGACGAACGTGTCGAACCGGTCGAGGATGCCGAGCGCGCCGAGGGACGCCGTGACCGACTCCCGCGTGCTGCCGGAGACCACCGCGAAGGGCACCCGCCCGTGGGCGTCGTGGATGTGCCGCAGCACCCCGGGCACGCCGGTCGCCGTCGGCAGAAGCTCCTGGTAGAGCGCCTCCCGGCGGGCGGCGACGGCCTCCACCGGCATCGCCAGGCCGTGCCGGTCGTTGAGGTCGGCGACGATGTCGGCCACCGGCCGCCCGGCCCAGGCGTAGAAGAGGTCCTCGGGCAGGTCGCAGCCCCATTCGCCGAGGGCCCGCCGCCACGCCGTGTGGTGCTGGGGCATCGAGTCGACGATGGTGCCGTCGCAGTCGAACAGGTACGCCTGGAACTCGCCGTCGGGCAGGGGCAGGATCACCGCACCAGGCTATCGCCCGGCGGACCCGGGCGGTCCACCACGTGCACCGGTCGACGTTTGACGCCGCAAGCAACGGGTAGTCGCGGGAGCTGACCGGAGAACGAGGAGGACCCGATGGAGGGCCAGATCAAGGTCGCGGTGATCTACTACAGCGCGACCGGCATCACCTATCAGATGGCGCAGTCCGCGTGCGAGGCCGCCGGCGAGGCCGGCGCGGAGGTCCGGCTGCGGAAGGTGCGCGAGCTGGCACCCGACGAGGCGATCCGGTCCAACTCGGGCTGGCAGGCGCACCGCCTCGAAACCCAGGACGTCATGGAGGCCGAGCCCGACGACCTGTCCTGGGCCGACGTGGTGATCCTCGGGTCGCCCACCCGCTACGGCATGGTCGCCGCCCAGCTCAAGCAGTTCATCGACACCACCGGCCCGCTGTGGGCGCGGGGCGCGCTGGCGAACAAGGTCTACTCGGCGTTCACCTCGACGGCGACCTCGCACGGCGGGCAGGAGTCGACGCTGCTGTCGCTGCTCACCGTCTTCTACCACTGGGGCGGCGTCGTCGTCACCCCCGGCTACACCGACCCGAGCCAGTTCGTCGCCGGCAACCCGTACGGTGCCTCGCACACCAGCAACAACGGGGAGGTTCCCCCGGACCACGTGGCGCTGGCGGCCACCGCGCTGACCGCGAAGCGGGCGGTGCAGATCGGCGCGGCGCTGAAGCGGGGCCTGGCCGCCGGCTGACCTCCGGCGGCCGGCGCGCTCCTCACCCCTCGGCGCGGGCCACGGCCGGGGACCGGCCCGGCGGCACCGACAGCAGGTGGCCCAGCAGGTCGGCCAGGACCGCCAGGCCGTCGCGGCTGAGCACCGACTCGGGGTGGAACTGCACCCCGGCGAAGCCTGGCCCGCGCAGCGCGTGCACCGCGCGGTCGACCGGGTCGCGGGCCAGCTCCACCGGCCCGTACGCGCTGGCGACCCGGTCGGCGGCGGCGACGGCCGTGAACGTGGAGTAGAACCCCACCCGGCGGCTCGTGCCGAACACGCTGACGTCGCGCTGCAACCCCTGGTACGGCGCGTCGCGCCGGTGCAGCGGCAGCCCGAGCAGCCCGGCCAGCAGCTGGTGGCTCAGGCACACCGCGAGGGTCGGCGCGCCGGCTGCGAGCCGCCGGGCGAGCAGCCCGCGCAGGGCGGCCATCTTCGGCTGGTCCACGGCCCTCGGGTCGCCCGGGCCGGGGCCGGCGACCACCAGGTCGTACGCGTCGTCGCCGGCCGGCCGGTGCCACGGCGTCACCTCGACGGCCAGCCCGAGGGCGCGCAGCTGGTGGGCGAGCATCCCGGTGAAGGTGTCCTCCCCGTCGACGATCAGCGCCCGCCGGCCGGCCAGCCCGGGCAGGGCCACCGCCCCCGGCGGGCGCTGGTCCAGCCAGAACCGGGCCAGCGGGGCGTTGCGGGCGGCCAGCGCGGCGCGTACCTGCGGGTCGTCGGCGAGCCGGGGCGCCGGACCCGGCCCGAGGTCGGGGGCGTCGGGGCGCAACCCGAGGGCGGCCAGCACCCCGGCCGCCTTGGCGTGCGTCTCGGCCACCTCGCCCTCGGGCGTGGAGTGGCGCACCAGGGTCGCCCCGACCGGCACGCGCAGCTCCCCGTCGGGGGAGATCTCCGCCGTGCGGATCAGGATCGGCGCGTCCAGGGTCTGCCGGCCGGCGTCGTCGCGGCCCAGCAGGGCCAGCACCCCGGCGTAGTAGCGCCGCCCGGTGCGCTCGTGCCGGGCGATGACCCGGCAGGCGTTCTCCATCGGGCTGCCGGTGACCGTCGGGGCGAACATCGTCTCCCGCATCACGTCCCGCACGTCGAGGCAGCTCTGCCCGGCGAGCAGGTACTCGGTGTGCGCCAGGTGCGACATCTCCTTGAGGTACGGGCCGACGACCTGCCCGCCGCGCTCGGCGACGGTGGCCATCATCTTCAGCTCCTCGTCGAGCACCATGTACAGCTCGTCGACCTCCTTCGGGTCGGTGAGGAAGCGCAGCAGCGACGCGGTGTCGGCGGTGCCGCCGTGCCGGAAGGTGCCGCTGATCGGGTTCATCATGACCAGGCCGTCGTCGACGCTGACGTGCCGCTCGGGGCTGGCCCCGACCAGGGTCCGCGTGCCGGTGTGCACCACGAACGTCCAGTACGCGCCCCGCTCGCGCAGCAGCAGCCGGCGCAGCGCGGCCAGGGCCGCGACCAGCGGGGAGCCCTGCACGGTGGCGCGCATGGTGCGGTGGACGACGAAGTTCGCCCCCTCGCCCCGGCCGATCTCCTCGGCCAGCACCCGGGCGACGGTGTCGGCGTACTCGGTGTCGGGGATGTCGAACCCGGCGTCGGTGGTCACCACCGGGGCGTCGGGCAGGGCGGCGAGGACGTCGGCCAGGGGTAACCGCTCGTGCCCGGCGATCTGGAGGCACTCCAGCGGGGTCCCGTCGTCGACGCAGGCGAACCCGCGCTCGGTGACCTGCCGGTACGGCACCAGCGCCAGGGTGCGCGGTCCGGCCGGGCCGTCGGGCAGCGGGAGGTCGGCGAGCCGGTCGACCGCGCGTACGGTGCCGGTGAACAGCTCCAGGTGGTCGGCGCCCTCGCGGCGGACGAGCGCGAAGGGGCCGGGGTCGACGCCGTCGGCGACGGCGGCGAGCAGGTCGTGCGGGCGGGTCATCGGATTCTCCTGGTGGTGGCCGGGCGGCGCCGCCGGTGGCGGCCCCGGGCCGGGAGGAGAACCGGCGGCCGCCTCGTGGGGCGGCCGCGTGGGAAGCTACGCGCGGGGGTGGGCCGCCGGGTCGGCGGGCCACCAGCAGGTCAGGTGCGCGGGCATGCCGTCACCCTACGCGCGCGGCCGCCGCCGGGGAACCCGATCCCGGGGTACGGGACCGACCGCCGCCCACCTGCGCCGACGGCCGACCGGCGGTTCGGCCGCGCACCCGCCCGGTACGGTGATCACGATGAACATCCTCGCCCTCGACCTGGGCACCTCCTCGGTGCGCGGCCTCGTGCTGGACCCGGACGCCGTGCCGCGCCCCGGCGCACTCGCCCGTCGGAAGGTGCGCGTCACGGTCGACGACGACGGCGCGGGCACCCTGGACGGCCCGACCTACCTGGCCTGCCTCGCCGAGTGCCTCGACGAGCTGGCCGCCGGCGGGCACCTGCGCGACGTCGGTCTGGTCGCCACCAGCGCCCAGTGGCATTCGGTGCTGCCGGTCGACCGGGCCGGCGAGCCACTGGGGCCGGTGCTCACCTGGCTCGACACCCGCCCCGAGCCCCCGGCGGGCGTGACCGGCCCGGCCGACGGGGCCGCGTTCCACCGGCGCACCGGCACCTGGTGGCACCGCTGCTACTGGTCGGTGCGGCTGCCGTGGCTGCGCGGGCGCGCCTCGACCCCGCCCGCCCGGTTCCTCGGCCTCGCCGAGTACGTGCTGGGCGGCCTGCTCGACGCCGCCCCGATGTCGGTCTCCCAGGCCTCCGGCACCGGCCTGCTCGACCTGCGCACCCTCACCTGGGACGCCGAGGCGTGCGAGCTGGCCGCCGTGGGCCCGGGGGAGCTTCCCGAGCTGGCCGGCGACGGCTGGCGGGGGCGGCTGCGCCCCGAGCACGCCCGCCGCTGGCCGCAGCTCGCCGAGGCGGCCTGGGCGGCGCCGGTGGGCGACGGGGCCGCCTCGAACGTCGGCTCCGGCGCGGTGGACCCGGGCCGGGCGGCGGTGACGGTCGGCACCTCGTCGGCGGTCCGGCTGGTCCAGGCGGTGCCGGCCGGGGCGGAGCTGCCGCCGCTGCCCGACCGGCTGTGGCGCTACCGGGTCGACCACGACCACGTGGTCACCGGGGCCGCGTACTCCTCCGGGGGGAACCTGTTCGCCTGGGCGGACCGGGAGCTGCGGCTGCCCCGGGGCGCCGCGCTGGACGCCGCGCTGGCCCGGATCCCCCGGGGCGGTGGCGTCGCGGCGGACCCGCACTTCGGGGGCGACCGGCCGCCCGGTCACGCGCCGGCCGGCTCGGGCGGGCTGGGCGGGCTGAGCTTCGGCACCGGCGCGGTCGACATCCTCGCCGGCCTGATGTCCGGGGTCTGCCGGCTGGTCGCGGCCGACCTCGTCGAGCTGGAGTCCACCGTGGGCGGCCCCGTCGAGGTGGTGCTGGGCGGCGGGGCGGTGGAGGCCTCCGCGTGGTGGCGGGAGTCGTTCGCCGACGTCCTCGCGCCCCGCCGCGTGTACCACCACCCCGACCCGGAGGTCGGCGCGACGGGCGCGGCCCGGGTGGCGCTGGGCCGGCTGGACGCCGCGGTGCCACTCGTGGCCATCGGCCGGACGGATGAGCCGCCCTCACCGACCCCGTCAGGACAGCGCCACCCTCGGTATCCTTCCTGAGGCCCGCCTCAGGTCAGCCCGTTGACACCGCCGTCGGGACTGGTTGGATGGACCCCGCTGTCCGGTGCGGCGGACGCGAGGGACCTAGGAGGCAGGTGTGGGCGCAGGTCCCGACCCGGCGCGAAACGGGGTGTCGAACCACCGTAGGCGCCGGTTCGACGTCCGCGTCGTGCCGCACCGCCGCCGATCGCCCCTGCGGCTGCGGGACTGGCGGATGGGCACCAAGCTCGCCACCGTCCTGGTCATCCCCTCCGTGGCGTTCCTGGTGCTGGCCGGCGTGCAGACCCAGGGCCTCGTCGGGCGCACCACGGAGCTGAGCGACTTCGCCCGCCAGGTGGGCATCGGACGCCAGATCACCGACGTGGTGCACCAGCTCCAGCAGGAACGCGACCGCACCGCTGGCGAGCTGGCCGAGCTGCGCCGCAGCGGGGGCGGCGGGTCCGCCCGGGACGCCGCGATCGCCGCGCTGAAGCCGTTGCAGTCCAGCACCGACGCCGCCGTGCAGGAGCTGCGGCGGGCGGCCGGCCCGCTGGCCGACGCCGACGCCGCCTGGCAGGTGGCCTACTCGGCGGCGCTGGAGGCGTACGACCAGGTCGTCTACATCCGCGCGGCGGTGCCTCCGGCGGTGCTGGCCAGCGACACGATCCTCAGCAACTACCACCGGGCCGTCTCCGCCCTGCTGAACCTGCTCGCCCAGCCCTCGCCGGGGGAGGGCCGGCGGGCGCTCAACGAGGCGGTGCTGCGCTACGTCCAGCTCGCCCGGGTCAAGGAACTCTCCTCCCGGGTCCGCGCGGAGCTGTACGCCGCCGCTCGCGCCGGCCGGTACGGGGTGGAGGACCAGGTCGAGCTGACCGACCTGCGGGCGCAGCAGCTGACCGCCCTCGGTGCGTTCCGGGTCGCCGCCACCACCGAGCAGATCCGCCGCTACGACGCCGTCTCCGTCGACCCGGCGTTCACCGCCGCCGCGAAGCTGGAAGAGCAGAGCCTGCCCAGCGGCGGCGCGGAGTCGAAAGTGCTGCCCGCCCCGCAGTGGTGGGCGGCCAGCGAGCAGCGCCAGGAGCTGCTGCGGCAGTTGGAGGCCAGCGTCGTCGACGACGCGGTGGGCCGGGCCGACGAGGCCAGTGCCGGCCAGCTGCGCACCACCCTGCTGGTGGCCGGCGGGATCGTCGCGGTGCTGCTGGTGGCCCTGCTGATCTCGGTGCTGGTCGGGCGGACCATCGCCCGGTCGATGCGGCTGCTGCGCGGCCAGGCGCTGCGGATCGCCCAGATCGAGCTGCCCGACGCCCTCGACCGGCTCCGCCAGGTCTCCGGCGGGGTGCCCGACATCGAGGTGCCGGCGGCGGTCGTCCGCTCCCTCGACGAGGTCGGCGAGCTGGCCGAGGCGTTCGTCGCGGTGCACCGCAGCGCGGTCAGCGTCGCGGTGGAGCAGGCCACCATGCGCCGCAACGTCAACCTGATGTTCGTCAACCTCGCCCGGCGCAGCCAGGTCCTGGTGGAGCGGCAGCTGGAGCTGCTCGACGGCCTGGAACGGGAGGAGAGCGACCCCGACCAGCTGGAGAACCTGTTCAAGCTCGACCACCTCGCCGCCCGCATGCGCCGCAACGACGAGAGCCTGCTGGTGCTCGCCGGCAGCGAGTCGACCCGGCGGTGGAACCGTCCGGTGGCGCTGGGCGCGGTGCTGCTGGCCGCCAGCGCCGAGATCGAGCAGTACCAGCGGGTCCGCCACGAGCAGGTCGCCGACCTGCACGTCGTCGGGCACGTCATCGGCGACCTGGTGCACCTGTTCGCCGAGCTGCTGGAGAACGCCACCACGTTCTCCCGGCCGGACACCGCCGTGCTGGTCACCGCCCGGCCCGAGGGGCACGGCGCGGTGGTGGAGATCGTCGACCGGGGGCTGGGCATGGGCCCGGCCGCGCTCGCCGAGGCGAACGAGGTGCTGGCGACCCCGCCGGCGGCCGACGTGGCGGCGTCCGAGCGGATGGGCCTGTTCGTGGTCAGCCACCTGGCCGCCCGGCACGCGGTGGTCGTCCGCCTGCACTCCGCCCCCGACGGCCTCGTGGCCCGGGTGCGCATCCCGGCCCCCCTGCTCACCCCGGCCCCGCCGATGGTGGAGCTGGACCCGCCCGTGTCGCCACGGATGCTGACCACCACCCTGACCAACCTGCCCCGGGTGACCGCGCCCCTGGCCGACGACCCGGCCCCGGTGGCGGGCGGTCGGCCGCCGGGCGTCGCCGCCCAGGGCCCGGCTCGACCGCCGGGCGTCGCCGTTCCGCCGGGCGTCGCCGTTCCGCCGGACCCGGCGGAACAGCCGGTGGCGGGCCGCCGGCCGCGCAGCGTCACCGTGCCCCGGCCCGGACGGCCGGTGCCGGTGCGGGCGGAGGACGTGCTCACCCCGGCCGCCGGCCCGGCCGCCCCCGCCGGGGGCGGCTGGTGGTCGCGGCAGGGCCCGGCGGCCGGCGCGGCGACGCCCGATGCCGCACCGCCCACGGTGCCGGTGACCGGGGGCGTCAACGAGCGCGGCCTGCCGGTCCGGGTGCCGATGGCCCAGCTCGCCGCCGTGACGCAGCCGGCCCGGCCGCAGGAGCCCGCTCCCCGGCACGACCCGGACCCGGAGGCCGTGGGCGGCATGCTGACGCGGCTCTACAGCGGCGTACGGCGGGCCGAGGCCGAGGAGACCACCGAGATTTTCCTGCCGCCGGCCGGCGGGCGCACCGAAGGGGGACATCAGTGATGACGTTGAGCCAGGAGGCACGGGACGTGAGCTGGCTGGTCAGCGCGTTCGCGCAACGGGTGCCCGGGGTGGCGCACGCCATCGTGGTCTCCTCGGACGGGCTGCTGGTCGCCGTCTCCGACCACCTGCCGCGCGACCACGCCGACAAGCTGGCCGCCGTGACCTCGGGGGTGATGAGCATCACCGCCGGTGCGGCGCAGATGTTCGACGGCGACATCGTCAAGCAGACCGTCGTGGAGATGGGCCGCGGCTACTTCCTGGTGATGCAGGTGCGCGACGGCTCGATCCTGGCCACGCTGGCCGCCGGGGACGCCGACATCGGCGTGGTCGGCTACGAGATGGCACGGCTGGCCAAGCAGGCCGGCGAGATGCTCACCCCGGCGCTGCGCGCCGAACTCCAGCAGGCGCTGCCCCCGCTGGGCTGAGCGGCGCGACCGGGCGGGCCGGCGCCGGTTCGCCACGACGCGGGGAACGCCCGCCGGGCGGTGCGGAGCGACCGTGCCCGCCCGGCGGGGAGTTCCCGGCTACAGGCCGTTGGCCCGGATCACCTCGCGGTACCACAGCGCGCTGCGCTTGGGCACCCGGCGCTGGGTGGGGTAGTCCACGTAGACCAGGCCCCAGCGCTGGTCGTACCCCTCCGCCCACTCGAAGTTGTCCAGCAGCGACCAGACGTGGTAGCTCTCCAGCGGCACCCCGTCGGTGACGGCGCGGTGCGCGGCGGCCATGTGGTCGCGCAGGAAGCTGACCCGGCCCGCGTCGTCGACGGTCCCGTCGGGGGAGAGGGTGTCGGCCTGCGGCAGGCCGTTCTCGGTGACGGTGAGCGGGACGGGGCCGTAGTCGCGGGTCACCCGGGTCAGGATGTCGTACATGCCGTCGGGGTAGATCTGCTGCCAGTCCGCCTGCGAGGTGGGCCAGCGGGTGACCGTGCCGCCGGTGCCGGTCACGTAGTACGGGGTGTAGTACTGCACGGCGAGCAGGTCGATCGGCGCGGAGATGGTCTTCAGGTCGCCGTCGCGGATGCCGCGCGCCATCCGGCTGCCGGGCCCGAGGTCGGCCAGCACGTCCGCCGGGTAGCTGCCCTTGAGGATCGAGTCGAGGTAGAGCCGGTTCTCGTAGCCGTCGTAGAGGTGGCTGGCGCTGGCCGCCTCGGCGCTGTCGTCGGCCGGGTAGCAGGGGTGCAGGTTGAGGGCGGGGCCGATCCGGGCGGTGCTGTCGGTGGCCCGCAGCGTCTCCACGGCCAGGCCGTGCGCCAGCTGGAGGTGGTGGGCGACCAGGTAGGCCGCCTGCGGGTCCTGGAAGCCGGGGGCGTGGTGGCCGTGGAGGTAACCGTTCTGCACCACGGTCTTCGGCTCGTTGATGGTCAGCCAGACCGGGACCCGGTCGCCGAGGCTGCGGAAGAGCACCTCGGCGTACTCGGCGAACCGGTAGGCGGTGTCGCGGTTCTCCCAGCCGCCGGCGTCCTGCAGCGTCTGGGGCAGGTCCCAGTGGAACAGGGTGGCCATCGGCGAGATGCCGCGTTCGTGCAGGCCGTCGACGAGGCGGCGGTAGAAGTCGAGACCCCGCTGGTTGGGTGTGCCGGTGCCGTCGGGCTGGATGCGCGGCCAGGAGATGGAGAACCGGTAGCTGCCCAGCCCCAGGTCGCGCATCAGGTCGAGGTCGTCGGCGTAGCGGTGGTAGTGGTCGGCGGCGATGTCGCCGGTGTCACCGTTGCGGGTCCGGCCGGGGGTGCGACTGAAGGTGTCCCAGACCGACTCGCCCCGGCCGTCCTCCTTGGTCGCGCCCTCCACCTGGTACGCCGAGGTGGCCGCGCCCCAGCTGAAACCGGTCGGGAAGCGCAGGTCGCCCCGGGGCCCGCCGGTGGGGTCGGTGTCGGGGTCGGTGCCGGCGTCGCATCCGGTGGCCAGGCCGCCGGAGACGGCGGCGGTGGCGGCCGTGCCGCCCACGCGCAGGCCGGTGCCGGTGGCCCCGGCGGTGGCGGAGAGTGCGGCGCGGCTGAGTAGCCGCCGCCGGGTGAGCATCGACATGGGGCCTTCTCCTCGTGATGGGTGCCCACCGCCGCACGGCCGGGAGCGCTCCCAGCATAAGGCAGGCGGGGGCGGCCGAGCCCGCCTGTGGCGGGTCGGCTCTGTTGTGCGGGCTGTTCCGGCGCGTGGCCGGTCGCGCGAATGCGCTGGTGGGAGGCGATGTCGGGGCGTCGGTCGTGGCTGCGAGACGCCCGCCGGCTACGCCCATAGCGAGCGAGGCCGGCCGGGTGGCGTGACACGCCTGACCCGTCGGCCTCTTTTCCCATGGTGTCGGGGGGTTTAGTGTGGGGACGGGGGAGGGCAACCCCCGTCCCCACCTTTGTTTGCACACACGCACGAGCGGAATTGGCGTCCTGTCGTGCGTGTCGCGCGGGAGCCGGGCCACGCGAGTGGCTCTGGTTCCACCTCCCTCCATTGCCGGTGGGTGGTGGCTGGCGGCGGCGTCCGGGCTGGCCCGCCGTCAGCCTTCGGGCAATGTGCCGGGGACGTCGCGGGCACGACGCTCCCGGTCAACACCTTCTGTGACCTCCGTCGATGGAAGCGCTCCCATCGGCGATGCAGCGACTGTAACGCCCGTCACCGGTTTGTGAAAGCCCCAAAACGAGATCGAAACAAGTAGCTGCTCGTTCGTGGACTCTTCTTGTCGTGGGAGCGCTTCCATGCAAGACTGTCGAACACTGCGACGAGGAGCCAGCTCGCGTGAGTGCGGGTCGCCGAGGGCATCCGGGTCATCCGGACGGCACCCCCAGGAGGGCCGCGGCGCGGTCGACCAGCGTCGACGCACCGCACCCGAAACCCCGGCCGGGCCGGATCGACCACCATTCCCGAGCGCCTCCGTCCCCCCGTGCCCCTGCGCGCGTGGAGGCGCCCCGCCGGGGCCCCGCGGCCCCGGCCTGGTCCGAGGAGACACCGCGCACATGAGACTCATGGCAAGACGTCGCCGGACGGCGATGCTCGCCGCCACCACGTTGGTCATCGGAGGCATCGCCCTGCCGGCCGGCGCCGCGCAGGCCGCCCCGGCCTGCGACGTGGTCTACGCCACCAACGACTGGGGCAGCGGCTTCACCGGCAACGTCACCATCAAGAACCTGGGCGACGCGGTCAGCAGCTGGACGCTCAAGTGGACCTTCCCCAACAGCAGTCAGCGGGTCGTCCAGGGCTGGTCGGCCAAGTGGAGCCAGACCGGCAGCGAGGTGACCGCGACCAACGAGTCGTACAACGGCAGCCTCGGCACCGGGGCGTCGACCACCATCGGCTTCAACGGCAGCTACTCCGGCAGCAACCCGAAGCCCACGGCGTTCACCCTCAACGGCACCCCCTGCAACGGCACCGCCGCCAACCAGCCGCCGACGGTCTCCCTCGGCGTGCCGAGCGGGCCGTTCGAGGCGCCGGCGGACGTGCCGCTGACCGCCACGGCCAGCGACCCGGACGGGACCATCAGCAAGGTCGAGTTCTACCGCAACGGCCTGCTGGTCAACACCGACACCACCGCCCCGTACGGCTACACGCTGGAGGACCTGCCGGCCGGCAGCTACACCGTCCAGGCCAAGGCCTACGACAACGCCAACGGCATCGGCGTCGACGAGAAGGCGTTCACCGTCAGCGCGGCCTCCGGCCCCCGCCTGGTGGCCACCCCGTCCGCGGTCAGCGTGAGCGAGGGCGGCACCGCCACCTTCAACCTCAAGCTCAGCGCGGCCCCGACGGCCAGCGTCCCGGTGACCCTGACCCGCAGCGGTGACACCGACATCACCGTCACGCCGGCCTCGGCGACCCTCACCACGGCGAACTGGAACACCGGCGTCACCGTGACCGTGGCGGCGGCGGAGGACTCCGACACCGTCGGCGGCACCGCCACCGTCACCGCCTCCGGCACCGGCCTGGCCCCCCTGGCGGTCACCGTCACCGAGGTCGACAACGACGTTCCGGGCGGGGACAACGCCTACGTCAAGAAGTTCCTCGACCAGTACGGCAAGATCAAGAACTCGGGCTACTTCAGCCCCGAGGGCGTGCCGTACCACTCGATCGAGACCCTGATCGTCGAGGCGCCCGACCACGGCCACGAGACCACCTCCGAGGCGTTCAGCTACTGGCTGTGGCTGGAGGCCTACTACGGCCGGGTGACCCAGAACTGGGCCCCGTTCAACAACGCGTGGACGGTGATGGAGAAGTACATC
The DNA here is from genome assembly GCF_020873825.1 of Micromonospora sp. DH13. Classification (NCBI taxonomy): domain Bacteria; kingdom Bacillati; phylum Actinomycetota; class Actinomycetes; order Micromonosporales; family Micromonosporaceae; genus Micromonospora; species Micromonospora sp. DH13. Next base: position 108,077 of record NZ_JAHWGR010000002.1, read on the forward strand.
ATCCCCACGCACGCCGACCAGCCCACCGCGGGCTCCGCCGGCACCCCGCAGTACGCCGCGGAGTACAACCTGCCCAGCCAGTACCCGTCGGCGCTGAACCCGAACATCTCGGTCGGCCAGGACCCGCTGCGCTCGGAGCTGCAGAGCACCTACGGCACCGGCGACATCTACGGCATGCACTGGCTGATGGACGTCGACAACACCTACGGCTTCGGCCGCTGCGGTGACGGCACCACCAAGCCGGCGTACATCAACACCTTCCAGCGGGGCACGCAGGAATCGGTGTGGGAGACCATCCCGCAGCCGTCCTGCGACACCTTCAAGCACGGCGGGCAGTACGGCTACCTCGACCTGTTCGTCAAGGACACCGGCGCCCCCGCCAAGCAGTGGAAGTACACCAACGCCCCGGACGCCGACGCCCGCGCCGTGCAGGCCGCGTACTGGGCGCTGACCTGGGCCAAGGCGCAGGGCAAGCAGGCCGACGTCGCCGCCACCGTGGCCAAGGCCGCCAAGATGGGCGACTACCTGCGGTACGCGATGTACGACAAGTACTTCAAGAAGATCGGCAACTGCGTCGGGGCCAGCACCTGCCCCGCCGGCAGCGGCAAGGACTCGGCGCACTACCTGCTGTCCTGGTACTACGCCTGGGGCGGCGCGTACGACACCAGCCAGAACTGGTCGTGGCGGATCGGCTCCAGCCACAGCCACTTCGGCTACCAGAACCCGTTCGCGGCCTGGGCGATGACCAACGTCAACGAGCTGAAGCCGAAGTCCCCGACCGCGGTCGGCGACTGGCAGAAGAGCCTCGACCGGCAGCTGGAGTTCTACACCTGGCTCCAGTCCGCCGAGGGCGGCATCGCCGGTGGCGCCACCAACAGCTGGGACGGCAACTACGGCACCCCGCCGGCCGGCACCGCCACCTTCTACGGCATGTTCTACGACGTCGACCCGGTCTACAACGACCCGCCGTCGAACCAGTGGTTCGGCATGCAGGTCTGGTCGATGCAGCGCATCGCCGAGCTGTACCTGGAGACCGGCAACACCAAGGCCAAGGCGCTGCTCGACAAGTGGGTGCCGTGGGCGATCGCGAACACCACGCTGGGCACCAACTGGTCGGTCCCGTCCGAGCTGAAGTGGACGGGCCAGCCCGCCAACTGGAACCCGAGCAGCCCGGCGGCCAACACCGGCCTGCACGTCGAGGTCTCCTCCACGGGCCAGGACGTCGGCGTCACCGGCTCCCTCGCCCGGACCCTGATCGCGTACGCGGCGAAGTCCGGCAACACGGCGGCCAAGACCACCGGTAAGGGCCTGCTCGACGCCCTGTCCGCCTCCGCCGACAGCAAGGGTGTCTCGACGACGGAGAAGCGCGGCGACTACAAGCGCTTCGACGACGTCTACAACGCCGCCGACGGCCAGGGCCTCTACGTGCCCCCGGGCTGGACCGGGAAGATGCCCAACGGCGACGCCATCGCCGCCGGCAAGAGCTTCCTGGACATCCGGTCGTTCTACAAGAACGACCCGGACTGGCCGAAGGTGCAGGCGTACCTCGACGGCGGCCCCGAGCCGACGTTCAACTACCACCGGTTCTGGGCCCAGTCGGACATCGCCATGGCGTACGCCGACTACGGGATGCTCTTCCCGAACGGGTGACCCAACCCCTCCGGGTGGGCGGCGCGGCCCGTCCACCCGGAGCCCGGCCGGGCCCGGGGGAACTATGAGCCCGGTCGGCGGACGGCCTGACTCCCACGGTCAGGCCGGGGCGGGCCGGCCGTCCGGTCAACGCAGCGGACCGGCCGGCCCGCCCCACCGCCCGAAGCTGAACTTGCCGCGAAAAAGCCCCGGAAAAAGTGACCGTCCAGGGATCACGTGACGGTCGCGGACGGAGTAACGTACGTCACCGGAGAGGCCGCTCCCCCCGTGGCGGCCTCTCCCTTTTTGTCCCCGCACCGGGCCCCGCACCGGGCCCCGCACCGGGCCCCGCACCGGGCCCCGCACCGGGCCCCGCACCGGGCCCCGCACCGGGCCCCGTCCTAGCCTCCGGCGCAGGGTCGGGCACGGTCACCGGGTGCCGCAGCCCCGGATGCCCGGCCGGCAGCGACCGGCGGATCACCAGCCAGCTCACCGCCAGCGCGGACGCCACCAGCGGCCAGGTCAGCGCCACCCGCGCCACCACCAGGGCCACCACCTGCCCGCCCAGGTAGAGCGGCACGAACACTGCCACCCGCAGCGCGTACGTCGCCGCCCACACCCAACTGCCCCGCCCGTACGCCCGCAGCAGCGCCGGGTCGCGCCGCCACCGGCCCCGCTGCCGCAGCGCCACCCCCACGAGGACGCCCAGCAACGGCCAGCGGACCACGATGCTCACGGCCCAGGCGAGCGCGCTGGCCACGTTCGACAGCACCTGGACGAGGAAGAAGTCGGTGGCCCGCCCGGTGCGCAACGCGATCAGGGCGGCCACGCAGACCGCGAGCAGCCCGATCAGCACCGACCGTGGCCGGTCGCCCCGGCGCAGCCGCCACGCCGCCACCGCCGTGCCGGCCACCACGGCGGCGGCCACCCCGCCGACCAGTGAGTGACCGGTGGCCAGCCAGCCGAGCGCGAACGCCACCGGCGGTGCGGTGGCGTCCACCGCACCGCGCCGCCCGCCGAGCAGGTCGGCGAGGGACTCGGGCCGGTCGGCCGGCGGCGACGGAACGGGGTGCGAAGGGCCTTCGGGCCCGGGTGCGGCGGTCACCGGCAACCTCCTGTACGTCCGCCCCAAACTAACCGCAGGGCCCCGGCGGGCCACCGGGGAACGCTCCGGCGAGTGCCGCTACGGTGTGCGGGTGCGCGCGACGGCGAGGGGTTGGACGGCGGTCTGGTTGGTCGTACTGGCCCTGGCCCAGACAGCCGCCTTCCTCGTGGTGTGGCGCGCCGCCCTGCACACCGAGCTCGGCCAGTGGCTCGACACGGTCGCCCTCACCGGCAACCGGATCGGCCAGGACCGCATCGCCGAGCCGGTGAACCGCATCCTCAACACGATGTCCGCGCTGTCGCTGCTGGCCGCGACGGCGATGATCGGCTTCATCGCGCTCATCCGGCGGCGGGTCGCCCTGGCCATCACGGCGACCCTGCTCATCGCCGGGGCGAACGTGAGCACCCAGCTGCTCAAACACTTCCTGGCCCGGCCCGACTTCGGCATCGACCCCGAGCGGTCGGCCGCCGGCAACAGCCTGCCCAGCGGGCACACCACCGTGGCCGCGTCGGTGGCCCTCGCGCTGATCCTGGTCCTCCCGCCCACGGTCCGGGTGCTCGGCGCGTACCTCGGCACCGCGTACGCGGCCGTGGCCGGCGTGGCCACGCTCTCCGCCGGCTGGCACCGGCCCAGCGACGCCGTCGCGGCGTTCCTCGTCGTCGGCGTCTGGGCGGCGCTGGCCGGGCTGCTGCTCCTGGTCACCCAGCGGGAGCAGGCCCAGGTGGAGCCCGCCGACGCGCACCGGGTCGCCGCCGTCCTGCTCGGCCTGGGCGGGGCGATCGCCGTGGTGGCCTCGGCGCTGGCCCTGTCCTGGCTGGTCGACCTGCCCCAACTCGACCCGGACGAGATGGGCCGGCGGTCGCTGTTCGTCGGCTACGCCGGCAGCGCCGCCGGCATCGCCGGGACGATGGCCGTGGTGGCGGCGCTGGTGCTCGCCGTCGTGCACCGCCTGGTGCCCCGCGTCAAGGGCTGACGGCGGAGGAGAGGATCGATGCGGACGGCCCACGACACGGTGCGGGCGGCGTTCCGCGACGAGTGCACGGCGCTGGGCGACGTCCTGCGCGAGCTCACCCCCGCCGACCTGGACCGGCCCACCGACTGCCCGCCCTGGGCGGTACGCGACCTCGTCGCCCACGTCCACGCCGGCGCCGGCCGGCTCACCGGCATGCTCGCCGCCCCGGCCCCGCCCCGCGCCGAGGTGGACGCCGCCGGCTACTTCGGCGCGGCCAAGTTCGCCCCGCAGGTCGACCGGGACCGGGTCGACAGCGCCCGCCGGCAGGCCCGCGAGGCGACCGACCCGGCCGGGATCGCCGCCGCGTTCGACCGGGACTGGCGCGCGGCCGACGCGGCGGTGGCCCGCCAGAGCGTCGACCGGGTGGTCCGCACCCGGCACGGCGACGCGATGGCCCTGACCGAGTTCCTGGTGACCCGGGTGGCCGAGGTCGGCGTGCACGGCCTGGACCTGGCCGCCGCCCTGGGCCGCGAACCCTGGCTGACCCCGACCGCGGCCGAGGTCGTCGCGGCGCTGCTGACCGGCGGCCGGGCCGTGCCGCCCGAACTCGGCTGGGACCGGTTGACGGTGCTCCGCAAGGCCACCGGCCGGGAGCCGTTGACCGGTTGGGAGCGGACCGCGCTCGGGGCCGCCGGGTTGCGCCTGCTCGCCTTCGGCGGCTGACCCGTCGGGCACCCCGAGGTCGTCAGGGGGCGCTCTGGCGGCCCGCCGGCCCGGCTCGCGGGCGGGGGTCAGAACGGCGGCGCGGGCTGTTCCGGCGGGCGGCCCCAGGCCCGCCGGGCGTCCGCCACCGCCACCGCCAGCAGCGCCAGGGCCGCCGCCGCGGCCGACACCAGCGTCGCCACGTGCAACAGCACCGGCACGGCCGCCAGCAGTGCCAGCGCCGCGATCCACCGCGACCGCGACACCCGGCCGAAGACCTCGTACTCGAAGCGGGCCCGGCCGGCCAGGAAGATCACCGGGCCGCCCACCACCATGGCGATCCAGGCCGCCGCCGGATGGCCCAACGGGTGCTCGATGGTCAGCTCGTAGCCGATCGCGGTGGCGGTCAGGCCGACCACCATCACCAGGTGGGTGTCGGCGGCGGACCGGCCGATGACCGCCGGCCGGGTCGCCTTCGCCACCGCCTCGGGCAGGATCTGCCCGGCCCGCTGGAAGTAGATCCGCCACAGCAGCACCGAGATCACGATGGCCGTGCCGAAGGCGGCCGTCCGCGCCAGTCCGAACGGGTGGGCGCTGTACGCGAGCCCGGCCACCAGGATCGTCTCGCCCAACGCGATCAGGAAGAACTGCTGGTAGCGCTCGGCGAGGTGCTCACCGACCACCTGCCACCGGTTGACCCGGGAACGGCCCAGCCCAGGCACCGGCCAGCCGAACAGGGACGCGAGATAGCTGCCGGCCAGCGCCGCCGCCCACAGCACGACCCGCGGGTTCGTGGGCAGGAACGCGCCGGTCAGCCAGAGCACCCCGAGGAACAGGTAGGTGATCAACATGCGCAGCTTCAGCTGCCGGTACTCGTGCTGGCCCAGCGCCACCAGCAGCAGCAGCGGCCGGGTCACCTGCGCCACCACGTACGCGGCGGCGAACGCCAACCCGCTCACCGTGAACGCGCGGGGGATCGCCACCCCCATCACCATGCTCGCCACCAGCGCGGTGACCACCACCGCCTGCAACCCGAAGTGGTACGGGTCGTACCGGCTGGTGGTCCACGCGGTGCCCTGCCACACCGACCAGAGCGCCAGCAGGAGCAGCAGCGTCTTCCCCGTGCCCGTGAACGGGGACCAGCCGCTCGTGCCGCCCGCCTCCACCGCCAGGTCCTCGAACGCCCGCGCCGACACCCGGGTCAGCGCGAAGACGTACACCAGGTCGAAGAACAGCTCCAGGAACGTGGCCCGGGTCGCTCCGGCGCTCGCCGGCTGCAGGCCGCTCACCCAGCCCGGCGGGGGTGCGCGCCACCACCGGCCGGGCCGGTCCGCCCCGGCGGCCATGCTCAGCGGCTCCCGCCGTCGTACCGTTCCACCTGGCAGTCGTAGCACCCCGGCCCGCCGCCCCGGCCCGGTTCCCCCGGATCCGCCACGATCCGCCGCCCTTGCCGGAAGCGCGGGGCAGCGGGCAGGATCGACCGGTGACGAACCGATGGGGCATGACCGTGCCGCTGGGCGGCCTCCCGCTAGCCGACCACGCCGCCGCCTACGCCACCCTGCACCGGGCCGGCTTCACCGACGTGTGGTCCTCCGAGGTCAACGGGGCCGACGCGTTCACCCCGCTGGCGCTGGCCGCCGCCTGGCAGCCGGAGCTGCGGCTCGGCACCGCCATCGCCCCCGCCTTCACCCGGGGCCCCGGGCTGCTCGCGATGAGCGCCGCCGCGCTGGCCGAGGCGGCCCCCGGCCGGTTCGCGCTCGGCATCGGCGCGTCCTCCCCGGTGGTGGTGGGCGACTGGAACGCCGTCGCCTTCGACGAACCGTTCAAGCGCACCCGCGACGTGCTGCGCTTCCTGCGCGCCGCCCTGGCCGGGCAGACCGTCGACGGCGCGTTCGACACCTTCGCCGTGCGCCGGTTCACCCTGGAACGGCCGCCGGCCGTGCCGCCGCCGCTGCTGCTGGCCGCCCTGCGCCCGGGCATGCTGCGGCTGGCCGCCGCCGAGGCCGACGGGGTGATCCTCAACTGGCTCGCCGCCGAGGACGTGCCCACCGCCGTCGCCGAGCTGGGCGGGCGGCCCGACGGGTTCGAGGTGGTCGCCCGGATCTTCGTCTGCCCCACCTCCGACGCCGGCCACGCCCGCGCCCTCGGCCGCCGGCTGATCACCACCTACCTGACGGTGCCCGCGTACGCGGCGTTCCACCGCTGGCTGGGCCGGGCGGAGATCCTCGACCCGGTGTGGCGGGCCTGGGCGGCCGGGGACCGGCGGGGCGCCGCAGCCGCCGTGCCCGACGAGGTCGTCGACGCGCTCGTGCTGCACGGGTCCCCCGAACAGTGCCGCGACCAGGTGCGCCGCTACGCCGACGCCGGAGTGGACGTACCCGTGCTGGCCCTGCTGCCCACGCCCGAGCTGGCCGCCGGCGGCCCGGCGGCCCTGGCCGACCTGATCGCCCGGCTCGGGCCGGTCGGGGGCGGGGAGCCGACGTGAACCTCACCGGCCGGGTGGCCGTGATCACCGGCGGCGCCGGCGGCATCGGCGCGGCCCTCGCCCGCCGGTTCGCCGCCGAGGGCGCGGCGGCCGTCGTGGTGGCCGACCTCGACGCGGACGCCGCCCGCGCCGTCGCCGCCGCCGTCGGCCCGGTGGCCCACGCCGCCGGCCTCGACGTCACCGTGGAGGAGCAGGTCCGCGCGCTGGTGGCCGACACCGAGCGGCGGTACGGCCACATCGACCTGTTCTGCGCCAACGCCGGCGTCGCCACGGCGGCGGGGCTGGACGCCGCCGACGCCGACTGGGACCGGGCCTGGCGGGTCAACGTGCTCGCCCACGTCCACTCCACGCGGGCCGTGCTGCCCGGGATGCTGGCCCGGGGGCAGGGCTACCTGCTGCACACCTGCTCGGCCGCCGGGCTGCTCACCGCCGTCGGCGACGCCCCGTACACCGCGACCAAGCACGCGGCGGTGGGCCTGGCCGAGTGGCTCGCCGTCACCTACCGGGACCAGGGCATCCGGGTCAGCGCGCTCTGCCCGCAGGGGGTGGACACGCCGATGCTCGCCGAAGGGCTGGCCACCGGGCACCTCGGAGCGCGGGTGATCGCCGCCTCCGGCGCGGTGCTGCACCCCGACCGGGTGGCCGACGCGGTGATCGCCGGCCTGGCCGAGGAGCGTTTCCTCATCCTGCCTCACCCCGAGGTCGCGCAGCACGCCCTCCGTCGCGCCGAGGACCCGGACGGCTGGCAGGCCGGCCTCCGCAAACTGGTCCGCCGCCTCCGCGCCTGACCCCGCTCACCCGCGCCCCGCCCGCCTCCGCGCGGGTTAGGTGCATGGGCCCTGCCCGCGCTGCCCGTCGGTGTCCCTTCATCTCCGCGATCTTGCACTTGTGGCCCCGGCATTACGGGGCGAAATGGACTTTCCAGGGGCCGCAAGTGCAAGATCGCCGGTGCCGCCGGTGCCGCCGGTGCCGCCGGTGCCGCCGGTGCCGCCGGTGCGCGGGCGGTCGGGTGGTGGGTGGCGGGCGGGTCAGGGGCGCCAGCGTAGTGGGCCAGGATGGATCGACCAGAGCAGCCGGCGCCACCAGGGGCGGGCGGCGCGTAGGGCGGCGACGTACTCGCCGGCCAGGGCGGCGGCCCGGTCCGCCTGCTCGTTGGCGGCAGCGCCCGGCGCGAAGGCGAGCCGGTTGAGCAGCCCGGCCAGCTCCGCCAGGTCGGGCGGCACGGCACCGGCGGCGGGGTCGACGGCACCGGCGGCGGCGCGAGCCGTGCGCGTGACGGCCAAGGCTTCGCGGTCGGCCCCGGCGGCGCGATCGGCCAAGGCGTCACGCTCCTTCCCGGCTTCACGGTCGCTGCGGTCGGTCCGGGTGGCGCGGGCTTCGGCCAGGGCGGCGCGGGCCCGCGCCGCCACCTCCGAGGCGGCGAGGTCCCCGCCCACCGGCCGACCCGCCAGCCGCAGCGCGTCGGTCACCTCCCGCCAGGCGCCGGCTATCCGCTGGCCGGGGTCGCCCGTGGACAGCCGGGCCCGCGACCGCGCCCGACGCATCCCGACCAGCGCCGCCAGCACCGCCCCCACCACCAGCAGCAGGCCGCCCGCGCCGCCACCGACCAGCACGGGCGTCGACAACCCGCCCGAGTCGACCGGGCGCGCCGGCCCCGCCTGCGGCGGCGGCGCCTCCGTCGGCTCCAGGGTCGGCTCGGGCACCTCCGACGGCGGCGGGTCCTCCGGCACCGGACGGAAGTCCTCCTCCACCGGGCGCGGCTCGTCGTCCGGGCGGGGCAGCGGATCGAACGCCACCCACCCGAGCCCGGAGAAGAGCACCTCCGGCCAGGCGAACGCGTCGGCCGCCCGCACCGGCCCGTTGCCGTCGGAGGAGAAGCCCACCACCACCCGGGTCGGCAACCCCGACAGCCGGCCCAGCACCGCGAACGCCGCCGCGAACTGCTCCGACGTGCCGCGCTGCCCGCCGCCGTTGCGCGGGCCGAAGAGGAAGAAGTTCAGATTCGGGTACGCGTGCCCGCTCGGCGCGTCCGCCACCACCCGGTAGTGCTCGGCGAGGAACTGCTCGATCGCCGCCGCCCGCGCGTACGGGGCCCCGTTGTCCTCGGCGAGCTGGGCGGCGAGCCGGCGCACCGGGTCGGGCACCCCGTCGGCCACCCGCAGCACCCGGGCCACCTCCTCCCCGGCCGGCACGTCCGCCGTGGCGAGCAGGTTGTTGTCGGGCCGCTCCGCCGCCGAGGTGACCGTGTACCGCAGCCCCGGCGTCAGCCCCTCCGGCCGGATCAGCGTCCCCGTCAGCGGGTCGTACGCCACCCGGGCCCCGCCGACCTCACGCGGGGTGGCCACGGCCGGCAGCAGCCGCCCGCTCAGGTCCGCCACGGTGATCTCCTGCCGGACCGTCTCCACCGTCGCCCCCGGCGCGGGCTGCGCCGCCGGCAGGATCCGGCCGGCGTTGCGGTACGTCGCACCGACCCGCCAGGTCACCCCGTCGTAGTCGCTGAGCACCGCGAGCCGGATCCGCACCGACCGGCCCCTGGCCTCACCCTCGGCCGGGGCGTCGGGGCGCTCGGTGGCCACGTCCAGCAGCTTCTGCTGCGGTTTCAACGCCCAGCCGGAGATGCGGATCAGCGGGTTCTCGTCCAGCGACTCCACCTGCGGCGGCTCCACGTACCGGCGCGGGTCCACCGGGCGTTCGTCGACCCGGCCCGCCACCACCGGCCCGACCACGGCCGCCAGCCCCACCACCACGACGAGGCCGGCGGCGGCGGTGGCGGCGAGGCGTACCCGAACGGCCGCCCGCACCCCCGGCGCCAGCCCGGCCGTCGGATCCGGGGCCGACGGGCCCGGCCGGCCGGACGGCACCGCCAGCCCCAGCGCGGCGACCGCCGCGAACGCCACCGTGGGCCACACCGCCGGGTCCGCGTTCGGCCCCACCACGTACACCGCCCCGGCGTAGAGCAGCGCCGGCGGCAGGTAGCCCAGCAGCACCCGGCCGGCCCGCAGCGCCACCTCCGCCCCCGCCAGCCCGGCCAGCCACGCCGCGACCAGCGGCACCAGCACCGTGTCCGGCGTCGGCTCCACCGGGATCATCGCGGTCAGCAGCCGGGGGATGCCGTTGCGGGCCGCGTCCGCCGCCACCTCGACCAGCGAGCCCGGCAGCCCCGCCGCGTCGGCCGACACCCGCAGCGACCACGCCGTGAAACCGGCCAGGCCCGCCACCGACAGCGGGGCGACCAGCCAGGACGGCAGCCGTCGGGCGGCCACGCTCACCAGCACCGAACCGACCGCCGCGCCGACCACCAGCTGGGTCAGCAGCCCACCCGCGTACACCCGGCCGAGCACCACCCCGGTCAGCGCCACCATCGCGACCAGCGCGACCGGCAGCGGCGCCGCCCGCAGCGCCCGCCACACCCTCACCACCGGCGGACCCCGTCCCACTCGGCCGCGAACGCCACCCCGTCGGCGGCGTCGACGACCACGATCCCCGTTGTGCCGGCCGGCGCCGGCTCCGTCGCCCCGAACACCCCCACCACCACCGACGGGTACGCCCCGCGCAGCGCGCCGAGATGCCCCAGCTCGCCCCGCCCACCCGGCCCGGTGAGGAAGACCAACGTGTCGCCGAGCCGGTCCCGGCGCAGCCGGGTCGCCGCCGCGCGCAACGCCGCCGTGGCGTCCCCGGTGTCCAGCCGGGCGGCGGCGAGCCGGTCCAGCGGCCCGACCCCCACGCCGGCGGCCTCCCCGGCCGGCCCCTCCGGCGTGGCCAGCCCTTCCGGCGCGACCAGCAGCAACGACACCGGCAGGTCGGCGCGTAGCGCCGCCGCGACCACCGACGCCGCCGCCTCGCACGCCGACTCGAACGACTCCGGATCCCGGCCCGGGTGGGCGGTCGCCCGGTTGTCCAGCAGCACCACGATCCGGGGCAGGCTGGTGTCGACGTTCTCCCGCACCATCAGCTCGCCCACCCGGGCGCTGGTGCGCCAGTGCACCCGGCGCAGCTCGTCGCCCACCACGTACTCCCGCAGCGAGTCGAAGGTGATCGAACCCTGCGGCACCCCGTCCACCCGGCCGTCGAGGCTGCGCCCCGCCCCCGTCGGCACCGCCGTCAGCGGGTGGATCCGCGGGTGCACCCACACCGGCACCACCGACGAATACGACCGCGCCAGCGCCACCAGCCCCAACGGGTCGCGCCGGGTCACCCGCAGCGGCCCGACCGGCACCACCCCCCGGCGGTCCGTCGGCACGTCGTAGTCGACCGTCGTGTCCCGCCCCGGCCGCAATCGCAGTACCGGCACCGGCACCGTCCGGTCACCGCACCGGTCCTCCGCGAGCAGGTTCGCCGCCCGCAGCCGCCCCGCGTTGCGCACCGTCAGCACCATCCGCGCCGGCTCGCCCCGCGACACCCGGTCCGGGTCCGCGCGCCGCGTCACCTCCAGCCGGGGCCGCCACAGCGCCACCAGCAGCGCGTAGCCCACCGCCCCGGCCGCCGCCACGCCCAGCAGCGTCAACTCCGGGTACGCGAACCGGAAACCGGCAGCGAGCAGCACCACCGCAGCCACGAGCAGCCCGGCCCCCCGGGCGGTGATCCCCACGCCCCGCAGCCGCCTCAGCCCTGCACCACGGACGGGGCCGGGGCGACCTGGCCCGACGGCAGCGGCACCGGCACCGAGGCGACCGCCTGGCGCAGCACCTCGGCGGCGCTCACCCCGCGCACCTGCGCATCGGAGGTGAGCAGCAGCCGGTGCGCGAACACCGGCTCGGCGAGGGCCTTCAGGTCCTCCGGCATGATCCAGCCCCGCCCGTCGATCAACGCGTACGCGCACGCCGCCCGGGTCAGCGCGATCACCCCCCGGGGACTCACCCCCACCCGCACCTGCGGGTGACCCCGCGTCGCGGCGGCCAGCCGGACCGCGTACGCGTACAACGGCTCGGCGATGTGCACCCGCTGGGCCATCCGCACCATCTCACCGACCGTGTCGGTGTCGGTGATCGCCGGCAGTGCCTCGGGGGAGCGGACCGTCGCCCCGCGCAACACCTCCACCTCGACCGCCTCGTCGGGATACCCGACGGACAGCTTCACCAGGAACCGGTCGAGCTGCGCCTCCGGCAGCCGGTACGTGCCGTCCATCTCCACCGGGTTCTGCGTGGCCACCACCAGGAACGGCTGCGGCACCGGGTGCCGGACCCCGTCCACCGTGACCGTGCGCTCCTCCATCACCTCCAGCAGCGCCGACTGGGTCTTCGGCGACGCCCGGTTGATCTCGTCGGCGATGACGATGTTGGCGAACACCGGCCCCGGGTGGAACTCGAAACCCCGGGTGGCCTGGTTGAAGATGGTCACCCCCGACACGTCCGAGGGCAGCAGGTCCGGGGTGAACTGGATGCGCCGCCACCGCCCCTTCACCGTCGCGGCGATCGCCCGCGCCAGGGTGGTCTTGCCGACCCCCGGCACGTCCTCCAGCAGCACGTGCCCCTGCGCGAACAACGCCGTCAACGCCAGCCGGACCACCTGCGGCTTGCCCAGCACCACCGAGTTGACGTTCTCCGCCAGCCGGGCGGCCAGGGCCGCGAAGCCCTGCACCTCCGGCTGGGTGAGCGGTTCGTGCGTGTTCACGGCGGTGCTCCTTGCCTGGTGGCGCGGTCAGCAGGTCGGCAGGACGTTGATGTTGTCGCCGCCTTCGAGGTTGAGCCAGGCCCACGGGATGTAGTTCTTCCCCTCGAACTCGACCCGCACCCACCAGCTGCTCTGCTTCTGGCCGTTGTAGATCCAGGAGTCGACGTTCTCGCCCTGCCGCTTGCAGTACGCCTTCAACCGGGTGCCCGGTCTGGCCCAGCCGACCTGCTTGTCGTTGTCCTGCTGGGGAACGGAGAAGATCTCGTTGCCGTTGCGGCCGGCCACATCCTTGTCGCAGTACGTCCGCTGGTCGCCGTCGGGACCGTTGTTGCACGTCGCGACCCCGTACAGCGGGTCGGTGCTCTGCGCCCGCTTCGCCGTGCCCTCCCCGGCGGCGTTGCTGGCCGTCACCGTCGCCGTGTACGCCGTGCCCGGCGTCAGGCCCGGCACGGTCGCGCTGGCACAGTTGCGTGCGGTGACCGGCTTCTCGCCCGGGACGCTGACCGTGCAGGTGGCCTGCCCGCCGCCGGCGTCCACCGTGAAGTTCACCGTGACCGCCGTGGCCGTCGCCGACGAACCGGTGACCGTGACCCGAGGCGGTGCCACCGTGCGGGCGACGTCCGTCGCCGCCGCGCCCGGCCCCGCCTCGTTGACCGCCTTCACCGTCACCGTGACGCTCTGCCCGTCGCCCAAACCGTCCACGGTGGCCCGGGTGTCGGTCACCTCGCTGCTGCGGCCCCCCGCCTCCACCAGGTACTTCGTCACCGGCCGGCCGTTGGCCGCAGCCGGGGACCACTGCACCGCCACGGTGCCCGGCCGGTTCGCCACCGTCGTCGCCCGCAGGTCGACCGGCTCGCCGGGCGCGGCGAACGGCACCACGCTGTTGCTCACCGGCGACGCCGCCGACCCGGCGCCCTTGTCGTTGACCGAGACGACCGTGAACGCGTACTGCGTGCCGTAGTCCAGCTCGCCGGCCGGCACGACCAGCTCCGTCTTCGCCGACTCGCCGGCCGGGGCGTTGGCGCCCGCCGAGGTCGCCGTCACCGCGTACTTCGCGATGGTGTTGCCCTGGCCGTTCGCCGCCGGCCACTTCACCAGGACCGTGCCGTCGGGCCGGGCCTCGGCCGTCACGCCCGACGGCGGGTCCGGCACCGCCGCGGTCGGGGTCACCGGGTTGCTGGACCGCGCCGGGCCGTCGCCCTTGGCGTTGACCGCGTGCACCGAGAACCGGTACGTCTCGCCGTTGGTCAGGCCCGTGACCTCCACCGACCGCTGGTTGGCCCCCACTTCGCGGCGCTCGCCGGCACCCTCCACCACGTACCGGATGATCTCCGCACCGTTCGCGGCCGCCGGCCGCCAGCTCACCCGGGCCCGCGCGTTGCCGGCCGACGCGGTGACGCTGCGCGGCGCGCTCGGCTTGCCCACCTTCGGCTTCTTCGGCGGTGGCGGTGGCGGGGGCACCGGCGGCGGGTCGCCGCCGAGCACGTCGTTGGCGTACTTGTTGACCTCGCGCACCTGGTGCTTGTCGTCGACGACCCGGGCGGTCGACGAGTCCGGCGCGTTGATGAACAGCCGGTTCTCCCGCACCTCCAGCTCCAGCGGGCCGGTGGCACCCTTGCCGCCGATCGTGTCGACGAGCTGGCCGGAAGCGTCGAAGGAGTAGACGGTGCCCGTCGACTCGTCGGCGCAGTAGAAGCGGTCCGCCCACGCCACGGCCGGGCTGAGCTTGTCGCCCCGCCCCGGCACGGTGAACTGTCGCTCCTCGCCGCCGGCACCGATCACGTGGACCTTCCGCTCGCCGGGGACGGTCACCGGCACCTTCGGCCCGCTCGTCCGCGCCGGCAGCGACCCCGGACCGGTGATCGTCAGCGGGGTGCGGAACACCTCGCCGCGCTGCACCCGCACCAACGCGCCGGCCGTGCGGTCGAGCACCGCCACCCCGTCGTCCAGCGTGGAGACCACCAGCTCGTGGCTGGGCTCCGCGACGTCGTACGTCTCGATCCTCTTCGGCGAGATGCCGCTTCCCGGCGGCGCGGCGGAGCCCGGCTCGGACGGCAGCTCCGCCGCCGTGACCGCCGAGACGGTGCCCTCGGCCGGCACGGCGATCCACAGCCGGCCCTCGCCGTCGAACGCCCCGCCGGTGATGCCCGGCGGGTAGCGCACGGGCTCGCCCACCGGGGCCAGGGAACGCGGGTCGAGCTGCCGGACGATGCCCTGCACGGCGTCCACCACGAACGCGGCATCGGAGTGCAGCGCCACGTTGACGCCCAGCCCGGGGGTGGTCCGGGTGGTGGCGGTGATCTGGAGGGTGGCCAGGTCCAGCGAGCTGACCTGCCCGGTGTTCAGGTCGCGCAGGACCAGCAGCCGGTCGGTCTGGACGACCTGCACCGGGTGCCGTCGGGAGTCGGGCACCTCCACCCGCGTGTCCACCCGCGCCGTCACGCCGTTGACCCGTGCCAGCTCGCTGCGCGCCGCGCTCCACAGCCAACTGCTGGCGTCGTAGTTGGCCACCGCGTTGTCGGCGGCGCCCAACCCGAGGACGGTGAGCCCCATCGCGGCCAGCAGCGCGGACACCGTGCCGACGGTGACGAGGCCACCGCGCCAGCGCCGCCGGCGGGACGCACCCGGTTCCGTGCTCACGGCGTCGTCGATGGTGGCCACAAGCGGCTGCCTCCCCGTGTCGTCGTGGCAGGTGACCGCCGTCCACCGGCGACCCTCCCGTGAGCCGGGTGCCATCATATGGCCACCCTGAGACAGGGGAAACCCGCACCGTCGGCCCCTGCGCACCCAGCGTGCATGCCAAGTGGACGGTCGATCAGCGCGGCGTGGCGGTCCGCTCCCGCTGCGTGCACACCTGCCCGGACGTGGCGAACGCGTCGGTCGAGTACACGGCGAGCACCGTGAAGCAGTAGTCCACCCGGGCGTTCAGCCCGTTCACCGTGTAGCTGGTCTGCCCCGGGTCCACCGTGGCCATCACCCCCAGCTTCTGCCCGGCCCGGCCGCCGGCCACCATGAACGGCACCGCGCCGGCCGACGGGTCCGTCCAGGTCAGGGTGATCGTGCTGCTGTCGTCGCGCAGCTTCAGGTCACCCGGCGGCGGTCCGTCCACCGTCGGCCCGGCCGCCGCCGACGGCGGCGTCGCCTGCGTTGGCGGCGGCGCCCCGTCGCGGCCGAGCACCAGCACCGCGACGCCGACCATGACCACGAGCACGACCAGGGCCACCACCACGGCCACGACGACCAGCAGCCGGCCGCGCCCGGCCTGTTCCTCCTGGGGGTACGTCGTCTGCCACGCCTCGCGCGGGGAAGGGTAACCGTCGTCGGCTTCCCCGCCGCCCCGCTCGGGCCACGCCGGCCCGCCCTGCCCCGACTGCCCGTCCCACCCCTGTGCGACCGGCCCGTGCTCGACCGGCCTGTGCTCGACCGGACCGTGGTCGACCGGTGCGTGCCCGTGGCCGACCGGTCTAGGCTCGACCGCTCCCTGACCGGGCCACGGCGGCTGGTGGGGTCGGGCCGCCGGGCGGCGGTCCGGTGCCGGTGGCGGCACGGGCACGTCCGGCTGCGCTGCCCCGTGGACCTGGCCGCGCGGCCCCGGCTGGTCCGTGCTCTCGGCGGGCGGGTGGCCCGCCCAACCCGGTGCGGTGGGCTCAGCTCCGATCGGTGCGGTGGGCTCAGCGTCGTCCCGGGCGGTGGGCTCCGCGCCGACCGGTTCGGCCGGCGACTGCGGCGGGGAGACCCCGCTCCAGGGCGGTGCGGTCATGCCCCACGGCGGCACGGGGGACCCGCTGACCGGGCTCCCACTGATCGGGACGCCGCTGATCGGGCTTCCACTGACCGGAGTGTCGCCGGCCGGTCGGCCATCGTCCTGTGTGGCGCGCAACGGTGGTGCGCTGGCAGGTACGCCGCTCACGGGCCCGCCGCCCGGCGGAGCGCCCCCGGAAGGGCCCGCCCCGATCGCCGGGGCCGGCGAACTGTCGCCGCCCGGTCCGGTCGCCGCCCGGATGGCCTCCTGCCGGGCGGCCTCCTCCCGCAGCAGGGGGTCGATCTGCCGTACCTGGATGGTCGGCTCGTCCCAACCGCGCGTCGGAGCGGGCGGCGGCTGCGGCACCGGCCCGCCCTGCCCCCCGGGCCCCGGCCGTGGGGGAGCCGGGATCCGTGGTGCCGGCGGTGCCGCCTGCGGAGCCCATGGCGAGACCGGCTGTTGCGGCGGCGCGTCGGTGCCGGAAGTGGGCTTCGTCGCAGCGGCCGGGGGCGCGGCCACCGGCGGCGCTGGCGGCACCCCCGGCAGTGTCGCCGGGTGCGGCGGCTCCGACCCGTGCCGGGTGGTGGCGGGCGCGGCGGACTCCGGCGACCGGGACGGCGCCGGGATCCGGGGCGGAGGCGGTGGCGGCTGCCGTGGCGGGGCGGAAACCGGCAGCGGTGGCGGTGGCGGCTGACGCGGGAACGCCGGCGGCACCGGCGGTGTGGTAGGAGAGTGTGGCGGGGGAGGAACGGGAGGAAGGGGCGGCGTCGTGCCCGCCCCCGCGCCCCCGAGGTAGTGCCGGGCCGCCTGCACCGCCGGGTGGTCCGCACCGAGCACGGCGGGACCGGCCTCGGCCACCCGCGAGTAGTGGCGGCGGGCCTCGTGCCGGTTGCCCAGCTCCTCGGCGACCGAGGCGAGGTCGAAGGAGAACGCGAGCATCAGCGGGTCCGCCGGATGCCACCGGCGTTCGCCGGCCGCGAGGGCCTCCTCCAGTACGCGTCGCGCGGCGGCCGGGTCGTCGGCCTCGCGATGCAGGCGGGCCAGCAGGTGGGCGGTGCCCAGGACCTCCGGATGGTCCTCGCCGAAGCTGGCCCTCAGCGGGTCGATCGCGTCGGCCAACAGCCGGCAGGCACCCGCGACGTCGCCGGCGGCGCGTAGCGCGAGCGCCCGGTGCTGGAGTGCGGCCAGGGGAGAGGGCTGTGACACGTCAGCCATGCTGCCCGGAGAGGGCGTCCCGACGCCACCCGCCGGGTCGGCCATGATCGTTCCCAGGCGCCCTCAAGGCCGGCCGTCGCCGCCTCTGAGCTGGGCGGACGTCGCGGCCAAAGGGTGATGTGCATGATCCACGTGCGCCGTGTAAAGTAAGCCCCCGTGCGGCCCACCGGGGCGGCCGGAGGGTGGCGAAGTCACCTCTGGTCGACACGGTAGGCTGGGCGAGTAGGTCCGGGTGGCGGAATGGCAGACGCGCTAGCTTGAGGTGCTAGTGCCCGTATAGGGCGTGGGGGTTCAAGTCCCCCCTCGGACACGAACCGAATCCCAACGGTGCGCGGCAAGGTCAACACTTGCCCGCACCGTTTGTGTTTCCGGGTCGTACGCCAGGTGCAGCCCGAGGCTGCGGTAGACCTCCAGTTTGCGTTCCGGTTCGGTGTCCCGCAGGGCGCGCACGAGGTCTCCGAGTTCGTCGACGACGGCGATGATCTGCTCCTCGGTGAAACGCTGCGGGCTGTCGGTCTCCTGTTCGGCCGGGGTGTGCTGGAGCCGTTCGGCGCGTCGGCGTTCGGCCTGGGTCTCGGCGATCCAGGCCGTGACCACGGTCGGGTCGGCGCCGGCTTCGAGTGCGGCCCGGTAGCGGGCCAGTTTCGCGTCGCACTCGGCGAGGGTGGGTCCCTGCGGTGAGGTCGGGGTCGGGGTCGGTATGCCGGTGTGGGCCTGGTCGAGGAGCGCGGCGATGGTGTGACGCCGTTGGAGGGGGCCGAAGCCCTGGACGAGCCAGGTGTCCAGCGGGGTGATCAGGATGTCTTCCCGCATGATCACGTTGCGGGGGTGGTCGACCCTGTTGGCCAGGGCGTATTCCTGGGGGAACCGGCAGCGGTAGTAGGCGACGCCGTGGGAGTGCTGGCCTTGCATCTTCCGGTGGCAGATGCCGCAGTGGACGAGGCTCTTGAAGACGTAGGGGTGGCGGGAGCGGTGGGCCCGTTTCGGTGCGGTGGCGGTGCGGGCCCGCAGGCTGAGCATCTCCTGGACGCGGTCGAAGTCGTGCTGCTCGATCAGGGGTTCGTGGACCAGTTCGTTGGAGGTCACCCACCGGTCGCGCCGGTTCCAGCGCATGATCGGGGTGTGGCCGAGGGCGACGTCGTTGACGTCGAGCAGGACCTCGTCGGTGCGTTGTTTGTTCCAGACCTGACGGCCGGTGTAGCGGGGGTTGATCAGGATCGTCCGTACCGCGGTCTTGGACCAGGCCAGGCCGTCGCGGTGGCGGTTGCGGGCGCGGTCGTAGGCGGAGGGGCAGAGGACGTCGTCGCGGGTGAGGGCCTCGGCGATGGCGAAGATCCCGTAGCCGGCGAGGTACATGGCGAAGATGCGTTGGACGACGGGTCCGGTCTGCGGGTCGGGGGTCAGGCCGCGTAGGCGTTTGCCGTCGGCGGCTTTCGCCGGGTTCGGGTGCGGTCCGAGGTCCTTGAGCGTGTATCCGTAGGGTGGGCGTCCGCCGAGGTAGCGGCCCTCCAGTTGGGTCTGGGACGCCATGGCGGTGCGGACCCGGACCTTGACGCGGTTCCGCTCGCCCTTGCTCATTCCGCCGAAGACGGACATGACCAGGTCGTGTGCCTCGTTGTCGGGGTCGATCGGCCCGCCGACCTCCGGTACCCACAGTTGGACGCCGTAGTGGGTGAACAGGGGCATGGTGAGGCCGAACTGGTTGCCGTAGAAGGCGCGGTGCGGCTCGCCGATGACGACTGCGGTGAAGCCGCGGCGTGGGTTGCGCAGCGCGGCGAGCAGCCGGGTGGCGTCCGGACGGCGCTGCCACGGCAACGCTCGGCTGTGGCCCACGTCGAAGAACTCCTCGACGATTGTTCCACCTCGGGGTGTGATTAGGGTCCGGGCGAGCGAGAGTTGCCAGTGGCGCGACGACTCCGGGTCCTGGTTGTCCTCGGTGGAGACGCGGCCGTAGAACGCGAAGGGGAGCGGCGGGGCTTCGAAGCTTCTCTGCGCGAGGTCGTGTCTCAGGCGTTCATGATCAACGGTCATGTTTCCTCCATAGGGTCTTCAGCAGCATCCGAGCGTTCGCGGTGCACCTCGACGAGGAGGCGTAGGAGGGCGCGCGCCGCGGCTGGTCCGAATGCCGGAGGGGCTGGCGGCACGATTACCTGAATTTCGCCCGGTGTTGCCGCGTCCGTGGTTCCCGTACTGCCATGCGAATGGTAGTCCTGATCGATTTGATTGGGCAATTCTGGTTGCGAATCCGACATGTTGTGTTCCCCATTGGGTCGACGGGTTTTGCCCGTGTCGTTCAGGGTTCGCGGCCATTGCTCGGAACTCCTTCCCTGTTGGCGGTGCTTGGCGTGACTCGTTCCGCCGCGCATGATCTTGCGACTTGCGCCGATCTGTGCGAGATGGGATCCACGAATCCGTCGAGGTGCGGTTCTCCCGAGTGCTCGGCAGGGAACGCGGATCTTCTCCTCGGACCTTCGTAGAAATCGGAGAAGGCAATTTCCGCTGAGTGCGCGACTCGGCGGGGAACTGCCATCTCTTGGGAGTGTTCGGCCTTGCGGTCGTAGCGGCGGACGGGGCGGCGGATATTGGGCGGCTAGGATAGGCAGCTTCAACGATCCAGCGATGGCGGCCGAGGCGTTGGGATGAGTTGATGCCTTTGCGGGCGATGCGCACGGCGATGCCGTGGACGTCCGCGCCGGCAGTGGGTCGGGGCGATCGAGTCCAGCAGCGGGTGCAGCAATTGGCTGTCGTGGGTGTTCGCCGCGGAGGTCAGAAAGCTGAGCGGGGTGCCGCGCTCGTCGCGCAGGACATTGATCTTCGCACCCGACGTGCCGCGATCGACCGGGCTTGGCCCGGTGAGACCCTCTTCTCCGTCCGTGCGGCGATCGAGTCCACCACGGCACGGGACCAGTCGATCTCGCTGATTCGAGTTCAGTCGGTCCAGGGAACTTTGGTGCAGCTGTTCCGACAATCCGGATCGGGTCCACTCGGTGAACCACCGATGCATGGTGGCGCGGCTGGTCCCGAACAACGCTGCCGGGAGCTTGCGCTAGGAGCAGCAGCTTGCGCCAGGTACACGATCGCCGCCGGGACTGCCCGGTCGTCGGCGCGCCGCCGTCCACCGCCCTGCGGCCGCTTCACCGGAACCGGCATCAACGGCCGCGCCACCGCCATAGGTCATCCGGTGTCCAGCAGCGCATTTGTCCTCAACCACATCCGTCACAGAGCGAAGATCATGGCGTAGACCCACGACGATCAAAATGAGACGCGCCTCTAGCCCAGCGCAGCCCGTCGATCGCTGGCCGATCTGCCAGTAGTGACCCTGTTCACTCATGTGCGATTATCCTTCGCATGACGAGGCATTTGACGCCACGGCACCGCTCCCGAGGCCACGTCTGGGCAAGTCTGCTCGCCTTCCTGAGCGCGGCCATGGGCATCGCTGTTGCGGTAGTCGCCGCTACTGTGATCGGATCAATCAACGCGCAGTTCGATCGCAGCACCGGGAGTCCTCCCACGGGGCCGATGACGTTCGCTGTGGTCATCACCGTGATCGTGGGTCTGCTCATGATCGCCTTTGGCGTGTGGTGCTACCTCGCAGGCTCGCGCGGCGGGTCAACGGTCGTGACCGCCGGCTGGGCGCTGTTCTCGATCGTGCTGTGCACCGCCACCTGCATGACGCCGGGGTGGTTCACCGGCGCCTTCCTCTACGCGGATCCTGGCGGCTCCGGCCGCTACAGATACATGGCCTTCGTCGAGCTAATTCCGAGCTGGCTTTCCACCACCTCACTCGCGTTGGCCATCGGCAAGGTGGTGACGTTCTTCGCCGCGGCGATACTGCTGTCGGCGACGCACTCACGAGCCGCCCCGGCCGACCCGGCTGCACCGCCTGCTCGGCGGTAAGGTTGCGGACCTTTCACAGCGGCCCATTAAGAGGACGCTGTCCGTCGTTTGGTGCCGACTTGCCAGGAAAGCATCGTGGAGACAGGTGAGGGTCGAGGCGTCATCACCAATGTGCGGCGGCGCGACGTTTCAGCCGGCTGGGCGATCGGTGAGGCGGTGTAGCGCTGACCGGACGTTGGGGAAGGCCAGTTGCAGGGTGTTGGTGGTGAGGCGGATGCCCCACCAGGTGAGGGCGATGAGGTAGCCGGCGATGAGGGCGCTGTTGGTGTTGTAGGTGAAGACGAGGGCGTAGCCGATGGCCAGGCCGGGTGCGGTGATGGTGCGGGCCAGGCGGGTGCGGGTGGCGGTGAGGGCGGTGGCGGTGCCGAGAAGGGCTGCTCCGAGGCTGCCCACGAGGCCGGGCATGCCGGTGAGGTCGACGGGGGTGGTGATGGTGAGGGCGGCGCGCATGAGGAAGATGCCGGCGGTTGCGGTGACGGCGTGGGTGATGGCGGGTCGGGTCATGGCGAGCCAGGTGGGTAGTGCGTCGGCGGGGATGCGGGGTGCGGTGGCGGCGACGAGGGTGGCGCAAAGCGCGAGGGGGAGAGCGGTGCCGAGGGTCCATTTCAGGTAGGGGGTGTAGTCGAGTCCGACGGCGGTGCCGGTGGCGAGGCCGTAGAGGGCGGCGGTGATGGTGCCGCCGACGGCGGCGATGAGGTATCCGCGTCGGATGAGGCTGCCTGTGGTGGGTTCGGGTGTGGGTGTGGTGGGTGTTCCGGCGAGCCAGGTGGTGGGTGCCAGGTGTGCCACGGCGAGGGCGGTGAGTATGGCGAGCGCGCCGGCGGTGCCGAGTTGCGGTAGTGAGATGCGGGCTTCGACCACCCTGGTGAAGAGGGTGGTGATGTCGGCGGTGAGGACGGCTTGCAGCAGCAGGGCCAGGGAGCATGCGCCGATGAGGAGAGCGCCGGTGAGGTCGCTGATGCGCAGCCGGACGCGGGGGAGTTGGGCGGCAGCGGCCCTGGGTCCGGGTTGGTGGGTGGTGGTGAGGTTCAGGGCTCCGTCGGCGAGAGCGTGGGAGTGGTCGACGACGGTGGGGGTGCCCCGGGCTGCTGCGGCGAGGCGGTCGGTCAGTGCGGGCACGCCGGGCGCTGACCTCACGATGACAGCGGTGAGGTGTTCGATGTCGACGTCGGCCGCGTCGAGGAGGTGGGCGACTGCGTCGGGCACCTGGTCAAGGAGGGGCTGGGCGGCGGTGGTGATGTCGTCGCGGGTGATGACCACAGGGTGGTGGGGTGTGGGAAGCATGACCGGCGCCCGCTCCTGCTGGACGAGTTGGTGCCGGGCGGTGCGGATGGACTCCCGGAGAGCGCCGTGCTCCTGCGCCGTGATCGTGTCGGTGTGGTCGACGACTGATCGGAGCGGGTCGTGGCCGGTGGTCGCGGTGGCGACGACGTGCCGGGCGATGAGATCGTCGAGGTCGTGCGGGCCGTGGAGTTGCTGTGTTGCCAGCTCCCGGTAGCCGTCGCTGACCGTCTGCAGGACGGTGAGAGTAGGTGGATGGTGGTCGGCCTGGCAGACGAGTAAGCAGGAGTTCTCGGGTGTGGTGAGGCCGAGTGTCGTGGTGTAGGTGGCCAGGGCAGCGGGTGCGGTGACCAGGGCCGGCGGTGGTAGTCCCGCTCGGGCCGCTGCTTTGCTGAGGTGTGTGCGGCGGCGTGGTCCCCAGGCCGGTGGGATGGTTACGGTGAGGTCGGTGATCGGCTGGCCGACCTGGTGGGTGGCGTGGTTGCTGACGTGCCGCAGGACTGCAGCGAGGACATCCACGGGATTGGGCTGTGCCGGATCGGGAGCCTGGGCAGGGCTGGCGAGGTGGTCGGCCGGGTGGTTGACGAACCGATGGTCTGCGGGCAGCGACCGTGCGGCGGCGGCGTCGACGCCGACGTAGAGGTCACCGGCGGGGGCGATGGCGACGCCCGGCGGCATGACGAGTCGACCGTCGATGAGGATGGGAACCCGGGTGCCCTGCCGGCTGACCGTGGCGGCGATGGCCGAGGAGCTGAGGTCGATCGACAACCTGGCGTCCCCGTTGACCATGAGAGGCAGTCTCACCCGTGGTGGCGAGGCATTGTCAACCGTGATCCTCTCCCGTGATCCCCGGTGCGCGAATGATGAGAATCCTTCCGGCTGGGATGGTCGGAAACGCTGATCCTCGTGTATGGGAAGAGATTGACGATCAGCCGCAGGGAGGGGCAGGTGCCGCAGATGTCCCCGGACCGAGGCGACAGGCTGGCCGAATACGTTGCGCGGGCCACCGTCCATCCTCCCCACGACCCGCCCCGACGCCGTAGGTCGCTGTCCCGTTCCCTGACCAGCGCCGCCCGCGCCGCTATCGGTGCCGGATTCTTCCTGGTGGGAGTGCCGGCGCTGTTGTGGGTCGTCGGCGGCAACCCGGTGCGACGGCTACCGGCGTGGTCGCAGATCCCGGACTGGTTCGAACGGGTCAACGGACGGTTCACCCCGGACGTCCTCATCGGCGCGGCCCTCTGGGCGATGTGGCTGCTGTGGGGCGTCTTCGCACTGCTCCTACTCGCCGAGATCCTCGCCGGGCTGACCCGGTGGCGCGTTCCCGCGCTCAGGCTGCCGGCCCCGCTGCACCGGCTCGTCTTCGGCCTGGCCGGCACCGCCGCGCTCGCCGTCACCTCCGCCGGCCCGCTCGGCCGCGTGGCGAACCCGGACCCGCCGTCCACGCCCATCGCCGCCGCAGAGCACGCCGATGTCCCCCGGCAGGCCGCCGCCCGTGGACCCGCCATCATCCAGGTCGCCGAGCAGCACTACCTGTACACGGTCGAGCGGCACGACACCCTCTCCAAGGTCGCCAAAGACTGGCTCGGCGACGCCAACCGCTGGCCGCAGATCTGCAGCCTGAACAAGCACCGCCACTTTCCCGGCGTCGGCGGCACCCTGCGCGACTGCGACCTCATCTACCCCGGCTGGGAACTGCGCCTGCCCGCCGACGCCCGCCCACCACACACCGCCACACCCGCCAGACCACCCAAGCCGCCACCTGCGACGCCGTCCCGACCTACGACACCGTCGGCATCGCCGAGCGCCGACCCGGACAGGCCGGACCCCACCGCACCACCACCGACCACCGAGGGACCAGCAGCCGGCCCCAGCGCCACACCCTCGGCCGCAGCGAGTACGTCCGCCTCAATGCCGACCA
This sequence comes from Micromonospora sp. DH13, assembly GCF_020873825.1. NCBI lineage: Bacteria > Bacillati > Actinomycetota > Actinomycetes > Micromonosporales > Micromonosporaceae > Micromonospora > Micromonospora sp. DH13. The sequence goes on from NZ_JAHWGR010000002.1 coordinate 132,613, forward strand.
CATCCTCGACGGCTGCCGACCTCACCTCGTCGCCGGTCGCGCCGACCAAACCCGACACCCACAACCCGGCGGTCACAACCGACCAGGACGGAGTGCAGCTGTCAGGGGGCGACTGGCTGCCCTGGTCGCTCGCCGTTGCGATCAGCGCCGCCGCCACTCTGGTCTGGCTCCAACGCCGACGCCGCTACACCGGAGAACCCGACACCGATCCACCCACCGAACTCCCGCCGCCCGTGGTGCAGGTACGCCGCACCGTGACTGCCCGCCACCCCGGACCACCGAACCCGGACACCGACGACAACGAGCGGCCGACGCCCGTACCCGAACTCGCATCGCTACCGACCGGCGGAATCGGCATCATCGGCGACGGCGCGCACGCCGCAGCCCGCGCCGCACTCGTCGCGGCCCTGGCCACCGGCACCCCAGACCACCCCCATGCCCGTGGCGAAGTCATCATCGACACCGCCACCCTGGCCACCCTCCTGGGCCCCGACGCCACCGCCCTCGCACCATGGCCACGGCTACACACCACCGCAAACCTCGACGACGCGCTCACCGCAGTCGAGGCCCGACTCCTGCACCGCAGCCGCATCCTCGACGAACACACGCTGACCGACCTGGACACCCCACGCCAACAGACCCCCGACGAGGAACCCCTGCCACCGGTCGTGCTCATCACCACGGCCCCGTCCGCCGCCACCTCCACCCGCGCCACGACCGCGCTCACCCTCGGCGGCAACCTGAACCTGTCCGCCGTACTGCTCGGCGAATGGACACCCGGCACCACCATCGACGTCACCACAGACGGCCACACCACACCCGCCTCCGGACCGACGACCGAGCCGCTCCCGCCGCGCCTTCCTGTACTCGATACCCAGACCGCCCTCGGGATTCTCACGACCCTGCGCGAGGCCCATACCGGCGAACCCATCACACTCCCGTTGTCCGCTGGCCCCGGCCCGACGGTTCCACTGCACGCCAGCCGAACCGAGACCACGTCTCCCGACCGTCCCGCACCGATAGCCCCAGCTGCCGAGAGCGACGCCACCGGCAGGGCGCGGCTGCGGGTCCTCGGACCGCCGCGGATCGACGACATCACCCACCCCGGCCGACCGCTGCGCGCCAAGGCCCTCGAACTCGCCGTGTTCCTGGCCTGCCACCCCGACGGAGTCACCACCCGCGAGATCGGCGAGTACCTCGAACCCGACGCCCGCATCAGCCAATCCGACCAACGCGTCCACACCAACGTCAGCAACCTCCGACACGTCCTCGCCCGCGCCGCCACCCCCAACGCGAAGAACGCCTACGTCGTCAAGAGCGCCGGACGCTACCGGCTCGACCCCACCACCGTCGACGTCGACGTCTGGACCCTGCGCGACCTCATGCGCACCGCCACCCTCGCCACCGGCCCACGCCGCCGCGAACTGCTCACCACCGCCTGCGACCTCTACACCGCACCCCTGGCGGACAGCCAAGACTACGAATGGCTCCCACCCCACCGGGAAACCGTGCGCCGCTGGGCAACCGAGGCCCACCTCCTACTCGCCGACGACCTCATCCACACAGACCCACAGGCCGCATCCGACCTGCTCGACAAGGCCATCGCACTGGACCGCTACAACGAGGCCCTCTACACCCGCGCCATGCACGCCCGCCACGCACTCGGCGACACCGACGGCATCCGCATCCTCCTCCGCGCCCTGACCAGAGCACTGGCCGACCTCGACGCCGAACCCCAGGAAGCCACTACCACCCTCGCCAACCAACTCCGGAGCGATCCCGCTGACATGTGAACATCACCGACACCGCGACCGACCCACGCCGAGGGCGCTGCGTCGGACAGACTGATTGGCCAACAGCACGTGCCGGTCCGGCGATCTCACCCCGCCCCGTGGAAGATCGATGGACCTGGCTGCGTTGGAGGGCGATCCCACCGGGGGGGCGCGTGATGCAGGAAGGTCCAGAGGCCTCCGCGTATCCGCTTCTGTCGATGAGAGTGCGCGTAGAGCACACCCTCGTTGCCGGGCAAAGTCCGGAAAAGGCAAGGTTACTGTCACGAGTCCGAGCCGGTGCCTGTAGCAAGAAGCGGCCCTCGTGCCATGCACCAAGCAGTCACCAGTAGATCGCGACGAATTCGACCTCGAGCTTCCGAGTCGCTCCGGCTGGCGGTTCCCCGAGAGTCGTAGGTATCCCACTCGTGTTCACCACATTTGCCGCAATCTTATCCAAAGCTGCTTTCCGCGCAACTCGAACTAATTCTCGATCAGCCTGCGGATCGATGACCTGGACCACTATATCGAACGCGGCCCTACGCGATTCGAGGTTCGAGGCCATCGCCAACGCCGGAACGGCTTGGGTTGCCGCCGCCGACAACGCTGCTTCATCTATAGGCTTGCCTGTATCGCTAGCCAACGTCTTGCCGAAATCGGAGAAGGCTTCCAACATGTCGGCGACTGAGGCGCGACCATCGTCGTTCGAGGTGCCCACCGGCATGCCTTCGCCGGGTAGCAGAGAAATTAGCTCATCAACGTTGATGAACATTTTCTCCAACACGTTGGCGAGCTTGACAGGTTGCCAACTATCGCGTAACGCCGCAGCCTCGACCCTAACGTAAGCCGTGTACGACTCGTCGTTGAAGAGCACCCTCCGCAGGTCTCGCGAGTACGAGGAGAAGTTGGTTACCCCAACAACTTCCAGCGGCCGAATTTCATTCGTGATGCTACCACCGGGATCTAGCACGCGCCGATCCACGAGGAACTCGTCGTCGGCATACTCGAGGACCGCGAAATCTCTGCTCGTCCCGCGAATTGGCACGAGGCCGACGAGCAGACTGTCGATAACTTCGAGGATGTGAACAGCGCTGTCATACTCCGCTTTGTTGATCCCGAAGAGAGCCTCGCGCCCCTTCACAATCTCCACGATGGAGGAGGCGGCGCTAACGAGTTGATAGGTCCTGTCCGCACTGAGGGTTACTTCGAGTTCGAGCACGTCACCGCGCGAAAGATCCCGCAGTGCAAGCAGTTGGCCGTGTCGTGCGAGTCTCTTTCGGTTGCGGAGCACGTCATCTTTCGTAGCAAGAGAGTGTGGCTTGACCTGACGCTTATGCTGTTTGCGGCCAGTCCTCAGCAACAGTTCATCGTCGTCGCCGGTGCGCAGGTCGCGGAATGTGCTCTGAATAACAGCCTTGTGGACGACCTCACGAGCGGCTGTATCGGTGTTCTTGGCCCGAAATTCCGTGCTGAACTTGAAATTCTTGCCCGCCGGACCGGCGACCGTCTTTGACTCTCGCTCGTTGGACCGGGTCAGGGTCTCTTTCACAGTCTCCTTGATTGCGCCGTCGCGGGAAGCGATCAAGCTGGTCACACTGACCTCATCCAGGTAGACAAACTCACGCCGTTGCTTGGCCCACCGGCGACCCTGTTTGCGAAAGATCATGATTCAGGATCCTTTTCCGGTGCCATGGGAACGCGCTGTACCCGTTGTATGCCCTCATGCACGTCTTCGAGGCAGAGTGTCACCCGTCCGTCAAGGGCGGCTAGGATGGCAGCCTCGGTCCAGATGGCGGCGATGTCAGAAGAAGTCCAGCCTGGCGTCGCCTCGGCCAATGCATGCGGATCAATCGGCTCGGAGAACTTGATGTGCCTTGACGATGCCTCGCAAATAGCGGCCCGGTCTGCGGCGTCTGGCAGCGTGAACTGGATCTTATGAGAGAGTCGTCCAGGGCGCAGAAGTGCGTTATCGAGGCTCTCGGGCAGGTTCGTGGTTGCGATCACCATCACCTGCTCGAAGGCGGAGAACCCGTCCAGCAGAGACAACAGTTGGCCGACGAGCCGGTTGGTCGACTCATTAGTCGAGGAGCCTCGCTGGGTGAAGAGACTGTCGATTTCGTCGAAGAAGAGGATCGCTGGCGCATTGCTTCGGGCATGGTCAAAGATGCTCCGTAGGGCTCGCTCGCTTTGTCCGACCCATTGGTCGACAATCGCTGGGCCAGCAATATTGTAGAAGGTGGCTCCCGCCAGTGCGGCGAGCACCTTCGCCAGGTGTGTCTTGCCCGTGCCAGGTGGACCCGTGAAGAGCATTCCTTTAATCGGATTGGCGCCAATTTCCTTGAGCCTGTTGGCCGGATCAAGCGCGACCCGTACGAGGTTGACGGCGCGGTTGACGACATCTGGCGAGCCGCCAAAGTCTTGGAGAGTCAGCTCTCCGGCTGGTCTAACCACGAGAGACTCGACGTTGACAGCGTTACGATCAGCAAGGCCGAGGCGATCGACGGGACGCTCGGACAAGAGTCGACCTGGGCAGCCCGAGCTGTCTATCTCGACTGTCTGCCCTTCTTGGAAAGGCGATGAAGATCTCTGCGGGTATGCCTTCAGGCTGCCGTCCACATCCACGACTACCCGGTCGCCAGAAACGAGCCGGACCGTGCCGACCTGAGCCGCTTTACCCCATAGCTCATCCGGGACCTTCTCGGGCGTGAACCCCTCCCGACAGAACAGGACATCGCCGACCGCATAGTCCTCATGCCCTGGGAGCGTTATGGTCGCCGACCGGCCATCCGTCAGGTCGACCCAGAGGCGGGATGTCCTTGGGTCGACCTGACGGACCTTGACGATGTTCCCTGCCGTGTCCAAAGTTCACCTGACGTATAGCGCTGTGGTGGTGGTGCGATGCAGGTCTGAATAGTAGCTGCGGGGTGCGACAAGCCAGACTGGGGGAGAGTACGGCGGAGCTGCCGTTGATCATTGGCGGTCACGCTTGGTCGATCAGCCACCGTGGCAGCGTCCCGCCAAAGTGCCTTCGGCGGTCGCGGAGACCGCGGAGACCGTCGAAGTTAGCTCACGGTAGAGACATCCAGCAAGTACGCCGTGGCGCCAAGCATCGATTCCGCCTTCCCATGGCCATGATGGGGGCACCTACGACGATGGCGAGTGTGCTCAACGCCGGTGCCAGCCCACTGCGCCGAGCCATGAACGACCTACGGACGGCTCCCATCACAGCAGTAGGCATAATCCAGTGCACGCTCATGCCGCTGACATCGCGATCTGGCTGCTACTGCTGGCGAGGTCATGCGGACGATGTCTGATCCCGATTTGTCACGGATTGCCCTACCTGGCTTCGACCTCAGGATGAGACGGGGCTTCCGGCGATTCGCCGCGTTGACGTTGACCGCTTCCAGTGGTCTACGGCTCGCTGAGCCGGCTGGATGGTAGCGATCTTGTCGAGCCAGTTGCTGAGCCTGGTGATCTTCACAGTGTCGCCGGTCTTCGGGGTGTGGATGATGAGTTCTTCGCCGAGGTACATGCCGACGTGGCGTGGGTTGTCGATGCTGCCTTGGCTGCCGGGGATGAAGATCAGGTCGCCAGGTAGTAGAAGCGCCAGGTTACCTACGGGCTTCCCAGAGCGAGCCTGGTCGGTCGTGGTGCCGGGGATCGGGACATCGGCTGCCTGGTAGGCATCCTGAATCAGGGAAGAGTAGTCGCACTGCTTGGCGGGTTCTCCGGAGTGTGGGTCGGTGCAGGACCCACCGAAGTGGTGCGGGGTGCCGAGCTGGTCGATGGCCCAGAGGATTGCGGTGGCGACGGTGGGTGGGTTGTCGGCAGGGAGCGCGAGCCCGTCCGGGAGGGTGGCGATCGCGTCAGCGGGGCAGTCGGCGAGGGTGCTGGTCAGCTGATCGACCAGGACCGTCGCGTCGTCGGTCCACTTCGCGTACGCGTCGGGGTAGGCCGAGACTTGGACCGCCTGGGCGGCCTGGGTGAGTGGCATCGATTCCCAGCCGGGGACGGTCAGGAGCTTGTCGAAGAACTTTCCCGCTTGGTAGCTGGGCTCGGAGAGTTGCGGGACGGTGCCCCAGCCCTGGCTCGGGCGTTGCTGGAACACTCCGATGGAGTCGTGGTCGTTGCGGTTGCCGAGGTGGGGCAGGTTGCGCAGGCCGGACTCCTGCATGGCGGTGGCGACGGCGACGACCCAGCCCCAACGGGGCACGCCTTTGGCGACGCCGACGTCGATGATGGCCGCGGCGATCTCCAGTTGTTCAACGCTGCGGGCTGGGTGCCCGCTGGGGCGCGCGGCGGGTGCGGTGGCGACGTCACAGCCACCGGAGCCGTTGCCGAGGACTGACGACAGCAGAAGCGTGGGCAGTCCGAGGCAGGCAATGGTGACGACGGTGACGACGCCGATGAGGATCCTGGTCATGGCGGTGGCCCTTCGGTGGAGACGCAGGAAGGCCGGGCTGTGCGGCCGGCGAGGCAACAGCGGATGCGAGCTGCGGGCGGTGGACGAGCGGTAGCAGCCCGTACAGTCGTCGCAGGAAGTCGGCGACTTCGATCGGTGGAGGCGGTGCACCGCTGTCTCTTCAGGTTGCGAAACGCAGAAAGGACCGTGGGCCGCCCGAAGGGGCGGCCCACGGTGGGTGGTAGTGCGTTCAGGGGAGAGGTGCGGCGAGTACCTGGGCGACGTGGCGGAGTAGCTGCTCGATGAGCCGGCCGGCGTCGTGGAGGTCGGAGCGGGTGTTGATTTCTGCGGCGTTGCTCCTGTCCCAGGTGCCGTGGGTCAGGGTGGGGACGTGCCAGAGGTCGCCGGCGGGGTCGAGGAAGAGCGCGCAGTCCCAGTGGTCGGCGAGCAGGGTGAGGGGTTGCGTGGCGCAGGTGATGGTGCAGGCGTAGTTGGGCTCGTTGTCGGTGGTGCGTGGCAGGTGGCGCAGGCAGCGACAGTTGCAGCTTCTCTGCCACGGTGGCGTGTACGTCATGGGGGCCCTCCGAGGGTGCGTAGGCGTACGCCTCGAACGTCGCCCGGCGGTGCGCGGCGTCCGAGGCGTACGCGATGGGTGGGTGGATGTCGGGCCGTCGCTCAGGCCGGCGGCGGACGGCGGAGGTTCGGCCGGGGCCCGGGCGGACGGCTCGGTCGTCGAGGGCGTCCGCGTGTCGGTTGCCCGGTCAGGTGTCGCCGCCGTTGCTGGTGAGGCGGGTGTAGATGGCGACGCAGCGCAGGATCAGTTCGTGGGACGGCAGGGTCAGCAGCCGCTGGCGTTTGTCGTCGCGGAGGTGGTCCCAGATGAGGACGGTGACGTTGGCCGACCACAGGTCCACGAGGACTCCGTCGATCTTGGCGTGCTGCCGGTCGGCGACGATGCGCCGCAGGGTGTCGATGAGGGTGGGGTCGCCCGGTGGGTGGTTGGCGTCGTCGGGTCGGGTGGCCTCGGGTAGCAGGGTGTAGCAGTCCTCGCAGGTGTGGTCGATGCGTGGTGAGTGCTCGGTTTCCCACCGGCGGACGTCGGCGGCGGGCAGTCCGCACACCGTCTGCCGGGTGTCTCGGGGGTGGCGAATGTGGCCGCTCATCGGTTGCCCGCCCCGGCTTCGGTGCGCCTCGTTGTGCGCGGTGTCATGGGTGTCCCTTCGGAAATGGGGGCCGGGGCGGCGGCACGGGGTGGCCGTCGCCCCGGGGGGGGGGGCGGGGGCGGTCAGACCTTGAGCAGGTCGAAGGCGGTGACCTTCAGGTCGCCGACGTTGCCGGTGAGGACCCGGTTGGCGCGGGCGATGGCGTTCTTGGCGGGCTGGTAGTGGTCGAGGTACTCGGTGATGGCCTGGTAGCCGGCCCACCGGCTGCCGGTGATGGCCTTCTGGGTGTCGGACTCGCGGATGAGGTACTTGAGGGTGCCGAGGCGCTGCTTGGCGTTGTTGCGGGTTTGCTCGGACGCGTTGTCCTTGACTGGCCACACCTGGCTGACGACCTGTTCGAACTCGCGCATGGTCAGTTCGGTGTTGAGCATCCGTTCGGCGGCCTTCTCGAAGGTCTCCATGTACTTCCACATCAGGCCCAGTGCCTCGCGGGCCTGGCTGATCTGGGAGTTGACGTTGGAGGTGTGCCGGAACGTGTAGTGCCCGACGGAGTTGGCGAAGGCGGCGCGTTGGGTGTTGGCGCAGACCACGCGGATGGGGCTGGCGTCCACGCGTAGCGCGGCGGTGCCGTCGTGGGAGGTGGTGCCGATGAGGTAGAGGTCGAGGCGGTCCACGCCGGCGATCTCCATCGCGTCGGGCAGTTTCATGGTGACGAACACGCTCTTGCCTCGGCGGAGGCTGCCTGCGGTTTCGAAGTGGGCGCCGCCGACCTGGTCGACGAGGCGGTCGAGCATCTCGGCGCACTGTTCGTTCTGGACCACGGTGTAGTCGGTGCCGACGATGCCCAGGTACTCGGTGTCGCCGGTGACGGGGTTGCGGCGTACGGTCATTCGCTTGTCGTCGGCGGGGATCTGCACTTCGACGCCGTCGACGATGTCGATGCCGACGGTGCGGATGGTGCGGACGCCCCAGTCGCCGAGGCGGGCGGCGGCCATGATCTCTTCGGCGCGCATGGTGTCCTGGGTGACGGTGCCGAGCTGGTGCCAGGCCGACAGGCGGGCGCTGGCGAAGGCGGTGGTTCCGTCGGCGAGGGTTTCGAGTTCGTGTGGCACGGGTTCTCCTTCGATGTGCTGCGGGGGCCGGGCGCGCGGCTCGGCCCCCGGCAGCGGGTTAGGGATGTGGTGGTGGGGGGGTCAGGACGGGTCGGCCTGGCCGTCGGGGCCGTCGCCGGTCGGCGCGGGGTAGGCGAAGGTCAGCGGGGCGTCGGAGACCAGGAGGATCCGGCCGGCCGCGGCGGCTTTGGTGCAGTTGTTGCGTACGGCCCCGGAGCTGACCGCGCGGTGGAGTTGGGCGCTGATCGCGGTGGCGATGTCCTGCGGGGTCATCGCGTGGCCGGGGTGGGCGGCCAGGACGTCGAGGGTGAGCTTCTCCAGCTCGCCCCGGCCGAAGGGCTGGCTGCCGTCGGTGTTGACGGTCCCGTCGCCGCGCCGGCCGGCACTGCGGGCGACGCCCGCCGTACGCGGGGGCGTGCGGGTGGGCAGGTCGACGACGTGGGTTTCCCCGTCAGGGGCGACGATGTGCAGCGTGCCGTCCGGCCGGATCAGCGACCGCACCGTCGCCGTGGCGTCCGGTGCGGTGGCCAGGCCACGGATGACCTGGTGGCACAGCGGGCAGCGGGGCGGCTCCGGGTTCGGGTCGACCTCGCTGGCCTTGGTCGGGCCCGGGATCCACCGCTGCGGCAGGCCGGGCAGCCGGCGGGCGGCGTCGGCCTGCTCCATCGCCGTCAGCAGCCGGGTCGCGGTGGCGTGTCCGATGCCGCTCTCGGCCACGATCACGTCGAGGGTCGCGCCGTCGTCGCCGTGGTCGGCCAGGACGCCCTTGATGGCCATGACCTTGCGGTCACCCGGACGCGCCGGCTGCACGACAGCCGCCGCCGGTGCCTCGTCCTCCCCGTCGCCCGCGGAACCCCCGTCGCCGGCGTCGGGCTGGTCGTCGAGGTCGGTCGGCTCGTCCGTGTCGGCGACGTCGCCCTGGTCGCCCGGGTCGGTTTCCGGCTCCGTGCCGTCGGCGTCGCCGCCCTCGTCCTGGCCGGTCCCGCCGTCCTGGCCGATGTCGCCGTCCCCACCGTTGTCGACCGGCCCGTCGGGCGTCCCGGCCGGCTCGCTGTCCGGCTCTCCGGTTTCGGCGTCCGGGCTGGGGTCGGCGTGCTCGGGGGCGTCCGTGCCGGCGGTGTGCTCGTCGTCCTGGTCGGTGTCCTGCGGAGCGGTGTCGGTGGCCTCGGCCGGGGTCGCCAGGGTCCACCGCGTGGGCGTGCTCTCGGCCGCGTCGGCGTCGGTGTCCACGGCGACAATCAGTCCGGCCTCGGCCAGCGCCTTGATCGCCCGGTCGGTGGTCGAGCGGGCCTTGCCGGAGGTGTCGGCGAGTTCCTGGACGTTGCCCTGGCCGAGGGTGGTCAGCGCGTCGAGGACGGCCTGCGTGGCAGGTGTCAGGGACTGGTGTTCCATCAGGGTTTCCCTCCTCAGGGAGCATGGGTTTGCCGGGCACCGGGTGGTGCCGGGCGGTGGTGCGCGGGGTTGCGGGCAGCAGCGGGCGCGGCAGGCGTGGAAACGCGCTGCCGTGCTGTGCTGGGAGTGCGGCCCGGTGGACGTGGGCGGCGTGATGCCGCGCGGACGTCAGCGCCCGGCGGTGGCTGCGTCCGCGGTGGCCTGGAGGATGTAGAGGCGGTCCTCGGTCGGGTCGCGGTAGATGCCGGCGTCGGCGTGGGACAGCCGTAGTGGGTTGGCGCTGCCGGGTGGGCGGAGCCCAGCGTCGGACGTGCCGACCTTGATGTGGGCGCGCTGGCCGGCGAGGTGCTGTCTGCGGCAGGCGTCGGTGTGCGGCAGGACGACCAGGACGGTGTCGCCGGGGTTGACGTAGCGCCGTTGCACCATCCGGCCCGGGTGCGCCTGCGCGTAGGCGGCGCGTGCGGTGTCGCCGATGAGGGTGTCGACCCGGTCGCGGGCCTGGTGGTACTCGCGGGCCAGGTCGGCGATCGTCTCCAGCGTGCCGGTGACGGCGCCGACGGGCCCGGTGAGGTCGTCGGCGTTGATGAGCAGGGTCCGTAGCTGGTCCACCGTGAGCAGCAGCTCGGTGCGCAGGTGCCGCAGTGTGCTGGCGGCCTCGGGCAGGTGCGCGGCGGTGGGGAGGGGGTCGGCGGCGTGCTGGTCGAGGGTGCGGCCGGTGGTCGCGGCGATCCAGCGGCCGATCAGGTCGAGGTGCGGCATGAGGGTCCCCCGGTTCAGCTGGTGAGGTGGGCGAGTTCGGCGGGGGTGAGCTGGTCGGGGGTGCGGCTGCGCCAGGTGTCGGAGTGGCGCAGGTGCCACCAGCGCAGCAGCGACCGGCAGGCCGAGGCGAGGTCGTCGCAGACCGGCAGCGGGTACGTCATGCCGGCCGGCGTCCGGTGGTGCGGCGCGGCGGTGTAAGCGGTGGGCGTCCAGCCCGGCTCGGCTTCGGTGACCTCGCCGACGATGCGGTCGGGGTAGGGGATGTCGAAGGCGGTGGCGGCCTCGGCGTCGGGCACCACCAGCCAGGTTTGCGGTTCGCGTCGGCGCAGGGTGGCCACGCCGCGCGTCGGGTCGCCGGCGTACAGGAGCAGGTAGCGCTCGTCGCCGTCGCCGGGCACGGGCCGGTGGTGGCGCCAGGCGCGGTAGACGGTGAGGAGCATGGCTCCGAGGGCGATGTGCCGTTCGCGGGCGGTGAGGGCGTCGGTGAGCGCCTGGTGGTAGCCGGCGGCGTGCAGGTCGGCGCGGGCGGCCAGTCCCCGTCGGGTCGTGTCGGCGAGCACGCCCAGCCGGGCGAGGGCTCGGTCGAGGGCGGTGGTGCTGTCGGTGAACTCGCGGGCGGTGGCGTGCAGGATCCGGGCGAGGTCGCCGAGCGGGTCGTGGGTGGCGGTGTCGTGGCGCCACAGGCGTTCGGGCAGGACTTCGTTGGTGTCGGCGGCGATGCGCCGCAGCGCGGGATCGGTCAGGAACACCGGGTTCTCCTCTGCTGGTGGGCGGGTTGCGGGCATGGCGAGGACCGGTCGCCGCGGGGGCGGTGACCGGTCCTCGGTGTGTTCGGGTGGTTAGGTGTCAGGCGATGGCGACGGCGCACACCCGCGCGTCCGGCCGCAGGTTGCGCAGGTAGCCGCATGCCTCGTTGAGGAAGCGGAACCGGTCGGCGACGGAGTCGCTGGCGGGGGAGAGGACCCGGCCGTCGGTGGTGATGAGGGCGTCGCCGACGAGGGCGATGCGCCAGTGCAGGCCGACGTAGGTGGCTTCGCCGGCCTGGTAGACGGACAGCTCGTAGGGGTCGAAGGCGCTGGCGAGCATCGCCAGCACGCGGGGCTGCTGTTCGAAGCGGCGGCGGGCCTCGTTCAGGGTGATCTTCGTCGGGTCGGCGAGGTGCTGGGCGAGGAAGTCCTCCCAGGGCCGGGCGGGCTTGGTGGTGGCGGCGATGTGGGTGTTCCAGGCCCGCCAGCGCAGGCCGGCGTGGTGGGTGGCCTTCGCGGCGGTGCCGGTCAGGTCGAGGCGGCTCTTGCGGCCGCCGGCGGCCAGGGTGACCGCGCCGAAACGGCGGGCGGCGTCGAGCAGGTAGTAGCCGAAGAACCGAGTCAGCCAGCCGATGAGCCGGCGGTGGCGGACGTGGTAGCGGCGGGCCGGGGTGCCGTGGGCGTGCAGGCGGGCGTGGACCTTCTCGGCGGCGGCGAACCAGTCGGCGTCGTCGCCGGCGGCGAAGCAGACGGTGACGACCTGAGCGGGCCAGGACGTGAGTGCGGGCATGGCGGGGTGCTCCCTTCGCGGCAGGACAGGGCTGGGCATGACGGGGTGTGTCGGGTGGTGTCACCGGGGCGCGGCGTCTGGCCGGGGAAGCTGCCGGTGAAGGCGCGGGGCGTGGATCACGAGCCGACCGCAGGGGGTGGGCTGGGAGGTGATCCCGCTGGCGCGGGCAGATCCGGAGAGGGGACAGACGGGCGGCGATGCGAGCAGAGAGAAGAAGCTGCACCGTAGCGCCGTGACCTGACAGCGCCAGCGCGGTCGGAACCCGTGGCCATGCCTGTGACCTGCGTTGACAGGATCCGTCGCCGGCCTGTCAGGGGCTGTCAGGGAACGAGGACGCCGTCGTCGTCGAAGTTCGGGTTGTCCGCGACCGGCTGGCCGTGGTCGCTGGGCAGCTCGGTGAGGGGGACCCGACCGGTGGCGCCGGCGGGGAGCCAGACCGCCTCGGCCGGGTCGGTGGTGTGAGTGGCGGTCGCGCACGGCACGTCGCCGGTCAGGAGCCGGTGGAGGTGTTCCTCGCGGCGTGCGCTGCCGAGCCAGAACAGCACCGGGTAGCGGGGGCCGCCGCGGCGGGTCAGTTGCGCGTACCGGTCGAGTTTGGCCACGACCCGGCCCAGCGGTTCGGTGCCGGTGTCGGCCTCCAGGAAGAATCCGACCGTCGTGTCGGCGACGCTCCACAGGCCGTGGCCGTCGGCGGTGATGGTCCGGAACTGCCTGGCGGTCAGCGTCTCGGACCACCACCGCTGCAGCCGCGCCTCGGGGCGCCGGCGGGTGTGAGCGGTGAGCCGGACGAAGAACTCATTGGCGGTGAGCAGGTGGGTCAGGTGCGGGTTGGCCGACAGCCGGTGCACCCGTTGGCGGGTCGCCCGCAGGGTGGGCTCGGGCCGCTGGTGGGCGGCGGCCTGGAACCGGTGCCCGTGGTGGCCGAGGGTCCAGTGCCAGGGGTGGCTGCCGCCTCCGGCGCGGGCGAACCGGAACCGGTCCAGCAGACCCAGGCCGGCGAGTTCACCGAGCCGGATCTGGCAGGTGCGGCGCGCCTGGAACAGCATGCGGTGGATCTGGTCGGTGGTGAGGACCTGGTGGTCGTCGAGGAGTTGGAGCAGCAGCCGGTCCCGGCCGGTGATGTGCGGGTAGAGGGCGAGCAGGCCAGGGGAACGTGATGGCGGCATGGAGGGTCACCCCGTGGAGAGAGAGTCCCGTAGGGAGTCTGGATGAGTCGATCTTGCTGGCGGGCCGGTCGCGGGCCGGGTTCCGGCAGGTGGGGCACCTGACAGGACGGCGGCGGGGGCTCGTCCGGGGCCTCGTGTCGCGGACACCCCCAAACGAGCCCCCGGTGCCGTACCCGGCCGAGCCCCCGCACGAGCAGCCCGCCGGTCAGCGGTCGCGGGAGTTCATCCGCCGTTTCATCGCGGTGCGGGCCAGCTGCTGCATCGGCGGTTCCCCATCGGTGCGGCGGTGGGCGGCGGCGCATGCCTGCCGGATCGCGGTCGCCTCACCCACCACCGGCACCGGCGGGTTGGTCGTGAAGGTGAACGCCGGTAGTTCCCGGTTGCCGACCAGCAGCCGGGCGGCGGCGGTGTAGACGTCGAGGTGAGCGAGGTCGTGCTCGTCCAGCTCGGGTCTGGTGTGCCGGGACAGCTCCCGCGCGTCGGCGGGGTCGACGGTGAAGAACAGCTTCGACCGGGCGTTGGCCGACACCGCCGCCGCCACGTCCCGGGGCAACTGGGCGAGGTCCTGGTGCGCCAGGACGAGCCCGAGGCGGAAGCCGCGCGCCTCGGCGAGCATGTCCCCGACGCTGCCGGGCAGCGTCAGGAAGTTCTGGCACTCGTCGACGTACAGGCTGGCGTCCCGGCGCTGGTCCTCGGCGATGTTGGCCCGGGCGATGGCGGCCTGCCACACCCGGGCCACGATCAGCGAGCCGAGGATGCGGCTGGTCTCCTCACCGAGGATCCCCTTGGGCAGCCGGCACAGCAGGACCCCGCCGTCGAGCACCGCGCCCATGTCGAACGAGCTGTGCGCGTTGCCGATCACGCTCTTGACGAAGTCGCGCAGCAGGAAGGCCCGTAGCCGGGCGAGGACGGGGGCGATGACCTGGCCCCGGAACTGGTCGTTGATGCCGTCGTACCAGAGCCAGAACCCGCCGAGGCCGTCCGGGTCGTCGAGGCCGTGGGTGAACCGGCCCCGGAACTCCCGGTCCTGCAACAGCGACGGCACCAGGCTCAGCGTCGGTTTCGCGTGCCGCATCAACGTCAGGCACGCCACCCGCATGGTGTCGTCCATGCGTGGTCCCCACTGGCCGGCGAAGATCTTCGCGAAGATGCCCACCAGGTTGTCGACCGCCAGGTGCGGATCGCCCTGGTCGTCGAGGGGGTTGAAGCAGCCCGGGTTCTCCTGGTCCGGGTCGATGATGATGATCTTCTTCGCGTACGAGGCGGGGAGCCGGTCGAGGATGTCGGTGATCAGGTCCCCGCGCGGGTCGATGACCACCGTGCCCCGGCCGGCTCGGATGTCACCGAGGATCATGTTCAGCAGCAGCGTGGACTTGCCGACGCCGGTCTTGCCGACGACGTGCACGTGCTGCCGGGCGTCGGTCACCCTCAGCCCGACGCTGTGGTGGCCGATCTGCGAGCGTCCCAGTACCTTCACGCTTCGCCCGCCGGAGGGCACCTGCACGGGCGCCGGCACGGCCTTTGCCCGTGCCCGGTCCAGGCCCGGCACCGCGAGGTCCTGCGGCAGGGCTGCCAGGGCAGCGAGTTCCGGCACGGTGGCCAGGAACCCGCGCCGCAACCGCCGGCCGGCGATCGTCGCCACCGGCTGCGGCATCTTCATGCGCCGCAGCCGGTTCGGCCCGGTGTACGCCGCGGCGGCCGAGGCGATCGTGTGCCCGAGGCCGACGAGACGCTCCCGGATCTGCGTGGCCCGTTCCTTGTCCGGTGGGGTCCGGTCCGCGTCGGTGGCCACGGCGAACCGGACGGCGATCTCGAAGTGTGGCACCCGCACCGCCTTGTCGACCATGGTGCGGGCGTCGGCGGTGGTCACCGGGTTCCGCTCGGCCGCCCGGGCCGCTGTCGGCGGGGTGTGTGGCCGCGACGGTCCGGGCAGGAACGCGTCGAGCAGCCACAACAAGGGCTCGACGGCCAGCCGCGTCCCGGCCGACACCGTCCGGGCGGTGACGTCGGGCCTGCCGTGCGGATGGGCGGGCGTGGCCGCCGCCGCTTGCCTGGCTGCGCGGACGCGGCGGGCCGACGCCGGACGGGCGAGGACCTGCACGCACGCGTGCTCGCGGTGGCGTACCTCGGCCCCGGCGGCCAGCAGCGCCCGCAGCGGATCGGTGTCGTGTTCGGTGCGCAGCGGCAACCCGTCGGGGTGCTGCGGCCAGTGCGCCCCGCCCACCTCGTCGCCCACCTGGGCCGGGATCGGGGCGGCGGCGTCGCTGGCGACCGCCGTCGCGGCAGGCCAGGCCGCCCGGACGGCGGCTTCGACCGCGCCGGGCGGCACCGTGCCGGGCACCCACACCCGGATGGTCAGCGCCCGGCCGGTCCACGTGTACTCCCACCCGACGTGCGGGTAGCCGAACACGCGCCGCCGCCACACCGACGGTGTCAGCACACCGACGAGGGTGGTCCAGAACGCGGCGGCGGCCCCGGCGGTGACCTCCGGCGGCGCGGCGATGGTCAACCACCGGGCGCCGGCGGCGAATCGCCGGTGCCGCCAGGCGAGCATTCGGTCGTGGCCGAACACGGCCGCGACGATCACGGCGGCGGCGAGAACACCGAGCCACGGCCGGGTGGTGACCCACTGCCATATCTCGGCAGGCCAGGTCGGCGGTGTGGTCGTCATTCGACCTCCCCGATCCCGGTGACGGCGATCGTGTGCTCCGCGGCCGATCCGACGCTGCGGAAGGGGATCCGGCTGCGCCCGGCGACGAGCAGTCCCTCGCCCCGGGGCGCGGACAGCAGCAGCCGGGCCTCTCCGGCGGTCAGGTTGAACGCCTCGGCGACGGCGTCGATGGACTGCGTGCTCTGCCGCATCAGCACCTGGGTAGCGGCGTTGGACACCACGGCGAGCCCGAGGTCGGTCGACAGCACGTCCGCCGCGTCCTGGGTGACGACGCACAGCCCGGCGGACCGCTTCCGGGCGGCCTTCGCCATCCGGAACAGGAACCGGCTGCCCTCGCCGTCGCGCATCAACAGCCAGGCCTCGTCGACCACGACGAGCCGCCGCCGACGGTGCGCGCCAGGGGCGGGTGTGTCGATGCCCGACCAGATCGAGTCGAGGGCAAGCAGCGTGCCCACGGTGCGCAGCTCGTCGGGCAGGTGCCGCAGCGACCACACCACGAGGTGGCCCTCGGGGCGGACCGACGTCGGCCCGTCGAACAGGCCGGCGAAGTTCCCCACGGTCCACGGGGCGAGCCGGGCGGCGAGGTGCCCGGCGGCCGGGTCGCCGTCGGCGGCGAGCACGTCGGCGAGGTCCCGCAGCAGCGGCGCGGGCCTGGTCCACGTGGCGGGGTCGCCGTTGATGCCGGCCCGGGCGTAGGCGGCGGTGATGGCCCGGTCGAGGGCGGCGCGTTCGGCCGGCGGCGGGGCCGCCCCGAGCAGCACCGAGACCAGGGTGTGCAGGTACAGGCCGCGGCGGGTCAGGGTGTCGGGCCGGTGATCGGCGGGCAGATCCAACGGGTTGACGCGGACGCCGGGTTGGCCGAGCTGCACGATGGTGCCGCCGACGTGCTCGGCCAGGGGCGCGTACTCGTCCTCGGGGTCGATCACCGCCACGGTCGTGCCCTGGTACAGGTTGCGCAGCACTTCGAGCTTGACGAAGTAGCTCTTGCCCGCGCCCGAGCGGGCCAGGACGACCGAGTTGTGGTTGTCCTGCGCCCACCGGTTCCAGATCAGCACGCCGTTGCTGGTCGTGTTGACCCCGTAGAGGACCCCTTCGGGCACGGTGGCGGTGCCCGGCGCGGGGGCGGCGAGGTCGGTCGAGGCGAGCGGGAACGCCGCTGCCAGGGCGGTGGTGTCGAGGATTCGGCGCATCCGCAGCGCGTCCACGCCGACGGGGAGGGTGGACACCCAGCCCTGCTGGTGCCGGAACGTCGCCGGTTGCAGGTCCAGTAGCACGCTGGCGGCGGCCGACCTCGCCCCCGCGACGGTCTCGTCCAGCTCGTCGAGGGTGCGGGCGTGGATGGTGACGTAGATGCCGACCTCGAACAGCTTCGCCGCCCCCCGGGCGACGCGTTCGGCGAGGTCCGCGGCGTCGGCCGCCGCCGCCTCCACCATCGGGTCACCCAGCCGGCCCTGGTCGGCGTCGAGCCGCCGGGACGACTCGAAGCGGGCCCGCTGCCGCTTGAGCATCGGCGCGGCCAGCTGCGGGGCGACGGGGTCGAGGTGCACCGCGACGTCGACCCGGCCGGGGTAGGACAGCAGCGGGTCCAACCACGCCGGCCCGACCTCGGCCGGGTAGCCGCACACCACGTACGTGGCGGCGTACCCGTCGCCGACCTGCACGTGCCTGGGCGTGACCGACAGGGCCCCCGGGGACGGCATGCCGTCCCCGGGGGCAGTGCTCTTTGTTCTGCTGGGCTTTCTCAGGATCACGGTGTGCTCCGTAGGGTGATCGGGGTGCCGGGCACCGCGCGGGGGCCGGACACCGGCGGGGAGAACGGATCGGCCGCCTGCGCGAGGGCGGCGGCGACGGCCGGCCCGTCCAACGCGACCGCTTCGACACCCACGCCGGACAGGGCGCGCACGGCGGTATCGGCCGCGTACGCGCCGGTGACGACGGCGAGGACCTGCCGGCGCAGCGGATCGCGGCGGCTGTCGAGGTCGACCAGGAAGTCTGCGTAGTCGCCGGCGGCGGCCTGCAGCGCCGGATGTGGCAGGCGCGGGGCATAGTCCACGGTCGCCTGTGCGTAGGCGGTCAGGTCGTGCCGCTGCGTGGCCACGACGAGCTGCGCCGGCCCGGTCAGCGAGTTGAGGAACCGGCCGAACCCGTCGAGCAACGCGGCCTGCTCGCCGCCGGTGCGCAGGTGGATGTTCGTGGTGCCGCAGGCGATCAGGACCTTGTCGCCGCCCTCGCTGGTCAGGACACCGGCCGGGGTGACGCCGGTGACCGCAGGGCGCAGCGGAGCCGGGACACGCGGCTCGTCGGCCACGACCGCGACCGCGCTGGCCCGCGTCGCGCCCGGAGCGAAGGTGCGCGGGCTGCGCGACAGCAGGAACCCGTGGCGCAGCCACACATCCAGGGGCAGGCCGTCGCGGCGGCCGAGCGCCACCACGACCGCCCCGGCGAACACGACGACCCCGGCGACGATCCACGCCACCGGCGGCAGCAGATGCCCGAACCTCCGGTAGACACCGAACGCGACCAGGCCGACACCGCCGACGATGCCGAGCTGCCGGAACGTCAGCCCGAACGCGATACGGTCCGGCTCGTTGACGTCTGCCGGGACGACCGCGCGGGGCGTCGTGTCATCGGCGTTGCTCATCTCGGCCTCCGTACCGGTAGGTGCCGGCCCAGACCGCGGGTCAACCCCTGAAGGGCGACCGTGCGCACGACGAGCCCGACAACGTTGGGGCCCCGGCCACCCTGCTGGCCGACGAACCGGCGCATCAATGTCGGGATCTTCACCGTGGTCCAGAGCACGACGACCACGAGCAGCAGGTTGAGCGTGTCCGACCCGGGTAGCCCGAGCAGGATCGGCAGGTTCGACTCCGGGTTGATCAGTAGATCGATGCCCGCCGAGAACACCACCGCCTGCAGCGTGGATGTGGCCAGGCAGCCCAGGAGACTGCGCCACCACAGCTCGGCGACGCCCTGCGTCCACGGGGTGGCGTAGCAGGCCAGGGCCACCGGCCCGATCCCGGCCAGGACGACCAGCACCCCGACGCGCGCGATCCAACCGCCGACGAGCATGAGCATCAACACGACGATGAGCAGCCCGATGACGACGGTGAGGAGCGCCGTGCCCTCGTCCGTCATCGCCGAGGCGATGCGGACCTGGACGAAGGTCACCGCCACGGTGGTCGGCGCGGCCTCGCCGGCCATCGACACGGTCAGGGCGTTGGCGACGTCGGTGAGCGCACCGGTCAGCGGCACCGCGAACGCGGACAGGACGAACCCGACGACGAGCCGGGGCACCAGTTGCTTGACGCTGTAGCGGGTCTCCACCGAGTCGCCGACCATCGTGGCAACGCCCGCGGCGACGATCGCGAGGACGAAGCAGGCGTTGACGACCAGCGACCCCTGCTCGGCGATCGACTGCACCTGCGGCAGGACCGTGACGTCCGGCGATACGAAGATGGACGAGGTCAGGAAGGCCAGCAGGCCGCCGAGAAGAGCAACGACCGTCTCGGCGAGCCAGCTGATCAGGTCGTCCATCAGCAAGTTGACCATCACCGGTGGCCGCCTCAGCCGCCGAGGATGCCCTGCAACACCTGCAGGACCACCGGGGACAGCACGGCCAGGGCGTAGCCGATCAGGGCCGACTTGAAGTTGCCCTTGGCCTGCTCGACCTGGGCCGGGTCGCCCCCGGCCGCCATGTACCGCAGGCCACCGATGACCAGGAACATCGTCGCGACGAGCGCGATGATGCCCATGATCCAGTCGGTGATGTTGGAGATGACCTGGCCGATGCTGTTCGCCGCCAACGGCTGAGCTGCGGCGGCGAGGTCGGACAGGACAGCGAGAGTGGTGTGCATCGCGACCCTCCACAAGACTGTGCGGGCCGCCACGGTGGGGACCAGGCGAAGGGGACGTGGTCCGGTGGGGGCGCTCCTCCCTTACCAGCGGTGAAGGGATAGCGGTGTCAGTACGCCGCGCCAGTCGTGCCGGACCACGGGCCCCGCCGGAAGGAACGGTCCCCACCGGGCGGGCATGCCGTGGATGACATGCACCGCTCAGATCTCGACTGTCAGGCCGATCGAACCCCCGTTCATCCTGTCAACCTCTGACAGGACCGGTCATCGGTGCATACTGGCCTTCCCCCTGAGATGTGGATACCCTGAGACTGGATGTTGTTTCAGGGCAAGGGTGTCCCCGCTGTGGCGTCCATCGAAATACACGGAAGAGTTCCAGCGTGACGCGGTTGACCTGGTCCGTTCGTCGGGGCGGTCATTCAACCAGGTCGCCCGCGAGTTGGGGATAAGTCACGAGACGCTGCGGAACTGAATTCGTAAGCAGGAGCGGCAGCCCGGCGCAGGTCCGGCCATAGCGTGGTCCTTGCCGGGCAGAATGGACGTCCTGTCCAACGGACCACCCCCAGACCAAACACGGAAGATCCAACGCAGTCCCCGCCGCGGGATCGAAGATACGTAGGATTCGTCACTTTTCTGAGGAACGCGTGTGCCGCGCGCTCACACTCCGACAGCTGGCGAGCCAGTTCCGCATGCCGGTTTCCACGACCGGGGGACCGGCAGAGTCGTCAGGTTGCCCGGCTCGGGCGGCTCTGTCATTCAGCATGTGATCGGCGATGGCCTCGACAGCTGCCGGGCAGACCACGGCGAGCAGGTCGATAATCTCGGACAGGCGCCTTTGGCGGATAGGCGATACAAGGAACGGTTTGGCCAGTGTGGGCTCGATCTTGCGCGCGACCGCGATCGATGCCCGCGCATGGCTGAACCCGTCTTCTATACTTTGGAGGGCCCGCTCGGCCGAATCGATGGATCCTTGCTCGATGAAGATCTCGGCGAGTTGCTGGAGGCTCCGGTCCCGCTGATTGGAAGTGCCGCCGGTGCGGGCAAGCGTGTCAGCGCGGTCACCGTGGCCGGCTCGAGCCAGGGCCACAATGAGCCGCGTTCGCGCTTCGGCCCGATGATGCTGGTCTACTATCGAGTTGACTAGCGTTTCGGCGCGCGCGAAGTTTCCGGCGCGGGCTACAGCATCGACCGCCTCGACCAGACCTTCGTCACGCGCCTGACCCGCCTGCGAGATTTTTTGTTCACTAGTGCTACTGAACATCGGCCAGTTGACTGGCGTGGTGATTGGAGACGACGGCTGATTGGTGTCCCCGTTGTCGGCCATCCAGTTTGCCAGTGATTCCGCGCGTTCGTCCTCACCGAGCACCCACCACGCGGTCAAGATCTTTTGCATCTTGTAGTGGGGGAGCGTCTGTCCGGCTTTGGCAGCCTCTTCGGCGGCGGCAAGTGGCCCTATAGCGAGCCGGAGTATGTCGGGTCCTTTGGCGGATGTTGCCAGTTCGATCAACATTGCCGCTCGGCGCTGTGGCTCGCTGATCAGTCCAGCGAGTTCCAGGGCCGTCTCGAGATCGTCTGCCAGGGCTGCCCCGCGAGCGAATCTTTCGAGATCCAAGTTGCTTGGACCCGTTTCGTGACCCAGCCGGAAGAGTAGGGTGGCCCGCCGAGCAGCTTTGCGGGCGTACTCGACGTGACCCAAGGTCGCGAGTGTCGAGACCAAGGGGGCGAGAAGCTTAAGCTCGGTTCGGGAGTCGTAGATGGAACGGCTGATCGTCTCGACACGTTCGGCAAGAGCGGTCGCGGTTTGCCTGTCGCCACATTTCGCTACGCGAAAGCCCCAACTGGTCAGCGCGGACGCCTGCTTCCGGCGGTCGGTAATCTCATCTATCAATCCGGCCAGATCCATTTCGTCGACTTCCGCAGCTGCTTGGACGATGGCCCTGCCGTAGGCCTGATCTCTTGCTTCGGCGTCGGGAAGGGCGTCAGCGAGTCGTTTGGCGTAGTCAAGATCGCCCGTCTCAGCAGCGGATCCGATCACCTCGAGCATGGCCTTGGCCTGATCAGAAATGTCCGCGATGGAACTGACCACCGCTGCAGCACGTTCGGGGTCGCCCGCTTTGTACCAAGCCGATCCGATGGCCGCGACGAGCCGCGTCACCACGTGATCTGGAGAGGCCTCATTCTTTTTCCGGAAGTCTTTCAGTGTCGCCTCGGCAAGGCTGGCAAGGCTCGCCAACTCAGTGCGGTCAACGACGGTCGCCAGAAGCGAACCGATCTCCGTCAACGCATCGATGCGCTGCTGTGATTCCTGCACACGTGCGGCTTCCCGGATGGCGTGGTCCGCGAGTTGGCGCGCCCGGTCCGTGCGGCCCGTGTCGATGAGCCCATCCGCCAAATAGCCGAAAATGAGAGCTTTTTCGCCGCTGTTTGTCAACGCGTCGACTTCAGCCACAGCGCTGTCGGCCAGGCGGTCCGCGAGGCTGGGTTCGCCACGGCGGGCAGCCTCCTTTCCCAGGGCGCCCAACGCTTGGGCTCGCCAGTATGGCATCGGAGTCTGCCAGACCAGTTCTTCCGCCTCGGCCAGGCTTGCGCCGGCGCGGGCAACACCGATGGCGACTTCGGCGAGTGCCCGCGATTGCCAGAAAGGCGTCGGTGCGCTGCGTGCCACCCGCAGCGCTCGCTCACGTTCACCGCCTTCGGCGATGCGGCGAGCGACTTGGCTGATCGCTCTGCCAGGCTCATTCGCGGATAAAAAGACACGAGGCGGTATCAGGCCGACGAGCCGTTCGGCATGAGCGTGGTAACCTGCCGCCGCCGTTTCGGGCGCGAGAAGTGAAAGCGCGGCATCGCGTATCCCACCGTCTTCGGATATCGACCGAACCAATGCCTCGGCACGCGCCACGTTGCCGACGGCGGCCCACAGACGTGGCAGATCAACGGGTATGTGGCTGTTGCGCCTCTCCAGGTCGGCGCGGTGCAGCGCCAGCCGGCACAGCGAAACCAAGTCACAGTCGCCGGTTGTCGACAACGCCTCCTCAGCGAGCGCGACTTCGTCCAAGGCGGCGGAATCACCGCCAGTGTGGTCCAACATCCGGTCATGCCGGCCTGCGTCGGTGGCCTGTTGCACCATCCGCGTATGGTCGCCTTGGTCGGAGAGTATCCGGAAGTAGCCGAGCAGAAGGTACTCCGGGGTGTCGACGGGCCAGCCTTGTTCGCGGTATCGGTCAGCCCACTCGTGCAGCCGTTGCCGGTAGTCGCGTAGGCGCGACGGACCGAGGAGCTTTATCGCCGTGGACTGCAACTCCTCGTGAGCAAGCACGTAGGAATCACCCGCCCTCCTGAAGGTGCGTCCGGTGAAACTGTTCAGATAGTCTTCCATCAGCCACTGGTCCTCCTCGGCCAGTTCCGCAAGGTCCGCCACGGACAGACCGCTGGACGCGGCGGTGATCAGCCCGAGGATGACCCGTTCGGTGCCGTCGGCGTGCATGATCCTCTTCAGTTCCCGTTCGGCATCGGCCCGCACCACCTCCGCGTAGGCCGACTGCCCGAGCTCACGGATCACGCATCGAACCCGCAACGGATGGTCGGACGACACATCAGGTGGCAGCGGCGGATCCGGCCGACTGGACACGACGACACGCAGACCGCTCGGTGGGTGTCGAGGAAGGGTCCCGGCGATGCTGTACGAATCAGGCCCGCCTGTGACCCCCCGATCCTCGTCGAGGCCGTCGACCAAAAGGACAAGCCGTTCATCCGCCGCTTGGCAGGCGGCTGCAGCTGAACTGAGCATGTTCAGCAGGTGCGCCTCCTGGGTCGAATCGGTCAGGCCGACGGGAAGTCCTCGATGTTCGAGCAGGTCGGCGAGCTGTTCAAGGGCGTTGTCGAGGAACGCCCTACGGCCGTTCTGCTGGTGATGGCGTGCGGTCACAAAGAAGGAGACGATTCGGACTCCGGCCGGCGGGTGCAGCACGAACCACGACATCAGCGCCGACTTGCCGGCCCAAGCTGGGGCACGCCACCACGCATAGCGGTAGTCGGAGTCGCCTGTGCAGAACGCCTCGAGCTCGGCCAGCTCGGCGTCCCGACCCTTCAGGTCAGGCGGGACGATCCGGCGCACCTGCTCGGCGTAGGCGGAGCGGACGACCGGCGGCACGTAGCCGTACGAGTTGTACTGCGTGTTGTTCGCGCCAACCTGTACGCCGTAGGCGTGGTCCGCGTCCAACCTGACGACGGTGCTGTTCTGCCAACCCGGTGCCGTGTCCATTGTGGTGTTCGGGGCGGTGACTCAGTTGAACGTATTGGTCTGGGTGTTGTGGCTTCCAAACTGAACACCCTTGGCAAAGTCGGCTGACACGTGGTAACTCCCCGCCGTTGCCCCGTCCAGCTCTGCCAGGCTCAACAAGCGGCGCGCCGCGTTGATCACTTGCTCGTCAGCGGCAGCCCCGGATTCGGCCAGGTCTTCACTAAGGAGCGCCTGCCATTGGCCGGTTTTGACCTCCACCGCATCGAGTGCTTCCTGTGCCCGGTACCGACCCATCAGACGACGTCGTAGCAGGCTCTTCAATCCGATGTAAGCATCCGAAATTGCGGATTTCGTTACGTCTGTCGAGCCCGCCGCCGCACCTGCAGCAAGCGCTGCGACAATCATCTCTACACCCGTCACAGCACTCATCTTATGACAGCAGAGCCTCGCCGGCGTACACCTGATTGTGCACAGCTCGTGGTCAAGCACAGGTGGTGGTCGGCACCGTCGTCGCTCCTGCTCGTATCGGTAGTCACGGTCGTGCACCTCGGGTGATGATCATTTCCACCTGGTCGACCTGCCCCATGCGGGGCAGGCCGGTATTCGTTACCCCACCTCGGCCGACTTCGACAAGGCCCTGGAATCCTGGGCTGGTACATGCTTCCAACCCTGAACGTCGGTCCGGTGTCGCGTAGGTGGTGCGGAGCGAGGCGTGGATTCAGCCGGTGATGAGGTGGGTGAGGTGGTAGTGGTCCCACCAGTCGGTGCGGTGGTGCAGGTGGATGGCGCCGTTGGTGCGGGTCAGGAGGAGGTGGTTGCCGTCCTGGATGAGGGCGGCGTCCTCCTCCCGTCCGGCTAGGACCCTGGACACGGTGGTGATCATGTTGGGGATGGCTTTGTCGGCGAGGTCGTCGGCGTGGGGGGAGAAGGTGATGTTGACGTAGGTGTCGGGTTCCCATTCCCAGCGGGCGCCGCTGTCGGTTTCGGCTTCGTAGTAGCCGTGGGTGCCGGCGCGGACGGTGATGGCGTAGCCGCGTTGGTCGTAGAGGCGGGCGGTGAACAGCCGCGGGTTCGTCTTCGGTCGTGGCGTCTCGTCGGGGTGTGTGGCGGTGAGGGCGGCGATCTCGTCGACGGGTGGATCGCCGGCGAGGATCAGCCGGAACTCGACGCCCATGTCCGCCCCCGTCTCTGCTCAGTGTCGCCGGATAATCTGTTGGATCGTACCGTCGGGTTGCACCACGGCCAGTTCCTTCAGCCCGTCGATGGGCCAGTCGTCGAACTGGCGTCGTAGCGCGCTGAGGTCACCCTTCCAGTCGTGGAGGTTCACCACGACCCGCTGGGTCTGCTCGTCGTCGATCTTCTCCCGGACCTGGCTCCAGACGTTGCGCACGGAGGTGCGGGCGGCGGGGGAGTAGCAGTCGAAGACGTGGCCTTCGACGAGGTAGTCGGGGTCCTTGTCCGGGTTGCCGTGGTCGCCGGTGCGCTCGCGGGCGTCGCCGGTCTCGGCTGGGGTGGGGTTCTGGTGGACCCGGTAGCCCTTGACGGCCATGCTGTCGGCGCATTCGTTCTCCAGCTCCAGGGCCCGTCGGGTGCTGTCGTCCACCTTGGGCCCGATTCTGGTACGCGGGCCGGTCGGCGTGCCGCCGGGGACGCCGCTGGGTTGCCGGCTCCACGGGAGGAACACCTCACCCGGCTCCTGGGTGTGGCCGGATGCGGCGGGGGAGGATTCGGTGCTGGTGGCGGGGGCGGGGCTGGCCGGTGGGTGCCGGTCAGCCCCGCTCAGTTTCCCGAAGCCCCGAGCTGCCGGGCCTGGCCGGTGGTCGCTTCGACGGCCTGCGCGGCGGTGCCGGCGCGTTGTACGAGTAGCACGAGGACCTGCTTGACGCCGTCGAGGGCCTGCAGGAGCGGGCCCGGTTGCCCGCCCTGCAGGACGACGCTGGCTAGGTTTCGGGTGTCGTCGAGGTGACTGATCGTCGCGGTGGCGGACTCGCGGGCGGCGGTGATGCGCTGCTGCACCAGCGTGAGCGCGGCGATGGTCTCCTGCGCGGCGGCCCGTCGGGGAACCGCTGCGGCGGCCGTGGTCGCCTCTCCGACCGCCGCGGCGAGGCTACCCAGCCCGCCTTGGACGGTGGAGACCGTCGCCCGTACCCGGGCGATCCCGGCAGCGACGCCGGCGAAGCCTGCGGTGGCGGCCCGTAGGGCGATCTCCTGGGCCTGCCGGTCGACCGCCGCCGTGAGACCCTGGGCCCGCTCGACGCCCGCCGTCAGCGCCCGCAACTCCCCGATGATCTGTTCCATGCTCGACACGCGTCAGCCACCCCGACCGAGAACGGACTCCGGACCCCGCAACCTACCCGGACGACCCGACCCAGGGCACCCCGAACCGCCTGGACACGTCGAGGACGCCGGCCGTGTGGTGCCGTCAGGCCGCCGCAGTGGCGGCGCGCCGTGCGGGCGGACGCATCGTACCGGAGAGGTCGCCTCGTGTGACGGCGGCGGCCACGACACGTTCGGCTCGTCTTCTGCGCATCCGCAGGACCGAGGCGGTCACGCCCCGCTCGGCGGCCAGGTGCTCGATCAGCGCGTCGCCGAACCGGGTCGCGCTGATCAGCTCGGCGGCCTCGGCGGTGATCAGTCCGGTGGCGGCTGCCCGGCCGAGCAGCAGGTCCGGGTGCCCGTAGGGCATGCGTGGTGACCGCGAGCCGGTGGGTAGGTCCAGCGGGAGTTCCTCGCCGTCGTCGGCCTTGACGACGGCGGCGCCTGCGCGCCACGCGGCCCAGCACAGCCGTAGCCACAGCCGGGGCGGGGCAAGGTCCGCCGTGCGTAGGGCGTGGAGAAACCCGGCCAGCACCTCGGAGTCCACGTCGTCGGCATGCCGGGCGTGGCCGCGGCTGATCTTCGCCGCGAGGTGTGTCAGCGCGGGCAGGGCCACGCCGATCGCGCCGACGACCCAGGCCGGCCCCCAACCGCGGGTGTGGTGGGCGAGTTGCCGCCACACCTCGTCGGTGGTGTCACTGTCGTAGCGGTGGAACATGAGCAGGGTGCGTAGCTCGTCCAGCGGCATCGTCGTGTCCGGCAAGCCCGGCACGGGGCGTGCGTCGAACACCAGCGGCGCGGGTTCGCAGGTCAGCAGAGTGAATGCCTGCTCGGCGGTGCTCAGGGCCGTGACGGTCGTTCTGGTGCGGGTGGTCGTTGTCATCGTGATGGTTCCCCTCGGCGGTAGCGCTTCGCCCGACTGCGAAGGCTTCGAGACCCCCGATTGGGACAGCTCCACCTGACACCAGAAGGAGTTGTCAGACCGGGATAGGCCGTGTCTGTGCTGGTCAGGTTCGCGGCGGTAAAGACCGTCCGCGTGCCCGCCACTGGGCGATGGTGCGTGTGACCTGACCTGACCGGTTCGGTCAGGTCGGGGGTGGGTTCGATCGGCCTGACAGCCACGCACTGGGGATCGTCAGTACGTCCCGCCGGTCCGGGGGCCACCGCGCCTATGGCCGACAGAAACCCGCACCAGGCACCGGTCCCCGTGGGGGACGTGGTGCCCGGCGACGCGCCCGTGCCGATCACCGTCTGGCCGGTCCCGGCCCCACCACAGGGCGAGACCATGTCCAACGCGATGGGCGTACGGCTGGTCCACAACCTCACCCACCCATCCGACCTGGTCATCGACCTGGCCGTGGGCCCGCAGTTGGCCCGCGCGGTCATCGCCGCCCACCGCCGCAGCCATCTGCAATCGACCCGACTGCTCGGCTGGGGCCGGGAAGCGGCGACGCTGATCGTCACCGCCTGGCCCCCCGACGGCGGCGTCTCGGCGGTGGAGTTCTTCCTGCGCTGCCACGCGAGTCTCCTACCGGGCGGCTGCGTGGCGGTGCTGCTGCCGCACGGGGACGTGATCCTGCCGGTCGACGTGGTCGTCGCCGCGAAGAGGGCTGGGCTGGCGTACCTGCAGCACGTCGTGGCGGCCGACCGGCCGCCCCGGCGTGGCCAGCGGGCGCAGCTGGACATCCACACCGATGTGCTGATCCTGACCCGTAGCGCGACGCAGCCCGGAGGCGTCGATGGATGAGCCCATGCCGGTGACGTCGGTGTGGCTGACCTGCCAGCAGCCGGCCCGGGACCAGCGGCGGGGCCGCTACGTGCCGGAGACCTCCAGCCATCCGGGAAAGATGCTGCCCCACCTGGCCGCGCACGCGATCAGTTCCTACACCGCGCCGGGGGATCTGGTGCTCGACCCGATGTGCGGGTCCGGGACCACTCTGGTCGAGGCGATGCACCTCGGCCGGCAGGGGATCGGTATCGACATCGAGCCCCGGTTCACCGCGCTGGCCGCTTCGAACGTCGCCCTGGCCGCGTCACAGGGCGCGACCGGGTCGGCGCAGGTGTTCACCGGTGACGCCACCGGTCTGCTCGACCTGGTGCCGGAGTCGATGGCCGGCCGAGTGGGACTGGTACTCACCTCACCGCCGTACGGGCGCGGTACGCACGGCCTCGTGCGCGCGACGAGCGCCGGGGTCCGCAAGCGGGACCATGTGTACGGGGACCGGGAACGCGGCAACCTCGCCTACGGCGGATGGTCACGCCTGTTCGACGGGTTCGCCGCGATCCTGGCCGCCAGCTACCGGCTGCTGCGTCCCGGCGGGACCGTGGTGATCACCTGCCGCCCGGTACGCCGCCAGCGCGACGATCTCATCGACCTGCCCGGGCAACTGCTCGCCGTCGCCCGGTCGGTGGGGCTCGTGCCGGTGCAGCGGTGCGCGGCGATGCTCGCGGCGGTCCGCGACGGACAGATCGTGCACCGAGCGAACATGTTCGGGCTCCTGGCCGTCCGCCGTGCCAGGGACGAGGGCATCCCCGTGCACCTGATCGCCCACGAGGACGTGCTGGTCCTACGTCGCCGCTGGAGTTCCGGAAGTTCCCACGAACCCAAGTGTTCTCACGGGGAACCGGAGGGCCCTGGTGCCCCATCCTCGCATGTCGGCCCTTGTGTTCCTGGCGAAGCTGAGGAGCCGTTGCCGTGAATCGCCGGAAGGGGGATCTCCGCCGCGGCAGCTGCGAGTTCGGAGCGGATCACTTCCAACAGACGGCCGATCCAGTTGGTGGCTCGTTCGCTACTGACGGACCAGTAGGCGGAGTCGAAGTCGACGTAGATGACGCGGGCGTCGCCGCTGGCGAGCAATGTCTGTGCCATCTGCGTGTGCTGCGTGTACTTGGCACGCAGCAGGATGGTCATGACGGCCAGACGTGCCGAGGCCCAGTCGGCGCGGCGGGGCGCCTGCTCCGCGAGTTTGCCGGCGTCGTATCCGCGCGGCGTCGCAGCGATCTGGTCGTGCCAGTGCGGGTCGGGAGTCGACAGCGCCCAGTAGGCGTGTGTGACGCTGGGGTAGCTGTTGGCGCCGACGGTGATGGCTGCCGGGTAGTCGTTCTGCAGGACTTCGACGCCGGGTGGATCCGGCCAGCCGCGGGGGTAGACCGTCTTCGGGATCGTCAGCGTGGGCTGCGTCGGGTGTTCGGGGCCATCGGCCGGGACCCGCGCGTCCCATGTCTCGATCGCGCTTCCTCGCTCGCGGAAGTACGCGACTGCCTCGGCCCGCTTTTGCTCGGTGACGACCGGGCCGTTTGGCCAGCCGTGCAGTGGTTCGCCCAGGTCGGTGATCAGGATCCGCAGTGGAGCGTCTTTGCGGTCCATATCGCCGAGAGCGTAGACGCGCAGGTGTTCGGTGATCGCCAGGTAGCGATCGCGAACCGTGCGTCGGTTGTCTTCGGTGGGGCTGGCCAGGTAGGTCTGCACTGCTTGCAGGCATCGACCGGTGGAGTCGGGCCGTCCGTTGAGCCGGTCGATTTCGTCGGCTACCTCGCCGAGAAGCATCTCGGCGTCGATGGCGGAGCGGGGCTCGGTGAACTGCCACCCCGCCAGGTGGTGTGCCGATGCTCGTG
Source organism: Micromonospora sp. DH13 (assembly GCF_020873825.1). NCBI lineage: Bacteria > Bacillati > Actinomycetota > Actinomycetes > Micromonosporales > Micromonosporaceae > Micromonospora > Micromonospora sp. DH13. The sequence goes on from NZ_JAHWGR010000002.1 coordinate 162,605, forward strand.
CGCCGTGTTCGAGGGTGGTCGCGACTCGGCCACAGCGGAGTTGCTCGGCCAGTCCGTCGAGGTCGGTGAGTCCTCCAGTGCCGCAGTCGATCGCGCCGTCGGCGTAGATGACCAGGTCGGTCAGGAAGTACGTGTCCATGTTGCGGGTGAAGATGTGCCGCCAGGTGCCTTCGACTCGTTGGCCGTCCACGTTGCGGTAGGTGCGGCGATATCTGGTCACCGGCGCACCGTAGTCCAACCGTGCCGGAGACGTTGTCATGAGGTTCGTGGTCAGGCCGGTGTCCCCGGTGCCTGGACGATGACTGCGGCCTCGGGAACGCGGTCGTCGGCGATCAGAGCGGACAGCTCATCGAGTAGTCGTTCGAGATCGTCGCGGCTTTCAAGGTCGTAGTGCTTGTTGACCATCCTGTCGTCGGCGAGGCGGACTGTCGTCAGCTCCGCCTCGCCGGTGTCCCAGATCATGATCGTGGCGAGCCACGTCGTGGACTCGAACTCGCTGACCACGACCGCCTTGCCGTGGTTCGGCTGGATCGGGTGCGTGTGCCACCGCATCCCCAGCCTCGCCCACGTCTCTGCTCGGGCCTTGACGGTGACCGACAGCGCCTCCAGGGGAAACGTCATGCCCGTGACTGTCGCACGGCCCCCACCGGCTGAATCGGCACCGGCCGAGGCGGTGCGTTCAGTCGAACCAGTTGAACAGCAGGTCACCGAGCCTGTCCGGCCGGTGGTAGGCGGCATCACGGCGTTCGTCCTCGGCGAGGAATCGCAGGTCACTGTCGCCGAGTGGCTGGATCAGCTCTGCGGCCGTGGCGACCCGCAACCCCGCCTCGGGAACAGGTTGCCGGCCGGCACGTTGACGAACGTCAGCGTCACCGAGTGGCGATCCTGCGGCTCGGCCGCAGCGACCAACAATGCCGCAGCGTTGAACAGCAGGCCCACCGCTACTCCATCGCGGAGCCTCACACCCACCCGGTAGTAGTTCCGGCCGGCGGCGGGCTCCTCGACCCGGGTGGTGACGGTCCCGCCGGAAGCACGCATGCTGGCGTGCACCGCAGCGAGCCACACGGCACGAGCAACCGGATCGTGGTGTGGCTTGGTCGCCCCTGCCTGCGCCGCGTCCACGATCTCCACGGCTGAATTGTCCGTAGCCGGTGGCCCGGACGTCGAGTCCCGCACGGGGAACAATCTGACAGATCGCGGCTTTCGGCGGGCTGACAGCCTCTGCCAGCCGTGCCGACCTGACAGCAGGGCCCGTGGGACTCTGGCCGAGGCTAACCTGAAGGCTCTCCTTCTTCTCGTGCCCCCTGATCTGGCCTCTTCTCGCGACGGCATCGCGCCCACCGGCTCCGGTCGGCCGCCGTCGCCCGCGTCTGATCCGGCCCCACACGGTCCACGACCCTCTGCCCATGCCACAAGGGCAAGGGCGATGTTCCCGTTCCGCCCGGCGGTCACCACCCGGTGGCCGCCTTCGTGCTGTCCGATGGAGGACGACATGCTCATGCCCCGCTGGTACCTGACTACCCCCGACTGGTTTGCCGAGCTGCCCGACGCGATCCGCAGCGGCGACGACGGCAAGACCGTGACCAACCAGCACGTACGACTGCACCACGACGGGCCTCCCGTTGGCCCGGCGGAGAGCGACGCCGCGATGCGCGTGGCCCTGCTGGCCGTCGAGCAGCTCAGCGAGGCCATGACCCACGCCGCCGACTGCCACGACCTGACCGAACTGGCCCGGCTGCTGTGCGGCCTCAACCTCGTCCAGGCGCACCTGACCCAGACGATCCAGCGCATCGCCGAGAACGTCCACGGCGGTGCTTTCAGCGGACTCGCCGCCGTGCCGGACACCGTCGTGCAGGCCCTCACCGACAGCCTCAGCACCGCCGGCACAAACGGCGAGATCCTCGCCGGTCACCTCAAGGACGCCCACCTGATCCTGCGCTCCGTCGCCGTCGCGTAGCCCCAGCCTTCACCGGCACGCGTGATCCGGCACCGGACACGCAGCCGTCTCGACCCGCACCATCCGGCCGATGCCCGGCCGACCGCGCACACCCGCGCAACATCCGGGCACGGCCGGCAGGCGTGCCCGGATTCCATCCACCAGCAGATGGAGGAATCCCGTGCCACACCACCGCTCCACACTCTCCGGCCCTCGCCGCCGGATCCAGCCGCACCACCCCAACGACAGCCCCGGCGACACTCTTGCCGCGCATCTCGGCCGCCGTGCCGAGGCCATCCGCTGCCGGGAACTTCCCGCGCTGCGACGGATGCGCAACGCCCTCACCGGCCCGGTACCCGCCCCGGTGGTGCTCGCATGACCGCCCCCGAGATTCCTGCCGTCCCGGTACGCCTGGCCCGGCGGCCCGTCGTCGGAGGGCTGGTCGTCCCATGGGTCACCGCCCGCACCCCCGATGGCCGGTACCGGTTCGGCGCCGTCGACCACCATCGTCACGTCCGAGCGCTGCAGGAACGGCTCTGCCAGACCTGCGGCGACGAACTCGACCCCGGGCGGATCGTCTTCGCGGTGCGCGACAGCGACCTGCGGCTGCTCGTCAGCCCCGAGCCGGGCATGCACCCCGTCTGCGCCGCCTACTCCGCCAGCGGCTGCCCCATGCTGGCCGGCCGGATGAGCCACTACCGCACGACACCACTGGCCGCGCAGCTGACCGAGGCTGTCGCGTCCTTCCACGGCGATCCCACCGGAAGCCGCCCGGCGGCACCCGCCGAACGCTGGCACCTGCTCTGGGCCACCGGCTACCGGTCCTTCACGAATCCGCTCACCGGCCAACGGGCCGCGATGGTGCTGCCCGAGCAGATTCTGCGCATCCGCCCGATCGGCCCACCTTCGCCGCTGCGCCCCGCCGATCGCATCCCGGACAGCGAGCCCGGCCCCGCGTTCACCCCTGGCCCCGAACGGAGTCCGTCATGACCCTGCATGTCATCGCCGTCTACCACAACGCCGAAAGCCGATTCCTCCCGTACGAGCCGGGCCACGCCCTCACCCAGGTCATCTCCTACTGGCGGCGTCTGCCCGCCTTCGCCAAAGCGGAGCGGACCGCCAGCTGGATCTACGGCCTGTTCAACGTCGACCTCGACCAACTGGAGACCTGCCGCGAGACGCTGAGTGGAGAGGCCGACTTCCTCATCGCCTGCACCTACCGGCTGCTGCGGCTGCGTTCGATGTCCACCGGAGACGTCATCGCCATCACCGCCAACGAACGCACCACCTGGCTGGCCTGCGAGTTCGGTGGTTGGAGGCGCATCGATCCGCCGAACAACATCACCGGGGAACCGTTCACCGCCGGCACCATCCACCAGCACCTGCGGCGGGACCGCCGTGCGTGAGCACCCCTGCCGCCACCACCCGCGGGGCCGGCACACCGATGCCTGCCTGACCGGCCCGTGCGGCTACTGCGGCACTAGCCTCCAACTCATTGCCTCCGGCGAATGCCGCTCCTGCCTGCTGATCGTCTGCGAGGCATGCGATGCCGGCTACCACCCCGACCTGGGCCCCATCTGCCGCTCCTGCGCCCAACCCGACGCCAGCCGCAAGACCCGCCCGGCCACCTGACCGTGCCCTGGGACCACCCCGTACGGCCACCCTCATCGCCCGCCGGCCCTGGCGAGCGGGCACGTCACCCTTCCGGAGGTTCCGCATGACACCAAAACCATTTCCCGTCATCGCCGTCACCGGTAGCCGGCTGCTGCGCGCCGAGCTGCGCACCGTCGAACAGCAGGCCGGATACGAGTTCGAGTACGCCGACTCCGTTCCCCAGGGCCGCCGCTACGCTAGCCGCCGCCCGCTGATCGTCATCGGCTCCGACCTGGTCGCCCGGTTCCGGAACCGGCTGGCCTGCCGCGGCATCGTCGTCGTGGCCTCGGTCAACCCGCCCGACGCGAGGGTCTGGGTGCACGCCGAGCGCGTCGGCGCGACCTATGTCATCGTCTTGCCCACCGCCTCCTCCTGGCTGGTCCACCACCTCCTGCGCGACCTGCCGTAGCAACCGCCTGCCGGGCCAGCTCGCGCGGAGGCCGTCGGCCATCGGACCTAACAGAGTTGCGGTGCCTGGTGATCATCATGCCCCGACCGGGCGGCAGCGCATCCGGCAGCAACGCCGAGCCCGCCCCACGGTGCCCCTTGCCGGGACACCGAATACAGAAAGCGGCCCGCCACCAGGCGGGCCGTCGTCGTTTCAGGACCCGGGACGCAGAGCGCCTAGGAAACGTACGCGTCCCGGGTTCTCCATCGAGATGGAGGAACCCAGTGTTCACCACACTCCTCGCGATCGCCACCATCGTGGCGGCGATCCTCGGAGCCGGCGTCGGCTACCTCGCGACCCGGCCCACCATCACCCGGCTGCGCGCCGAGCTGGCCGACGCCGCCTGGCAACTGACCCACGACCCGCTCACCGGACTGCTCAACCGCACCGGCCTGCGCACCATCCACACCACCGTCGCCACGGCCTCCCCACTGCAGCGCCTCGTCGTCATGCTCATCGACCTCGACCGGTTCAAGGAGGTCAACGACACCCATGGCCACGACGCGGGCGACGACCTGCTCGTGGAGATCGCCGACCGGCTCGCCCAGGTCGTCCACACCTACGGCGGCACCGTCGCCCGGCTGGCCGGCGACGAGTTCACCGCCATCGTGCCCCTCCGTCACCACCCGGTCCGCGACATCGCGGACCGGATCGTCAGCGCCATCACCGCGCCGGTCAACGTTCAGGCCGAGGGCGGCCTGGCCACGGTCACCGTCACGGCCAGCGTCGGTATCGCGACCGTGGCCAGCACCGACCCGTTGCAGGACATCGCGCTGCACCGCGCCGACATCGCCATGTACCACGCGAAGCGCCAGGGACCCGGCCGGCACGTCGTCTACGCCGACGGCATGACGATGCCCGACCGTGCGCACCGTCGTGGACCGCGACTGCGTGACCTGCGCCGCGACCAGCGGGGGAGCGCCGAATGAACCTCGCGACCCTCACCGCCTGCGCAACCTGCCGACTGGCCCTCACCGAGCACCCCGACGGACACGGCACCATCTACCGGCACCCCGTGACCGAAGGCCGCCACGCCGTCGTCCCCGTCGACGCCGACCAGATGAACGACGTGTTCGACCGTTGCCACACCTGCACCGGCGCGCCGCCGGTGTGGAACTACCACACCAGCCTCATCCAGATCGCGGTCCTCGCGGCCGTCGAGACCTACAACGATCAGTGGCACGTCTGCTACCGATGTGCCCAGTTCATCGAGGCCGACGACTCCGAGGGCCTCACCGCCCACTGCGCCGCCCGCATGCAGTGGCTGCCCCACCACCACGAGTACGCCGTCCTCCGCGCACTGCACCGCGGCATCATCCTCGGCCGCGAAAGCAGGACCCTGCTCACCACCACCGCCTGGCCGCCGGCCAGGCTCGCCGCCGACATGCTGCCGAAGATCCGCGACCGGTTCACCGGCCTCCTCCGCGGCCCCGCGCACCTGCCCCCACACCTGAACGACCCCGACCACCGCCGGGTCCTGGCCGACCAGCTCGACCTCGCACCCATGTACTGGATCAACCAGGAGTTCACCGACATGGTCAACGAGGTCGGCAACGACCAGCCACCGGCGGCCGTCACCGACGACCTCGCCGCCACACCGGCCGGGCTGCTCGCCTGGCCCGGACCCGTCGGTGACACCCGGCAGCTCGCTGCCGTGTCCTGGATACCCCACGCGGACGGCTGGCAGCTCATCGGCTACTGCAGCATCGGCGGCACCGCCCTCGACGACGACCTGATGCCCGCACTACGACACGAGATCGGCTGGCTCGTACCCATCCACGCCGAACACGTAACCCGAGGGACCAAGCTCGACGGACGACACCCGCTCGGCCCTCTCGTCACCACCTGGCTGTTGATCAGACAGCAGTTGGCCGAGGCGGTGCCGGCGAAACTGCCCAAGGCAACCACCAGGGCGTACCAGCGCCACCGGCGTCCTGCCCCCGAGGTCAAAATCGTGCGCATCGCACCGCGCAGCACCGCCGCCGCACCTCAACGAGGCAAAGCTGGTGAAGGCTCCATGCGGGCCAAGCCCGACCACCGCTACTGGGTCTCCGGCCACGACCGCCAACAGCCGTACGGTCCCGGGCGTAGCCTCCGCCGCACCATCGAGATCGCGCCCTTCCTCAAGGGAGACGAGGGTCTGCCGATCAAACTCAGTACCACCGTCCGTGCCCTCGGTAGCCGAGGCGATGACCGGACGCGGCGTACCGACCAATAGCTGTGCGTGTGTGGTGGTGGAGCTTGCTCCACCACCACACACGCACTGCGGCCTTTTTGCGTCTGGATGCCCGGTCGCCGCTTGTGCGCGACCGATGTGGTCTGACCTCTCGATCGGCCCGGGCGCGAGTGCATCGGCCGGGAGGATGCCCGACAGGCGGCGTGGCCCGGCCGGCGATCGTCCTCGATGGCTGGTCGACGTCAGTTCTCCGCGCCGGAGGGCAGGGTGGTCAGGGGCCTTGGGGTAGCCGATGTTGCATGTCACTCGCCTCGGCCCCCGGGTGTCTCCTCCGTCGTTGGCCGACCCGCGGGGAGGTCGGTTCAGTGGTGGGGAGCGCACGGGTGGGGGTCGGTCTCCGGTTGCTGCTGGGTGAGGGGGGCCGGTCGTGGGGGTGGTGACATGGTGTCGGTGGTGGGGTGTCGAAGACCAGGGTGGCGGTGACGAGCCGGTGGTCGGAGGGGTAGGGCTGCCGTGCCGGGACGTGGACGCGGTAGCTGTCGGGGTCGACGTGGGGGCGCATGGCGTCGTTGGCGAGGAGCCAGTCGATGAGCAGGCCGCCGCCGACGTCGATGCCGTGGTTGACGGTGGGGAGCAGAGGTATGTGGGGGTTGGCCGTCCGGGCGAGTTCGGCGAGGGCGTGGAAGCCGCATCCGTCGGTGCGGTGGTGGGTTTCGGGGTCCCAGCGTCCGATGAGGTGGTCGACGGCGTCGGTGTCGGCGGTCCAGGTGCCGTCGGGGTGTCGGCGTGCTTTTTGGGCGCGGGCGCGGTGGCCGGCGGCTGTCCAGTCGCGTTGGGGGAGGTGGGGGCCGGAGGCGGTGCTGTTGAGGTCGCCTCCGACGATGACGGGCATGTCGGTGGTGCCGTAGCGGTCGAGCAGGGCGGCCTGTTGGCGGCGGCGGATGCCGCAGTGGGGGTCCCAGTGGGCGACGGCTGCGGCGAAGGTGGTGCGGCTGTCGGGGGTGCCGGGTTCGCCGGTGCCGCGGATCGCGAAGACGGCGATGTTGCGCTTGTCGGCGAAGACGTGCGGGTCGGCGGGGGCGGGCCAGGAGCGCAGGGTCAGCAGCGTCGGGTCGTAGAGGATGGCGGGTGGCATGGGGCTGTGTGGGTCGTGGCCGAGCACGCCGACGTAGGGGCGGTCGAACCGGTCGGCGAGCAGTTCTGCGGCGTGGTGCAGGGGGCGCTGGCCGTCCTCGTGCCAGGTCTTGGCCTCGCAGAGCAGGATCAGTGCGGGCGGGGCCTGCACGTCGTGGAAGGCGTCCACGAGGGGGCGTAGGTTGCGTTGGCCGTGGCGGAGGCCGCCGGCTTCGAAGTTGAACAACGCGATGGGGATCATGGTTGCTCCGTGGGTGGGGTGTTCTGGTGGGCAGGCGTGGGGCTTGCTGGGGCCGGGTCCGGGGTGCTTGCCCGGCGGCGGGCGGTGACCTGGCGGGTGCGGGCCCGGCCGGAGGGGATTTCCCACTGCATGCCGATGGCATCGAGGGCGGCGATCTGCCGGTCGGTCAGGGTGCCGGCGCGACGGGCGGCACGTTGCTTGCTGAGCCATTTCGCCAGGTCGACCCCGGGGCCGTCGTGGCCCTTGCGGGGGTGTAGGTGGCCTTCACGCTGGTAGTAGGCGGTGGCCGATGCGAGGTTGCGCTGCCAGGCGGCCTCGCGGATGGACCAGTGGATGCCCAGTGCTTCCAGGGCGCGGACGCGCTCGGCGCTGAGGACGCCCTTCTGGTGGTCGACGCGCCGGGCGGAGAGCCAGCGGTAGAGGTCGATGCCGTTGACGGTGTGGCCGACGGGGACGTCGAGGTGGCCGTGGTCGGCGTGGAACCGGCGGGCGGCGGCGTACCCGTCGTGGTGGGCTGCTCGGATGCTCCAGTCGATGCCCAGGGCGTCGAGGTCGGCGGCCCGGTCGGCGGGCAGGGTGCCGGCGCGGCGGGCCGCGCGTTGCTGCCACAGCCAGTTGTAGAGGTCGAACCCGTCGAGGACGTGGCCGTGGGGGACGTGCAGGTGTCCGTGCTTGGCGTGGAACCGTCGCGCGTAGGTGAGTCCTCGGGCCCAGATTCCTTCCCGGGGTTCCCAGTGGAAGCCGAGCGCGTTGAGGTGATCGACGCGGTCCTGGGCCAGGCGGCCGGCTTTGTGGTCGGCGCGCTGCCGGAAGACCCACCGGTCGAGGCGGACACCCTGCCGGAGGTGACCGGTCGGGACCCTGGTGTGGCCGTGGTCGGCGTGGAAGTCGCGCAGGGCGCCGTAGCCGACCATCCAGTCGGGGGTGGTCTCCTCCAGCACCCGCACCGTCAGGTGCCGCAGCAACTGCTCGGAGGCGTATCCGTCGGGCAGGCGGACCAGCAGCCGCGGCGGCAGCTCCGCCGCCCCGGTGCCGGTGCGGGCGCGTTGGAGGTCGAGGTCGGCCGCCAGGGCGCTGTCGTGGGCCCGCAACGCCCGTAGCGTCTGCAGCAGGGTCGCCCAGCGGGTCATGGTCCCGGTCAGGTCGGAGGTCATGTCGGCGGGGTCGTCGGGAAGCAGCACCGGAAGCAGGATGGTGGCGATGCCGGAACCGGCCGGATTGCGGCGCACGGCCCGCCCCACCACTTGGACGACGTCCACGGGGGATTCCTTCGGTGCGGTGAGCACGATCGCGTCCACGGCGGGCACGTCCACGCCCTCGCCCAGGCACCGCGCGTTGGACAGCACCGTCCATCCGTCCTCGGGCGGCTCGGCCAGCCGTCGCAGGTGCAGGCGCCGCTGCGTGATGCTCTGGGTGCCGTCGACGTGTCCCACCGTCAGCTGGCCCTTCGGCCGTTCGCTGGCAGGCAGCGACTCCACGGCGGCCGGCAGCGTGCGGGCGAACTCCCGGCTGGCCTGCACCCGCGGCGTGAACACCACCACCCGCCGCAGACCGAACTCCGCCGCAGCCCGGACCAGGGCGGTCTGCACCACCACCGTCCGCAACGGCGCGGCCCGCGCATCGACCACCACGGCCGGGTCCAGATCGCGCAGCATCTCCAACGCCTGCGCGGACGTGACCCCGATGGCGAGGACCCGGTAGTCGTCCAGCCAGCCGTCACTGATGGCCTGCGCGAACGAGTACGTGTAGCAGACGGGCCCGAACACCGCCGTCTCATCCATCGACAGCACGTCGTCACCGTCGCCGCCGGTGCGGAGCCTGGCCGGCAGCAGCCGGGGCGTGGCCGACATGTACAGCCGCCGCCGCGCCGGCAGATGCTCGTCACGGTGCACCAGCGCACCGTGCTTGCTCGCCCAACCGGCCGTGTGGTGCGCCTCGTCCACGATCAGCAGGTCGGCGGCCACCCCGGCGGCGTTCAGGCCCCTGCCCACGGTGTCCGCCGACCGGTGCGTGACCAGCACCAGACTCAACCCCGACGCCGCATCGTGCTGCCTCGCCCATCCGGCGATCTGCGCCGCGTCGGTGGTCACCGGGCAGGTCAGGTCCACCACCCGCACCGCTTCGTCGGCGACACCACCGTCGCCGCACACCGCCAGCACCCGGGCGGCCGCACCCGCCCGGACCCACACGTTCAATGTCTGGGCCAGCAGGGTCAGCGACGGCACGGCCACCACCACCAGCCCTGAGGGACACAGCCGGCCCCCCGCGTGCACAGCGACGATCGACTTTCCGCTGCCGCAGGCCGCCCGTACCTGACCACGGCCGCCGTCCGCCAGCGCCGCGACCACCGCGTCGACGGCCTCCCGCTGGTAGCCGCGCAGCGTCGGCATCGGCGTCATCAGCGGGTACGCCGGTCGACGCGCGGCAGCTGGCCGTGAGAGGCGGACGGCGCGCAGGCCGAGGCGGACCGGAGGACTGCGTGGTGGAGACGCCGGGGGTGGGAAAGCAAGGGTGTGCTCCTGGGTCAGGGTGGGTGGGGCGGCGGCTGCCGACGTCGGCTGGTTCGCCTGGAGAGACCGGTCATCCGGTGCCGGGTTGGACTTCCCGCAGGGGAAGCGCAGCCCGAGCACGTCGAGGGGCGGCGGAGGCGCGGCCGGAAGGCCTCGGGGCTGGGCGGCCGCGAGGAGGTGGACGCGGTGTCACCGCAGCGGGGTCGCCTTGCGGCGCGTGGTGGTGTCCTGCCGTCGGGAGAACCTGGTGCTGCCTGCTGGTTCTACGGCGGGTGCAGTGGGGCGGGTGAAGGTTTCGGCGAGGTGGAGGTGGTCGGTGGGGATGCCGGCGAGGGGGAGGCGGTGGCGGGCGTGGTCGATGAGTGCGGGTGGGCCGGCGACGTGGACGTGGTGGCCGGGCCGGTAGTGGTCGAGGACGGCGGTGAGCACGTCACCCTGGGCGGCCGGGTCGACGAGGGGGTCGTCGGTGAAGGTGGGCCTGATGGTCAGCCACTCCGGATACGCGGTCTGGAGGGTGTCGAGGGTGATGCTGTCGTAGAGGTCTTCGAGCGTGCGGGCACCGACGATGAGGGTGACCCGCCGCTGCCGGCCGTTGGCGGTGCCGGTGGTGGTGAGGTGTTCGACGATGGCGCGTAGGGGTGCCAGGCCGGTGCCGCCGGCGGCGAGGAGGAGTTCGCCGTGGTGGTCGGGGTCGAGGGTCAGTCCGGCGTGGTAGGGCGGGCCGAGCCACACGTATTCCCCGACGGCGGCGTGGTGGGTGAGACAGGGCGAGACGGGTCCGTCGGGGACGGCGCGGACGTGGAGCTCGATGGTGCCGTCGGGGCGGGGTGCATTGGCCGGGGAGTACCACCTCCAGGCGCCGGGTCGGTGGAGTGTGGTGACGGGGAGAGCCTGGCCGGGTTCGTAGTGCAGGCGGCGGCGGGGACGCAGGGTGAGCACGGTGGTGGTATCGGTTGCCGGGTCGCGGCCGATGATCTGGGCAGGGGTCCACGGATGTGTGGTGGTGAGGCGGTGGGCGGCGCGGTGGGTGAGGTTGAGGACGTGGTGGCCGTGACGGCGCCACTGTTCGGCGATCGTGGACGTCCAGGTGGCGGGCGCGTGGCGGGCGACGGTGGCGGTGAGGGCGTCAACGAGCGTCTGGTGGTGGTAGGGCTGCAGGCCCAGGTGCCGGTAGGTGGGGGCGAGGGCGGCGAGCAGGGCGGTGCGCCCGGCGTGGTTGTCACCACCGGCGATCAGGTGACCGACGGTGGCCAGGAACGTTTGTGCATCACGTTCGGGCAGCAGCCTCATCCGTCGGTCAGCCAGGAGGGACGAGAAGTGGTCGGTGGCGCGGCGCAGGTGGGGTGTGACGTCGGCCCAGGATGCGCGGAGGTCGGCTGGATGGGCGGCGGGCGGTGTCACGAGACCGGCTCCTTGGCGCTGATCGGAATGCTGGGTCGGTGGCGTGGTGCGCGTGAGGGCATGGGTCGCTGGCGGTGAGGCGTCGTGGTCCTGCCAGCGGGCAGGAAGGCGGCAGCCGGTGATGTTGCGGCGGCTGCGGGACGGACTGATCACCGCCGTTCCCCGGGGGACGGCGAGAGAGCGGGTCAGCGGTAGGTGGCGGTGGCGAGGTCGCCGATGCTGGCGTCGACCGCGGCGGTGATGTCCCGTACAGCTCGGTGGTGTTGGTTGGCGATGGTGGTGAGGCGTGTGGTCAGGGTGGTGGGGTCGTTGTCGAGGTACAGGTGGGTGGCCAGGCCGAGGACGGCGACGAGGCCGGCGAGCGCGGCGGTGTGGGCGTTGGGTTGTTCGCGGCCCTGGGCGAGGTAGCAGAGTCGGGCGCGGGGCACGACGGACCACTTGCAGTGGGTGGGTAGGTAGGTGTCGCGGTGGGCGATGCCGGCGAGGCGTCGTTGGCGGTGTGGGCGCAGGATCCCGGTGGTGACGAGTCCGGCGCGGGTGCGGTCGTACAGGTCGACGGCGAAGTGCCGCAGCCAGGTCCGCAGGGGTGGGGCGGCGCGGGTGGGGTGCAGTGAGGCGATGGCGGCGTCGGCGATGAGGTCTCCGACGGGCCGGTCGGTGCGCAGGCGCAGCCGTTGGCCGGGCACGGGGCCGGTGAGGTCGGGCGGGTCGACGATGACCCGTGCGGCGAGGTGCAGGTCGATCAGGACGGCGCCAGCGAGGCCGAGGGCGAGGGCCCGGCGGTGCACGTGCAGGCGGCCGGTGTCGTCGTCGTGGGCGAGCATGAACAGCTCGTCGCGCAGCGGCAGGTAGGGGATCGTGGTCACGGTCGGCTCCTACCGTGTTTCGGCGGCGAGCCGCCGTAGCCGGCGGTGCGCGTCCTGGTAGGCGTGCGCGGGTGTGGGGAGCAGGGCTTTGTCGACGGCGGCGAGGATCGTGTAGTTGGGGTCGCAGACGTTGCCGACGGGTGCGCGGCCGGCCTGGGACACGAGTTGGTAGGCGTCGAGGGTGTCCAGGCCGGTCAGGGTGCTGGTCCAGCCGACGAGGTCGTGGTGGGCGATGCGGTAGGCGTCCTCCAGGGGGCGGGCGCAGCCGACCGACATGAGCGAGGTGTCGGTCTCCAGCCGCGGCCAGGGTGTCGTCACGCCTTTGACGACCTCGACGATGAGGGTGGTGACGGTGGATATCTCCACGGCGGCGCCGCAGGCCTCGCCTTCGCCCTGGCGGGCGTGTCCGTCGCCGAGGGCGAGCATCGCCCCGTGCACGTTGACCCCGAGGAAGAGGGTGACGCCGGCGCGCAGCTGCGGGGTGTCGAGGTTCCCGCCGTGGGAGTCGGGCACGAGCGTGGAGCGGGCCTCGAACCCTGCGGGTGCGACGCCGATCGTGCCGATCATCGGCTCCAGCGGCAGATCCACCGTGTGGTCGCTGCTCGTGGCCTGGAACCGTACGGTGCGGGTCTGCTGGTCGATCCCGTACACCCACACCCGTTCGGGCAGCGGCGGTTGCAGGGTGGCGGTGCGGGAGGTCGAGGTCAGCGCCCCGAAGTGCGGGAACGTCGTCGACACCCCCCAGTCCGTGGCGGGGGTGATCGCGGCGATGTGCACGGCGAGGGTGTCGCCGGGCTCGGCGTCCTCGACGAAGAACGGCCCGGACACCGGGTTCAGGTACGGCATGCGGCACACCCGCGACGGCAGGTCCGCCGGGCCCCGCACCAGCCCACCGAAGCAGTCCTGCGTGAACACCTCCAGCACGTCCCCGCAGCGGACGTGGGCGACGGGCAGGCGCGCGCCGAAGGTGTGCGCCAGTTCCCCCGGGCCCGGCCGGTACACGATCCTGTCCATGCCGGTCACACCCGCTCCATGTCACGGCCGGCCGGGCGGGCCGGCACCAGGCCGGACAGCACGGGACGCCGACCGGTGGCGTACAGGCAGGCGAGGACCACCAGCCCCACCGCGAGCCACGCCAACCCGGCCCGCTGGGCGGCGATGTTCGCATGCACCACCACGTAGGCCAGAACCGTGAAGCCCAGCACCGGCATGACCAGGTGCGCCCACCAGTTGCGACTGCGCCGACGGACGAGGTGGTGCACCACCACCGACACGTGCAACACCAGGAACGCCACCATCGCCCCGAAGTTGACCAGCGACGACAACACCGTCACCCCGTCCGCCCGACCCGCCATGTACAGGCCCAGCACCAGGGACACCACACCGGTGAGCAGGGTCGCGTTGACCGGCACACCCCGCCGGGGCGACACCCGCGCCAGGAACCCGGGCAACTGCCGGTCCCGCGCCATGGCGTAGAGCAGCCGGCTCGTCGCGACCTGGGCGACCATCGAGTTCGGCAACCCCCACGCGACCGCCGTCGCCACCGCGCACAGCGTCGCCAACCAACCCCCGCCCGCGACCCGCGCCACGTCGTAGAACGCCGTCCCCGCCGGATCACCCTCGGCCAACAGCCGGCCCGGGTCGGCGACGAGCATCGCCGCCAGCCACGTCTGCCCGACGAACAACACCCCCGCCAGGATCAGGACCGCGGCCATCGCCCGCCCGACCTGCCGGGGCCCGCCCCTGCTCTCCTCGGCGAGCATGGATATGCCGTCGAACCCGAGGAACGACAACACCGCGATCGACACCGCCCCGGCCACCACCGACCAGCCGAACGTGTCGGAGTCGTAGAACGCCTCCCAGCTCAACCGGCCCTTGCCCGCGGCGAGGGCACCGGCCGCGACGACCAGGAACACCGCCAACACCAGCAGCTCACCGACGAGCATGACCCGCGTGACCAACGCCGTCATCCGGATCCCGACCGAGTTGACCACCGTGTTCACCACCACGAAGCCCAGCAGCCAACACCACACTGGCACCGACGGCACACTCGCGTGCATCGCCACCGACGCCACCAGATACAACAGGCCCGGCACCAGCACGTAGTCCAGCAGGATCACCCAACCCGCCAGGAACCCCACCGGCGCACCGATCCCACGCCCCGCGTAGTTGTAGACGCTTCCCGACATCGGAAACGCCCGCACCATCTGCGCGTACGAGAACGCGGTGAACACCAACGCCACCACACCCACCACGTACGCCAACGCCACCATCCCACCCGACCCCGCGTACACACTTCCGAAGATCGCCATCGGCGCGATCGGCACCATGTACACCAACCCGTACGCCACCAGATCCCGGAACCTCAGCCCTCGGGCCAGTTCCTGCCGATAGCCGTAGCGGCCCAACTCGTTCTGCTCATGCATCAGCGAGCCTTTCCATGTCGATCAACTGCGTGTGCCCGACGTCGTGCGCCGGTCATGGTCGAGCGGTCTGTGGTGCGCTGCCGTCATCACCTGCCGCCGGAGGTTGTGGAGGGGGCCACCGTCGTGAGCAGGTGCCGTGAGCAGGCGTTCCGCGTCGTGTTCGAGGGTCCCGTCCGCAGCGGGAAAGATCGACCCCAGCTGGTGGGGACCTTCGACCTACCGTTACTCCCCGGATCACGGGGAGTAGCGTGTCGATGGCTTCCGTCACGGCGACGGTGATCGCTAACGTGCTACCGACGGTCGTCCTGGTGGCGGTCACTTTCGGAGGCAGGGATGGCGAGGAGCGCGCGCAGTTTCCAGCGGGAGGCCGACGAGCTGCGGGCCAGCGGGTGGACGTACCGGCGGATCGCCTCGCACTGGCGGCAGCGGTACCGCATCAACCCGCGGGTGGCGTTCCGCCTCGCCCACGGCCTCACGCAGGCCGACGTGGCGCGCCGCTGGAACGAGCAGTGGCCCGACGCGGACGCGCCGAAGACCGCCAAGCAGATCTCGTACTGGGAAATCTGGCCGGGCCCGGCGGGCCGGGCACCGTCGCTGGACACGCTGAACAAGCTGGCGTTCCTCTACCGCTGCGCCGCCGGCGACCTGCTCGGCGGCGAGGACCACAGCCACCTCGATGCGGAGGCCCTCCGGGCGGGCACACCGGAAGCGCCGGCCGGCCGGTCCACCAGCGAACGTGCCACCGGCGTTCCGCTGCCCTCCGGCGCCGTCCTGACACGGGTCACCGAACGGGTGGTTGAGGACCTGGAGATCCTGACCGACACCTACCGGCGTCTCGACTATCGGGAGGGTGCCGGCAAGGTGAGCGCGGATGTCGGCACCCATCTGCACCGCATGCTGGAGGTCAGCAACCGCACGACGAGCACTGCCACCCACCGCCGACTGCTACGCGCTGCCGCCGACGCAGCCCAACTCGCCGCCTGGCTCGCCATCGATGCGCAGCGCTACCAGCAAGCGCACGGATACTGCCGGCTCACCATCTCGCTCGCGGAGAAGGCGGACGACCGGGCCCTGCACTCGTACGGCCTGGGCGTTCTCAGCCAGATCCACCTCCACAACGGGGACGGCCGCACCGCGCTCAGCCTGCTCGGCACCGCCCGGGACGTCGCCGGCCGAGGCATCCCGGCCGCCGTCAACTCCTGGCTCGGCGAGGCCACCGGGGAGGCGTACGGACTCCTCGACGAGCCCCACCGGGGAATGATCGCCCTGGCCGGGGCCGAACGGGCCTTCGATGGCGTCAGCAGGGACAACACCCCCGCCTGGTTGAGCTTCTTCAACGCCGACTGCCATGCAGCCCGCCTCAAGGGCCGCTGTCTGACCCGGCTGAGTCGCCCCACCGAGGCGACCCGGTCCCTCTACGAGGCGCTGACCCTGCTGCCCGCCGACTTCGTGCGGGAGCGCTCCGGCACATTCATCGACCTCGCCATCGCGTACACGCAGATGAACCAGATCGAACAGGCCTGCCATGCCGCCACCGAGGCCGACGTGCTCGCCCGACGTACCGGATCCGAGCGCAACCGCAAGCGGCTACGCCAACTCCTCGTCGACCTGCTGCCCTGGAGTGGTCTCGACTGCGTGCAGAGCCTGTACCGGCAGGTCCTGATTAACTAGAGTGCGTGCGTACGTCGACCTGCCACGACCCGCTGTGACCCGCCGCTCCTGGATCGACCTCGTCGTTCTGTCCGCCCTCTGGGGCGCGGTATACCCGCTCATCACCGTCGCTCTGCGCGATTTCCCGCCAACGCTCGTCGTCCTCGGGCGGGTGATGCTCGCCGCGCTGCTGCTGCTTCCCCTCGCGGTACGCCGGGACGCACTTCGCCCCGTCTGGAGCAGCCCCTGGGCGATCATCGAGACGGTGCTGGTGCAGTCCACCGCCCCGCTGCTGCTGCTCACCTACGGGCAGCAGTACGTCTCAGCCAGCGTCGCCGGCATCCTTGTCGGCGCACAACCACTGTTCGTCGCGCTCCTCGCCCTCCGGTTCGCACCCGACGAACGCCCGCAGGGCTGGCGGGGCCTGACCGGGATAGTCCTCGGCCTGGCCGGGCTGGTCATGCTCTTCGGCGTCGACCTGAGCGGAGGCCGGACGGCGCTGCTCGGCGGCATGCTTATCCTCGCCGCCGCGCTGTGCTACGCCGCCGGCGCCATGATGATCCACCGCCGGTACGCGGAGGCCCCGCCCCTCGGCGTCGCCACCTCCGCCATGCTCGTCACCACCGCAGCCGTGGTCGTACCCGCCTCCGTCACAGCCCCCATTCGGCTACCCGGCGTGGACGCGACAGCTGCCCTGCTCGTCCTCGGGATCGTCTGCACCGGCGCGACACTCGCCCTGTTCTACGCACTCATCACCCGCGTCGGCCCCGCCCGCGCGGCACTGGCGTTCTACCTGTCACCAGCCTTCGCCGTCGCCTTCGGCGTGATCTTCCTCCGCGAGCAGATCAGCGTCGCCGCGATCCTCGGGCTCGGCGCGATCGTCGTCGGCTCCGTGCTCGCCGCGCACCGCAGCGAACCGACTCCTCAGCGGACCAAGGAGGCGGATGCTGAACACGGCGACACCGGCCATGAATCCGACTCCGAACCCGGCGACGCTGGGTAGTCCGGCAGCCAGATCACGCGCTATCCGGACCCGCCGGCATCCACCATCCGCCGCCCAAGATTGTGGCGGCGGGACGCCAGACACGCGTGGCGAGATGGCGGCCACCGCTGTCGGGTCATGGGATTCTTCTAGGTCGGGAGGGACGGAATGAGTCGGCGAAGCAAGAAGCGCAGTATCGAGCCAGAGGTGCGGGCTGCCCAGATCAACGCTCAAGCCATCGTGACGAGTGCGGAGATCCAGGCAAAGGGTGTCCACGGCGCTGCTCGCATCACAGTGGCCGGTGCTGTGGTGGTTGCCCTCGTGACTGGGCTCTGTGCGGTGACGAATACTGCGGTCACGGCTCTCCCGGGTGTGCTCACACGACCCGAACCAGTGACCACGACTGCCGGTCCGACGCCCGCTCACGCCTCCCGCACATCGGACTCCGCAGAGGCCATGGGGCTGGGCGCTCTTCTTGGCGACCTGCAAGGTCTCGCTCGCACCATTCCGCGTAGCATTGCCGGCTTGGTCCAGGTGAACATCTATGTGATCACGGCGTCCGGCCGTCACCCTGAACGGGATGGTGGTGTTCGCCGGTCAGCCAATGGCCCTGTCTGCTTTACTCCCCGCCCAAGGGGCAAGGCCGGAACGGATGGCATAAGTGGTTCACGCTGTGCCCGTGAAGTGCCTGTGCCTTGGAGTCTGAGTCGTCGCACCCGCGTCGGCCCCACTCGGCGGGCACTGGCGTTCCAGATGTCACCTGCCGTCCCCGTCGCCTTCGGCGTGGCCTTCCTCCGCAGGAAGATCAGCGTCGCCGTGGTCCTCGGGCTCGGCGCGATCGTCGTCAGCTCCGTGCTCGCCGCGCACCGCAGCGGCCCGGCTGTTCCGTAAGTCTCTGCTGGCGCAGGGCACTGGCAGGCTTGCGGTGGGGCAGATGTTCGGGCCTGGGGGCGATAGTTGGGCCGCTATGATCACCTTTTCCTGCGTGGGTCAAGTTGATACGGGATCGGGCGGGGTCCTGCCGGTGCTGGGAAGTGGAAGGGCCAGCGGAACCACACCTCCGCCACCATGGACCGCAGTATGGATCGGTAAACGATGAATCTCTTCCCTGCCTCCGAACAGCCGCGCCCCTTTGGCGATTGCGACTCCCTGGCCGACAGTCGTGAGCCGGTGTTGATGTCGCTGCACGCGGTGTACTACGACCTGATCTGGGCGGGTGAGAAGACCCATGAGTTTCGGAGGCGGTTCCTCAGCGGCCGGCCGGTGCGCTGGTTTGTGTACCTGAACGCTCCGGTTGCCCGCCTCGGGCCGGTCATCGATCTTGCTCCGGCCGTCGTCGACTCACCGCAGCGGATCGCGGCGATCGCGGAGCAGGCCCGTGTCGGCAATGGAGCGTCGGTGCTGGAGTACGTCCGGGATCTGGAGCAGGCCTTCACCATTCCGATCGAGCGTGTGTCGGAGTATCCGGGTGTTTCGATTGCTGAGCTCAAGGCGGAGCTTGGTGAGTTCCACCCGCCGCAGGGGTACGTGAAGTTGCGGAACCATCCTGAGCTGCTGAGCGTCTGCGAGAAGGTCACGGCCGAGTCGCCGGTCCGGGAGATGACCGTCCGGGGCCGGTAACGCCCGCCTGAGTGTCGGCGATCGGGGAGGTGGGGGTCATCGCTCGTCGTCCCATTAGAACCGTCGCCGCTACGCCGTGCCCAGGAGGGGAGGGACGTTGGAAAACGTGGTGGAGGCGATCGACCATGGGCCGCCGGTAGGCACGCCGTGTCATGCCCACCATCGTCAGCGGGTGGGATCTGGGCCGCCAAACCACCAGTCATGCCGACCGCAAGACCTTGTGTTGCGATCTATAGCAGACCTTTCCTTGCCGAAGCGGTGAAAGATCGCTATCGGCGCGATCTTCACATGTGCACTACCTGTATGCGGCCACGTTTCGAGGCCTCATCCCCTCTGGGTCAGCTGTAGCTCCCGCCCAGCCGCGGCGTTGGGCAGGAAGGTTGCTGGAGCACGGAGGCGAGACTCCGCAGGGCGTGCGCGTCGGCGGGCGTAGAGTCGGCGTTGTGGCTGCCCACCCCCGTGAATCCCCGAGGCCGGGCCCGCCCGCACCCCGGCTGCCGGCGTGTCGAGTGTGGCATCCGAGCGGGTTCCCCGTCTGCCGGTCTGTCTGCGTGACGCCGAGCTGCGCGAGGAGGCACGCGTGAGAGCGGAGACCGCCGATGCTCCCATTTCGGCGGCGGACGCGGTGCGGGCATCCGTCAGTTATGACCAGCTTCGAATCTTCGACGGTTCGCTCTATTGGTTGGAGACGCGACCCGATGCTGGCGGAGCCGCAACCCTGACGCGGTGGCAGCCCGGCGAAGGAACGCGGGACGTGGGTCCCGCGAACTTCCACATTGGCAGCGCGGTGCACGCGTACGGCGGCGGCTCCTTCGCCGTCGTCGACGGCGACCTGTGGTGTGTCGGCGAGGGCGGCCTGTATCGGCATCGCCGCGGAGGTGACGAACTGGAACTGATCAGTCCAGGGGCGATGGGGGACCTGTCCGTCGGTGCGGGCGAGCTGCTGGCCGTGCGGGAGTCCGAGCAGGGCGACGAGCTGGTGGCGGTGACGCTCACGGGGCCGCCGCAGCTGAGGGTTCTCGCTGAGTCGGCGGGCTTCTTCGGCGCGCCGCGACCAGGGCCGGCCTTGCTGGCATGGTCATGGTGGAGCGAGCGGGACATGCCGTGGGATGCCTGCGAGCTGTGGGTGGCACCCTACGAGCCTGGCGGAGGCATCGGGGATCCCGTGCGGGTCGCGGGCGGGCCAGACGAGTCGGCGGTGGAGCCACGGTGGGGCCCTGACGGCGCGCTCTACTTCATGTCGGACCGCAGTGGCTGGTGGAACCTCTTCCGGTGGAACGGACAGGAGGCCCAGGCCGTCGTCCCCGTCGCGGGTGAATGCGTGGCGGAGCCCTGGGAACTGGGCTACGCGTCGTACGACTTCCTCGACGACGGACGGATCGTGATGGCGGTGCAGCAGGGGCCGCGACACCACCTAGTCCTCGTCGACCCGTCCGGCGCTGCGACGTCGGTCGAGCTTCCGTACACGTCGATCAAGCCCTACGTGGCGGCGCACGGGACGGCAGTCGCGCTGATCGCCTCGTCACCGACGGCAGCGCCGCAGGTCGCGCTGGTACACCTGGCTGCTGACGGTCCCAGCCTGGAGGTGTTGGCCCGGTCGGAACACGCCCGCCTTGCCGGAGTCGTGGTCTCGACGCCGACGGAGCTGCGGGTGCGGGTCGCGGACGACCGCGAGGTCCTGGCCCTGGTGTATCCGCCGACAGGCGCGGGGCCTGGGTGGCGGGCGCCCGTGATCGTCCGTGCGCACCCCGGCCCGACCGCCTCCTGCCTGCTGCGCCTCGACTGGCAGGCGCAGTTCTTCACCAGCCGTGGGTTCGCCGTCGTGGACGTCGACTATCTCGGCAGCACCGGCTACGGGCGGGCGTTCCGCGAGTCGCTGTACGGCCGGTGGGGTGTCGATGACGTCGACGACTGCCGGGCAGTGGCCGAGCACCTGCTGGTAACGGGTCGAGCGGTGCCGGGTGGGGTCTTCATCCGCGGTGCGAGCGCCGGCGGGTACACGGCCCTCCACGCGGCGACGCAGGACGGGCCGTTCGCCGCCGCCACGGCCATCTCGGCGATCGTGGATCCCGACCGGTGGGCGACCACCGTGCCCAGATTCCAGCGCGCCCATGCCCTGCGCCTGCGGGGCGGCGCGGGCCGGGTCCACGCCGACGCGATCCGCCGGCCGGTGCTACTCGTCCACGGCACCGTCGACGCCGTTGCCACCGTCGACGACGCGCGGGACCTCGCCGCGCAGTTGACCCGCCGCGGCCTGCCACACGAGCTGCTGTTGCTCGACGGCGTCGGTCACTACGTGGCCACCTCCGGACATGCTGCGGCGGCACTGGAGGCTGAGCTGGCCCACTACCGGTCATCGATGGGCGAGGCCGGCGGGGATCCGGGGCGCTACACCGCTGCCGCTGGCAGCTGATGCCGCACGTAGTCGCCGAACTCGCGGACCTCCGGCTCGCCGCGGTAGGGATCGAGATCGACCTGGACATCGACGATGCGCTGCACGCACCGGTGCGAGGCCGTCCTGGCCGCGTGATCGACGGCCTCCCGCCCGGTCGCACACGCTTCGTCGATACGCCCGGCGGCGGCCAGGGACGAGGCCAGAAGCGCGGTGTCGATGGCGAGCCGGCGGACGTGCGAGGGACTCAGCGAGGTGAGCGCGTCGCCCAGATGCCGCTGTGTCTGCTGCGGCCGGCCGAGGTCGTGAAAGCAGTGGGCCAGCTCGTCGGCGAGGTAGGCCGGGGTGAAGTAACGGATCCACTCCGGTTCGTCCTCCGGCTGGCTACGGGCGAGCTGCTTCTCCGCGACGGAGAGATGGGCTACCGAGTCGGCTTCATGCCCGAGGCGGGCGTGCGCGCGGGCCACCACGGCATGCAGTGCGGCGCGTAGCGCCGGGGTCGCCTGTTCCTCGCACCCCGTCAGCGCGGTGACGGCCATCCGAAGCCCGGCCTCGGGATGATTGCAGTGGAGCGCCAGGTGGCCGATGTTGACGGCGAGCAGATACCCGCCGTAGCTCCGGTCGTCGGCTGCCTGCGACAGCCGTAGGGCGCGCAGGTAACGACGCTGGGCCAGTCCGTGCGCGCCCGTGTCCACAGCCTGGTAGCCGCAGAGCTCGAAGAAACCCGCCGCGAGCGTGTGCAGGCGTCTACCGATCGACTCGGACGCGGGTGTGGCCGCGAGTAGCCGGTTGAGCTCATTTTCGATGTACCGCTGCACCTGCGCGTGGACCCGGCCGGCACCGTGGGTGTGATCCAACTGCCGGAAAACGGTGAGCGCGGTCTCCGCCGATGCGAGCTCGTCCTCCGAGACGCGGCTTGCGGCGACCGGTCGACCCGGCGTGGGGCAGCTGGGGCCACGGTCGGCGTTCAGCCAGTCCAGTGCGGCCCGGTCAAGTACGCCCGGTTGGAAGGGAACCCGCCTGACCAGGTCACCGGGCTCGGTGGACCCGGGCGGAGCCGCCTGCGGCGGGATCACCGGACTGACCGGACCGGCAGGTGAGGAGGCAGGCCTCATGTTTCGTTCGAGGCCCTGTTTCGTCTCGAGTAACGGCAGTAGCCGCAGTAGAGCTCCGCCTGCGGCCAGTGCCGTGTCGCAGGCCTCGACGAACTGGCGGGACGGGAACCGGTCCGCTGTCTCCACCCGCCGGACCAGATCGGCGCTAAAGCGGATCTTCGCTCCCAGCCGCGCCTGGGAGAGATTCGCCTGTTCCCGTAGGCGCCGCAGCTCGGCACCGAAGAAGTGACGCTCCGACGCGGACGGCTGGAGCGTCCTCGGGGCCTGGGCCATGACGCCGCCCTCCTCAGGATTCCACCGAACGGTATCGAGCAGCGTAGACCCGTACGCCCGCCGGCACCGTCGTTCGCCGCCGCACACCAGCATGCGCCAGACGTGGGTTCGGCCGCGCGTGGCTCGCCGGGCTCACGCGCATGGCGGTCCCGCGTCGCGCCGCCGTGCCCGCATCCGGGTATGCGGACACGTGGTTCGTCCGCATGGCGTGCGTTCACCCGGCCGCTCGTCCGGGCCAGAGTGTGAGGAGCGACCGACGACGCACCCGGGTTCTCCGGCCCGGTGCAGCCGGCGGTCCGGTCCGCGACGCTGGTGCACCACGACGGAAGGTGCCCGGCACCCGAGAAGAAGGAAGTACCGAGTGATCCACGTGGCTGACACGCATGACGGTGCCGACCGGGCGGCCGACCTGCGCGCCGTGCTGGTGGACGAGCTGCGCGGCCGAGGCAAGATCGCCACCGCAGCGGTGGAGGCGGCGTTCCGCCGGGTGCCACGTGAGCGGTTCATGCCCGACGGCACCGATCTCACCGTTGCCTACGGGGTCGACAACTCGGTGGTCACCAAACGCGACGAGCACGGCGTGGCGATCTCCTCGGTGTCCGCCGCCTACATCCAGGCGCGGATGCTCGAACAGGCCGAGGTGCGGTCCGGCATGACGGTGCTGGAGGTCGGCTCGGGTGGCCTGAACGCCGCGTACCTCGCCGAGATCGTCGGTCCACAGGGACGGGTCGTCAGCGTCGACATCGACCCGGAGGTCACCGCCCGCGCGACGACGCTGCTGGAACAGAACGGCTACGGCGACCGGGTCCGGGTCCTGGTCGCCGACGCCGAGCACGGTGTGCCGGCCGAGGGTCCCTTCGACGCCGTCATCGTCACGGTGGGCGCCTGGGACATCCCCCCGGCCCTGCTCGACCAACTGCGGAATCCGGGCGTGCTCGTCCTGCCGCTGATCATGAACGGTGTCACGAGGACGATCGGGTTCCGCCGGGCGTCCGAGCGCCTCTCCAGTACGTCGGCGGAGGTCGCCGGTTTCGTGCCGATGCAGGGCGACGGTCGGCACCCCGACCGGGTGTTCCTCCTGCCCGACGGCAACGGGCGTAACGTCCGGCTCTCGTTCGACTCCGGTGCCCCCCGTGAGATCAGCCGGCTCGACGGCGTCCTGGCGACGGAGCGCGTCGAGCGCTGGTCGGGCGTGACGATCGACAACGGCGTCTCGTTCGCCGACCTGCACCTGTGGTTCGCGTGGTTCCTCCCCGGCTTCTGCCGGATCGCCCCGGACGAGGGAACCGACCTGGCCGCTGAGCGCCGCTGGTTCCCCTTCGGCGTCGTCTCCGGGGCGGGCTTCGCCTACCTGGCCGTGCGCCCGGCTGCCGAGGGCGAGGGGGCGGAGTTCGGCGCCCGCGCCTACGGCCCGGACGGACAGCGAGCCGCTGCCTCCATGGTCGAACAGATCCAGGCCTGGGATCGCGACGGACGCCACACCGAACCGACCTTCCACTACTGGCCCGTCGGCAGCGACCCCTCGCTCATCTCCGCCGACGCCCCCGTCATGGACAAGACGCACGGCGTCGTCACGATCTCCTGGCCCTAGACCAGGTGGCACCACCCAACCCTTCCAGCTGAGGAGAGTGATGTCGATGGCCCCGCCGACTGCGGTCCTCGACGCCCCCACGGCCGACGCCGACGTCGTCACCGACGACGACTTCGCGCTCGACCTGCGGGTCATCGAGGCCACGACGCCGCTGGTCGTCATGGCGTGCAGCACCAGCGACGGCTGCGGAAGCACCTGCAGCACCAGCGCGTGCAACACCTCGTCGTACGACCCGGCCTGACCGCGCCCACCTACCGCCGGAGCCCGCGCTTTGCGGGCTCCGGCGCCCCTCTCCCCACCCCCCGCCCGCCAGGAGGCACCCCATGCCGCCCGAGCACGCCAGGTACCAGCCAACCGGCCCGGTACTGGTCCGGGCCAGCACCGATCCCGGCGACCTCGGCCCCGGACCGTCAGCCGCCCTCATCGGCCCGGCAGCGCCCGCGCGTGAGGGCCTCGCCTGGCTGGCCAACCGGTGGACACGCCCTGACGTCCGGGACGCCATCTCGATGGCCAGCCCCGGCCTCGCCGCACGCGTCAGCCAACTCCTCACCCCCAGGGCCGCCGAGGCGACAGCCGCCGCCGTCCGCCGCGCGGTCCTCGCCACCGCCTCCTATCTGCTGCGATGGCAACGCCGAACGACGCCGTTCGGACTGTTCGCCGCCGTCACCACAGCGACCGTCGGCCCGGCGGCGGCAACGATCGGGGACAGGCACCGCGCTGCGGCACGGGTCGACGGTGAATGGCTGACGCACGTCGTCGACAGCCTCGAGTCCGACCCCGATCTCCAACGACGGCTGACCGTGGTCGCCGACAGCGCAAGGTTCGTGCGCGACGGCCGCGTCATCGTCGCCGCCCGGCCGCTGCCGGGCCAGCGCTCGCCTGGACCACCCCGCGAAACCTCCACCACGAACAACCGGGCCGTACGGCTGGCCCTTGCCCACGCGGCGCGGCCGATCCACTTTCCTCAGCTCGCCGCGCGGATCGCGCACGAGATGCCCCACGCGGCTCCCGCAACGATCGGGGCGATGCTGCACGGCCTCGTGGGCGGCGGCTTCCTCATCACCAGCCTCCGCCCGCCCATGACCGCCGCGGACGGCCTGGCCCATGTCATCGACGTGCTGGATGCCGCAGGGGCCGCCGAGCTGAGCGCGGTGGCACCGATCCTCGACTGGCTCAAGGCGGCCGGTGAGCTGATCGCGCGACACAATGCGCTGGCAGATCCCCGCGAGGCGGCGCGGACCCGGGCCGCAGCGATCAGGGCCATGGCGACGCTGGCACCCGACGCCGAGCACCAGCTCGCCGTCGACCTGCGGCTCGACGCCAAGATCAGCATTCCGTCCCGGGTGCTCGACGAGGTGGCGCTCGCCGCCGAACTGCTGCTCCGCCTGACCA
The DNA here is from genome assembly GCF_020873825.1 of Micromonospora sp. DH13. Classification (NCBI taxonomy): domain Bacteria; kingdom Bacillati; phylum Actinomycetota; class Actinomycetes; order Micromonosporales; family Micromonosporaceae; genus Micromonospora; species Micromonospora sp. DH13. The sequence goes on from NZ_JAHWGR010000002.1 coordinate 188,411, forward strand.
CTCAGCCGTTCGGATCCGTCGCCTGGCTGGACTACCACGCCCGGTTCCGTGACCGGTACGGCCCCGGAGCTCTGGTGCCGGTCCGCGACCTGGTCGCAGATTCCGGCCTCGGCTATCCCGCCGGCTTTCTCGGCGCACCCCGAGCACGTCCGGCCTGGCGGATGCTGACCGAGCGTGATGTACGCCTGGCCGCGCTCATCCAGAAGGCGACCCTCGACGGCATCGACGAGATCCGCCTCACCGATGCCGACGTCGACGCACTCACCGTAGGTAACCACGCCACCGCAGTCCCGCCCTGCCGGCTCGAACTGGGCTTCGCCGTGTACGCGGCCAGCGCCGAGAAGGTGGACCGTGGAGACTACGAGTTGCGGATCACGGCCGCCCCCAGAACGCCGACCAGCATGGTCGGGCGGTTCGCCTACCTTCTCGACCCTGCCGAACAGGCGCAGATCGCCGCGTCCTACGCCCACCATGCCTCTGACGCGGACCCGGCGTTCCCGGTCCAACTGTCGTTCCCACCCCGCCGCACGCACAACCAGAACGTCACCCGCGTCGGCACACTCCTGCCCGACGTGCTGTCCCTGTCCGAGCATCCCGACGGCCCGACGGTCACCGTGGACGACCTCGCCGTCACCGCCGACGCCGAACAGATGTACCTCGTCCACTGGCCGACCGGTCGGCGCGTCGTCCCGCACATCCCGCATGCCCTGGACACCACCGTGCAGACCCCGCCCCTGGCGCGGTTCCTCGCCGAGGTCGCCGACGCCCGCAGCGTCGTCTTCGGTCCGCTCGACCACGGCGCAGCCGCGCGCAACCTGCCCTACCTTCCCCGTATCCGGTACGGCCGCATCATCCTGAGCCCGGCGCGCTGGCTGCTCGCCGGAGCCGATCTCGCCTCCGTCGACCCGCGAGGCGACGAGCCGGCTGCGGGCCGGTGGGAAACGTCCCTCGCCGCCTGGCGGCAGCAGTGGCGCGTACCGGACCGGGTGGTGGCCTGCCACGGCGAGCTTCGCCTGCCCCTCGACCTCAGCCGACCGCTCGACCGTGCCCTCCTGCGAGCCCGGCTGATCCGTGCCGGTCGGCTCGAGCTACGAGAAGATGCCCCGCCCGACGGTTACGAATGGACCGCAGGCCGACCTGCGGAGTTCCTCACCTCGATGACCCTGACCACGGTCCCGAAGCGCACGCCGCCGGTCACCGCCCGACCCGGCGACACCTTCCGGCCCGGAGCGTCCACCATCGTCCACGCCCGGCTGGTTGGCAACCCGGCCCGCACCGACCAGTTGCTCACCGCGCACCTGCCGAAGCTGGTCGACAACCTCATCGGCCTCGGTCTGCGGCGCTGGTGGTTCAGGCGGCACCGCGACACCATCCGCGTCGAGGCCGACCAGCACCTGTCCCTGTTCCTCCGGTTCAGCGAACCAGGCGCGTACGGACCCGCCGCCGCCATCCTGGCGGAGTTCGCCAACGGGTTGGCGGCTCAGAGTCTGCCCGCCGAACTCGTCCTCGCCGCTTATCACCAGCATCCCGCCCGCTACGGCCACGGCCCCGCCCTCCTCGCCGCCGAGAAGGTCTTCGCCGCCGACACCGCCGCCGCCATCGCGCAACTTCGTACCGCCGACCTGGCCGGCATCCCGGCGCAGGCGCTCGCCGCTGCATCGATGGCGCGACTCGCCGCAGCCTTCGCCTCGCGCCCCCACCCGGGCTATCGGGCGCTGCTGGCCTGCCTCCGCGAAGCCACCGAACCAGCCGAGCGCACGCTCACCGACCTGGCCCGTCGCCTGGCCGACCCCGCCGGCGACCATCAGAGCCTGCGAGCCCTGCCCGGCGGGGACGCCGTCGCGGACACCTGGCAGATCCGCGATCTCGCGGTGCGCGCATACCACGACTGCCTGCTGCCACAGCGCGACCCCGGGAGCGTGCTGCGGACCCTGCTGCACGAGCACCACATGCGCGCGGTCGGCGTCGATCCCGACTTCGAGCGCAGGACCAATCACGCCGCGCGAGCAGCGGCGATGCGCTGCCTGGCACAGGCAGGTCCGCGATGACGGCCACCGCCGGGCCCACCGGCATCGACGCGAACGGAGCGGGCCGACAGTCCCTCGCGACCGGCGCCGTCGGCCCCGCGCTCCTGGCCATCGAACGTGCCCTGAACGGTGCGGGGGACTGGACCACCGCACACCACCTCGTCACCCGAGCCACGAGCAGCCCCATCGACGCCGGAAGGCACACCGGCCTGTACCACGGCGCACCCGCCGTCCTCTTCCTGCTCAACGCGGCGACCGCCGACGGCCGCGACCGTTACGCCGCCGCGCGTCAGAGCCTCACCCGCTACGTGCGGCGGCTCGTCCGCCAGCGGCTGACCGCAGCGGACGACCGCCTCCGACGTGGCCAGCCCGGCATGTTCGCCGAGTACGACATCTTCTACGGCCTCGTCGGCACCGGAGCCCTGCTGCTCCGCCACCTGCCCGACGCCGACGAACTCGGTGACCTTCTGACGTACATCACGCGACTGACCCGACCCTGCACCCATGACGGACAGCGACTACCCGGCTGGTGGGTCGACCACGACCCCGACCCGACCCTGCCCACCCCCGGAGGCCACGCCAACTTCGGGATGGCCCACGGCGCAGCCGGCCTGCTCTCCCTGCTCGCCCTCGCCGACAGGGCGGGCCACCGGGTTCGCGGCCAGACGGAGGCGATCGAGCGCCTGTGCTCCTGGTTCGACCGCTGGCGGCAGGACGACGTCACCCAGGGATCGTGGTGGCCCCAGTGGCTCACCCGCGACCAACTCCGTACCGGCCGTCCCACCCAGGTGGGGCCGGGCAGGCCCTCGTGGTGCTACGGCGCGCCCGGAATCGCCCGTGCCCTCCAACTCGCTGCCATCGCCACGAACCATGCCGCCCGGCAGGCCGACGCCGAGGCCGTACTCGCGGCCTGCCTGAACGACCAGCAACTCGACCGGCTCACCGAACCCGGGGTCTGCCACGGTCTGGCCGGCCTCCACCACACCGTGCTCCGGGCCGCCGCCGACGCGAAGACCCCGGGCATCGCGGCGCGGCTGCCCGCCCTCACCGAACGCCTCACCCGCCACGAACCCGACCCGGACGACGGCTTCCTGACCGGTCGCACCGGCCACCTCCTCGCGATGGAGACCGCCCGCACCGCCGCGCCACCCCGGACCAGGTGGGACGAATGTCTGCTTATCGTCTGACCAACGGAGCGCCCGCCGCGGTCGTCGCCCTCGTCGAAGCCGTCCTCGCCGGGGCCGCGCTGGAGACGACAGCCGCAGCCGCCGGTATCGCCCCGGACGAACTCGACACCGCCGTCCAGACGTACCGGGCCGGGGGTATCGCCGCCCTGGAGATCCGCCACGACAACGCCTGGTTCCAGGCGCGCATCCGGCCGATCGACTGGGCCACCGCCGAGGCCGTCTTCCGCACACGGATCGGCCCACCGCTCGACCGGCTCGGTGATAACCGAGTATCCTGGTGGTTCCTACGCAAACACCCGAGCTGGCGGATCAGGATCCGCACGGCCGACCACGACGCAGCCGGTGCGCTCCTCGACGACCTCGCCGCTGTAGGAGTGATCGCGGGCTGGGAACCGGGCATCTACGAGCCCGAGACGGCCGCGTTCGGCGGGCTGTCCGCCACTGCGATCGTGCACGAACTGTTCTGCGCTGACAGCCGCGGCGTCCTCGCCTACGCCGGGCACGACCCGCCACCGATCGGCCGTCGCGAACTGTCGCTACTGCTGCTGCGGACGCTCCAGCACCACGCCGGCCTGGACTGGTTCGAAGCCGCAGACGTCTTCGACCGGGTAGCCCAGATGCGTCCCGCACCTGCGGCCACCGAGTCGTCACGCGTCGCGGACCTTGCCGCGCGGATGCGACCCCTGCTCGCGCTTCCGGACGAGGCCCGCACGGCACTGTTCGCCCCCGACGGACCGCTCACCGACGCCTGCGACTGGGAAACAGCATTCGCGGACGCTGGCCGCAAACTCGGCCTGGCTGCCGCCAGCGGACGCCTCGGCCGGGGCATCCGGGCGGTCCTCGCCCAGATTGTGATCTTCCACTGGAACCGGCTCGCCCTGCCCGCCCATGCGCAGGGCATCCTCGCCCGTGCGGCGACCACCGCCATCCTGCCCGGGAGCTGATCGTGCACCACGACACCGTCGCCGCCGCAGCGCGCCGCTTCCCGCTCCTCGGCCGCCCACGCCCCGACTGCCCAGCCCTGCCCCTACGCATGAAGGAGATCACGGACGCGGCGAACGCCGCGCTACGGAAACCCGCTCACGGCATGGCCGACGCGGCGCACGCACTCAACAAGGCCGCCCTCATCGCCAGCGACGCCGGACTGCCGGACCTCGCCCGACGGATCTGCTGGCAGCACATCGACGCCTACCTTCGACTAGCGCGTCCTCTCACCGTCCTGGAAGCCCGTTACATGCTCGAACCCGTCCTCAACCTGGCCCGCCTGCAGATCCGCGCAGAACAAGGCGCGCCGGCGCTGCGACTCATGGAGGCCATGCTCGAAGCGGTCACCAGCAACATCGCCCTGGTTGTCGGCGACCGCACCCTGCCCACCGCCAACCTCGTCGGTGATCGCGCCGAACGACGCATGCTCCGCCAGTGGGTCTGGCTTCAACTCATCGGCGAAGGCACGCGCGTGCTGGCCTTGGACGGACGATGGGACGAGGCAGCCGAGCACGCACGAAGTCACAACGGCATCGGTGCTCACCTGATGGAGGGCCGGCAGGCCGTCATCATCGCAGCGTGCCTTCAGGGCGACCCTGAGTACGGCCGTAGGGTCCTTACGGAAAGCGCGCTCACCCAACCGTGGGAGCAACAGGTCGCCGCCTGCCTCAGCCTCATGTGTGCAACGCCGGCCCGCCCCGCCAAGCCCCAGCACCTCACCGTGCTGACGGAGCAGCTCGCCCTTCCCATCACGGCACCGAACTATGCGTCCTACCGCGCGCGGCTTGGACTCGCGGGAGCCATCCTGGCCAACGCGACCCAGCCCGAACTGGCGACCCGACTTCTGCACCACACCGCGCGACAGGGCATCGACACCGCCGACGGTTACGCCGCCCGCGACATCCTCGGCTTCCGCGAACCCCCGCAAGGCATCACCGCCGACCAGCACGCGGCCCTGCGCCGCATCGCCACCACGGCGGGCCTCGGGCTCGGTGAACTACCTGAAGAAGTGGTACGCCACCTCACCACCGCAGCAGATATGGCGGTGCAGGCGCTCGCGGCACCAGCAGCGGCTGCGCCGGCAGGGGGGCTGGGCAGAGCGTGAGGCAGATGCCGAGCTACGCGCCTCCGCGCTGGCCGACTTGGACGCGCCGCGCCGGTGTGGGAGACGGAACCTGCGTCGCATCGTTCGAGCACGACATCGGCTCCGTTCGCCAAGACCGACCCGTGCGCTCGAGCACTCGACGACCAGCTCGCCGCCGGGCTGGGGCGCGTCCCAGACGGCTGTTGGCCCCGTCGGAATGCCCTATTGATGATGTGCCCCCTTTGGCGCCGCTAATCCAAGAAATCCAGATCGGGCAAAGCGTCTACTATCTTCATGGTTTCCAGGCTGACGGTCACGATTCTCTTGATTAGGTCCACCACATAACGCGCATCGTCAGACCAGTCGTTCGGGTCGTTGATGATCCCAGAGTCCTTGTCGGTCTTGACCTGGTACCGATCGATGATCCACTCAACTGCCGAACGGGCGCCGAGTTGGTAGCGGTACGCCTCCTCGGGGATGTTGCTGAGGGTCACACGGTGGTTGTAAAGGATCGTCGACCGATCCACTACACCTTTGGCCCTGGCAAACTTCATCTTGCCGACTCGATACAGTTCGTCGAGTGGAGTGGTAGTTGCGTCTCCCGCGACCGTCTCGACAATGCCCTGGTGCGGCTCTACCTGCTCATAGCCGATGTGCAGGTTGGCAAGCTTCCGGCCAGCCTCGGCAAAGCCGCGGAATCTAACGACCTTCGGTATGCGCGGCAGGGCCTTCTTTAGGTCTGCGGCGAACTTCTCTCGATACTGCGGCGAGTGTAGCAATCCATACGTGTAGTAGAAGATGTCATCTTTGGTGATAGTCGGGTCGCTGTAGCGGCGGTGATAATCCAGGAGGGTGGCGTCAGTTATGTTGTCAAGACGCTGGTAGTCGACCGCTAGGCCCGCAGCGGCGAAAAGCCCGTCTCCGGAGTCGAGTTCGCCGTAAGTGTAACGCGGAAAGAAGTACCCGCCCTTTCCGAACAGATCGAGGCATGGGATGAGATTCACTGCCAGGAGGGCGAACTCCGCGGTGGCGTGGAATCCGTTCACATAGAACCCGAAGTTCTCCTGCCTGGGGCTCGGAAACATTTGGGGTAGCTTGCCTTGGCGATGGTTTAGATCTCGATCGAAATAGAGATTCTGGCGACAGAAGACGCGATAGTAACTGGGGACTACGCGACTTAGGTCGAGTGCGATATTCTTGCGTCGTGCAACCTTAGGGATGAGGCTTGACGACCAGCTGATCTTGGTCGGGTTTCGGTCGATGAACGTCTCCGCGTCCGATGTCTGTGGTCGAGTAATGCCCCTGCTCTTGCAACTCTCTTCGAACCGGTCCACCTCGCTGTTGTAGAAGTCGATCGTCGAGGCCACGTTCGTGCTCAATTTCTGTTCAGAGTAGTTGTAGACCCACGCATCCCGATTTGTTCCCAGCCCGAGCGAGTATGTGGCGAAGATCGGCTCAGGTCCCTCAGTGCTATTTCTGTCCCCCAAGGCCTGATAGTTTGCGAAAGTGTCGTCGCGCTGGTTAATCCAATCGCCTTCCGCGTTAGGGATGATCTCGTGCCACTCGACAGTTCCGAGATCTTGCCTACCGATAGTGCGCAACTTTTCTTCACGAGTGAGATATTCGCCGATGTCGCGGTAGTAGAGTGTGCCTTGCGAATTCCCCCCGGAAGTCTTGCCGTCTTTGATCAAAATCAAAATGGCGACTGTATTCCGGCTGCCTGATCCAAAAATCTTGCCGCCTTCTTTGCGGGACTGCTCGCCACTTGTGCGCTGGTTTCCTCGCAGGTTGTAGCAGTAGATTGCGTCGAATTCATCGATCAGGGACTGGCGTAGGCCGTCGTAGGTGTTTCCATCTATGTAGCCGCCGTTGGAGATGTATGCGACAATACCTTCGTCTTCGATGCGGTCAGAAGCCCAACGAATGGCCCGAATATACGAGTCGTACAGTGTGCGGCGCGAAGTTGCATTCGTTCGGGTCCCGTAGGTCGTTTCTATCCGTTCATCGAGGGCCTTGTACTTCAAATTCTGGTTGTTGTCGTTGACGCTATCTTGACCCACAGAGTAGGGCGGGTTGCCGATGACGACGGTGATGTTTTGCTTCTGTTGCTTCTTGGCGCGTTCGCTGTTGCCTTCGAGGACATCCATCCCTTCCAGCTTGGCCGTGCCCTCGGCGAGCTGGAAGGTGTCCGTCAGCACGATTCCTTCGAAGGGCCGGTATTCGCCGCCGACCAGGTCGTGGAACGCGGCCTCGATGTTGACGGCCGCGATGTAATACGCGAGCAGCACGATCTCGTTGGCATGCATTTCAGCCGTGTACTTGCGGAGCAGGTCTTCTGGCTTAATGTAGCCGGATTGGAGGAGGCGGACCGGGAAGGTGCCGGTGCCGACGAAGGGGTCGATGATCTGGACGCCTTCGTCCGACAGGGAGCGACTGAAATGCTTGTTCAGCGCCTGCTCGGTCGAGCGGATGATGAAGTCGACGACCTCGACGGGGGTGTAGACGATACCGAGGGCGTCGGCGGTCTTTGGCAGGGCGGTCTTGAAGAACTTGTCGTACAGCTCGACGATGACGCGCTGGCGGCCCTCGTGGTTGTCGATGCCCTCGGCGCGCACTCGCACCGACTGGTAGAACTCCTCGAGCTTCTTGCTCTCGGCGTCAAGCCCTTGATCGTCGAGGATATCGAGCATGCGCTGCATGGCCTTGGAGACCGGGTTGTGCTCGGCGAAGCCGTAGTCCTTGAACAGCGCGTCGAAGACCGGCTTGGTGACGATGTGCTGGGCCAGCATGTCGATGGCGTCGCTGTCGTTGACGCCTGGGTTGATGTTAAGGCGTAGCTCGCTGAGAAACTCCTCGAAGGCGCTTCGCTTCTCGGGCAGCGTCAGGGCGGCCTTGATGCGGGTGACGTGGCGTTCGGCAATCTGGGCGATGTCGCGGGCCCAGTCCTCCCAGTACTGCCGTTGGCCGACCTTGTCGACGATGCGGGCGTAGATGGCCTCTCGCCAGTCGGTGACGGAGAAAAGCGCGTCCTGGATGTGCTTGGCGCTCTGGGCTTCCTTCGCCTTCGCGGCTTCGCCGCTGGCAGCTGTGCTCGATCCGTCGCGGTCGCCGAACGACTCGTCATCTGGGCCGATGCTGCCGATGCCGATCTTGTTGTCGGGCTTGTTCTTGTTCAGCTCGATCTGGTTGACGGTGGCGTTGAAGCGGTCATCGTGGGCGCGCAGCGCTTGGAGAACCTGCCACACCGTCTTGAAGCGCTGGTTGTCGGCGAGCGCCTTCTCCGGCGCCATGCCGGCGGGGATGGCAACGGGCAGGATGATGTAGCCGTAGCTCTTGTTATCGGCGCGTCGCATCACCCGGCCGACGGACTGAACCACGTCCACGACCGAGTTGCGAGGGTGGAGGAAGAGGACGGCGTCCAAGCTCGGCACGTCCACGCCCTCCGAGAGGCAGCGGGCGTTGGACAGAATGCGGGCGTTGGCCGGGCCCGGGTCCTGCTTCAGCCAGTCCAGCAGCCTGTTTCGCCGCAACGTATTGAAGGTGCCGTCGACGTGCTCGACCTCGCAGCGCAGCACCTCGTCGTCGGCATCGTCGTAGGCGTCGACGACCTCAGCGAAACGCTTCGCGATCGCCGTGGAGTCGACGATCGAACGGGCGAACGCGACAGCCCGTTTCATGGGCGCCTCACCCTCGGCGAACCCGGAGCCATCGGCGAACGTGCCGGTGCGCTTAGCCATCGCGTTCCAGCAGCCGATGATCTTCGCGGCATCATCGAGCCGCAGTTCGGAGTCCCCACCGGCAAGACCCTGCTGTAGCGTCTTGGCCACTCTACCTTCGTCAACGGTGAGGATGAGGACCTTGTAATCGGTGAGTAGACCCCGCCCGACGGCTTTTCCAAAGCCTAACCGGTGGAACTCAGGGCCGTACGTCGTCTCGTCGTCCATCGAGGCCAGCAGCGCGTCGGCGTTGCGCGCCTCGGACTTGGTGTCCTCGTTGTAGATCCGCGGGGTTGCGGTCATGTAGAGGCGGCGGTCGCCGCCGAGGTAGGTGTCGTCGTGGACCCGGACGAACGACGACTCGTCGTGGCCGGCCAGCGTGACACCGGTTGTGCGATGGGCCTCGTCGCACAGGATCAGGTCAAAGCGGGACAGGCCCCTGCGCTGGGCCGCCGCCACGGTGCCGATGGACTGGTAGGTGGAGAAGACCACGGTCAGCCCTGGCTCAGCCTCAACGCTGGCCATTTGTTCGATCAGGCGATCGGGGTCGGTGGTGGCAGGCAGGGCCAGGTCGTAGGTGGCCATGTCGTTGTCGTCGCCCGTGGCGGCCCGCTGCTTGCCGACCTTCGTGTCCGAGCACACCGCGAACGCCCGCAGCGGCACCTCGGACTCGTACGACCATTCCCGCAGGCTCTGCGACAACAAGGCGATGGAGGGCACCAGGAAGAGCACGGAGGTGTGCTCCGCCTCTCCAGCGACCGCCCGCTCGCGCTGCAGCCGTTCGGCGATCTTCAGGCTAGTGAACGTCTTGCCGGTGCCGCACGCCATGATCAGCTTTCCACGGCTGTGTTTGGCGAAGCGGGCGAAGACATCGTCAATCGCTTCACGCTGATGGGGGCGGATATCGTGCTTCTGTCGCAGCGTAATCTCGACGCGGTCACCGAGGGTAGGCATGTGCCACTGCACCGGGCTCTGCGCGATCTCGTCGAGTCCGATCCGCGTGACCGGAACCTGCTGATCGGCGAGCGCTGCCTCAGCGTGAACGTTCCACTTGTCGGTCGTCGAGATGATCAAGCGGCGGGTGAAGCCACCCTTCCCGGAGGCGGTGAAGAAGGAGTCGATGTCTGCCTTCTCGACGGTGTGGTGCGGCTCGTAGAACTTGCACTGGATGGCGCAGTAACCACCCGTCTCCCGGTCCTGCGCGACCAGGTCGATGCCGACATCCCGCTTGTCGTGTGCCGTTCCCGGCCAGTCGGCCCACATCCACACCCGGCTGAACTGCTCGGTCCACTGCGGGTCGGTGCTCAGGTACTGAAGCATCAACTCCTCGAAACCGGTGCCACGATCACGATTGCTCGATGAGCGGTCGCGGATCGCCTTGATGACGTCGTGCACGGTCGTGGTCGTCGTCACTGCGCTTCGAATCCCGTCACAGTTGTCGGCGGGCCGTCCGCCCGCCGGAAGGAGCACCCGGAGGTACGCGACTCTACCGTCACCCATCCTGCCGGAGACCTGCGGCAGTGACCAGAGTCAGCGGGAACCAGCGAGGCCGCGCAGTGTGGGCGTACGGCGCGCCGGGCCGACGCATGGAGTGAGGCAGGTCTTCCAGGTCCGGGTTGTAGACTCCTTCTCTGACTGGACGCTTGTTTCGCGTTCGCGGCAGTAGGGGCCGATTGACGTCTCGGCCCCGGTAGTGCAAGACGACCGACCTGACCCGGAATGAACGCATCCCGACCGACCTAACCCTGACCGGAATCGGAGCATTTCACCCCGCGATTCGCGTCTGATTCACTTTCACCCGGCATCGACGGACATGACGCCCGCCGACCCAGTGCCCCGACACCGTACGCCTGCTGCATGACCGAACGGCGCCCCTACCCGTCCGACCTGTCCGACGCCGATGGGCACTGATCGCGCCCCGCCTGACCGCCTTGCGGCAGGCCCGCACCGAGGCTGGCGTCAGCGGCCGCGCCCCCACCCACGACCTGCGCGGGATCTTCAACGCCATCCTGTACGTCAACCGCACCGGCATCGCCTGGCGCTACCTGCCCCACGACTTCCCGCCCCACGCCACGGTCTACGGCTACTTCGTCGCCTGGAACAAGGAAGGCATCTTCCCCGAACTGAACTACCAGCTCACCGGCCTCGTCCGCGACCACCACGGCCGCACCACCCAACCCACGGCCTCCATCATGGATGGCCAGAGCGTGAAGACCTCCACCAACGTGCCACTGTTCACACAGGGCACCAACGCCGGGAAGAAGATCGTCGGCCGCAAACGCGGAATCATCACCGACACCCTCGGCCCGCTCCTCGCCGTCATCGTCACCGCCGTAAGCGCCAGCGACAACACCATCGGCATGGACCTGCTCGACCAGGCCACCGCCACCTACCCCACCCTGACCAAGACCTGGGTCGACGCCGGCTTCAAGAACCGCGTCGCCGAACACGGCGCCGCACTCGGCGTCGACGTCGAGATCGTCACCAAAGTCCCCCACATCAAGGGCTTCAGCGTGGTCAAACGGCGATGGGTCGTCGAACCACCATCGGCTGGCTCATGCACCACCGCCGACTCGTCCGCGACTACGAAACCCGACCCGACAACTCCGCCGGCATGATCACCCTCGCCATGATCGACAATCTCACCAAACGCCTCACCACCGAAACCACCCCAACCTGGCGAGAACCCCTAGAACCACAACATGCGTAGAATACGTGAATCAGACGTCCTCTGAGACTCTGTTGCGCATTCATCGCAAGGCCGCGACCAGCAGAGACCTCCGCTACGAAGCGCCGAATCGTCGCCGAACGCCGCACTGACTGGCCAGCGTAATCACGTTGATGATCTTCGGGTGTGCCGTTCGCCCAGGGTTTCGGCAGGTCACGATACTTCTTCCGAATGGGCAACAGAGTCCCTTGAGAGCGCAAACCGGTGGCGGCGGGACTCGACAGCCTCAGCTGGCCCCCACCTTCGGTGACCTACGAACTGGCGCAACCAAGCAGGGGACATCGCGGCGCTGCTCATACAGAGCCATGGCCTCGCGAACGAGGATCTTGCCCGCGACGATTGTGCAGAGCAATGCCTCGACGTTCGGGCTCAGATGAAGATTCGCCATGCCGGCAGTCGCCATGGCCAGCCCTTCGCGGGCCGGCACGGCTAACGACGCCCAGACATCACCGTGCGCCAAGCCGCTACACGACCGCCACAACACGACAGCTAGGTCAGCTCCGACTCCGGTAGCCTCACCCGCCGTACGCACGATCTTCTCGTAGCTCGGAGCTTGCAACGCGGACTTGGGGTCCAAGCCATGGGCGATGGCGATGGCGCGTAGCTCGTCCAGCCGCTGTTCCTTGGTCTTACGCCCTGGCGAGTTCGTCAAGGCACGGACCGCTTCGTTGCTGCGAATGTCATTGGCTGCCAGCTGCAGGCGCCGCAGCACCCGATCCCCCCGGGGGATCGGCGCGAGCAGCCACAGCACCGCGGCGGCGTTCTCGATCACCGCTCGCAACAGCGTGAACTGCCCGCTTATGTGGAGACTGAACGTCAGTGTCTCGTGCTCGCCGCAGCCGACGGTCGCGGCACGCAGCGTGCTGAGATGGTCGACGGCGGCGGTGATGTGGTTCCAAGCGGCACCGCTCACGGAAAACTTGCCCGACCAGCGGTCGTCGCCGAGAAGGGAGCTGCCCGACCTCGGCTCGATCTGGGCCGGTTCGGCTTCCGAGACGCGCCGCACCCACTGAGGGACGTCGCTGAGCAACGCCATCAGCTGACGAAGTTCCTCCTGCTCGCTGTGAGCCACGATTAAAGAGGGTAAGACTCGGTCTGCAGGGCTCCAAGCGGTTAAGCGAAGTCTGCTATGACCGCGTAGCGAAGATCGGCTCCGGGCAGGGTGCTGCGGCCGGCGCCGGATCCCATCCTCGGCCGGCGACGCCCCCTGATCGCTTCGCCGAGGAACCGGCCACCGGTCGTGCCCGTATTCGTCACCGCGACGATGACCAGTTCCTCACCGACGGTGCGGCGCCACACCCTTGTGCCGACGTGCCCCGGCGGGGTCGAGTAGCGCACCGACCCGACTCGGACCGTCTGATCATCGTTGACCAGGCGTTCCTCACCCAGCGCGGCGGTGTGCGGCTCGCCGGGTAGCACGTGCAGATGGGCACGTTCGACCGCGAGCCGGTCGACCGGCGCCGCGCTGGTCTTCCGATGCACGCGGGCGTTGATGTGCTCACACCACTTCTCACACGCGGCGACCAGCTCGCCGAACGTGCCTAGGCGCCGCGCAGGTTGGCCTCGGTGGGCACCAGATCGACCTTGGCCACCCGGACCGTCGCCTCGACCCCACCCTTGGACTCCGGGTCGAACGGCTCACACGAGTGCACGGTCGCCCCGTAATGCCTCCCGGCAGCCACCACGGTCGGATGCCGCACGGCGACGCCGGCGACGTGCTCGACGGTGACCGTCTTGGCGTTGTCACCCAGCAGATACGCCGGCACGCCCCCGATCCGGCGCAAAGTGGCGTCCAGGCAGGCGATCAGCGCGCCCATCGTCTGATCGAAGACCGGGATCACCACCCGGAACCGCGACCATGCCAGCCACGCGCAGAACAGATACGTCTTGCGCCCGGCGACGCGGGGCCCGTCGCCTCAGCCGAACTGCGACCACAGGCCGGGCTCGGCCACCCACGGCGGGCCACGAAGCGGCCCGCGCATACAATCCATGATCGCCCACGAGCGACGAAAGGCCGCCGAAGACGCCGACACCGGCCGGTAGCCCACCCCGCCACTCGCCCGCCTCCGTGGCAATGCGCCCCACGGCCATCGACCTCCGCATGCGAGGATCAGGCCATGGCGCTGATCTCCGCCGATGCCCTGGCCGGATATCTCCTTGAGGAGGCGATCGCCTTCCTGCTCAGCTCGAACGGATACCGCCTCTTGCAGCACTCGGATGCTGACGAGCAAGCCTTGCGTCAGGCGGGACACGGCCTGCTGGTTCGCGGCCGGGGCGCCGATCACCAAGCTGACGTGTTGGGTGACCTGCTGATGCCGACACCGTTCTCACTGCCTGTTCGGCTGTTCGTCGAAGCGAAGAACCGCAGCTCGAAGGTCGGTCTGGCGGAGGTGCGCAACGCCCACGGCGTCATCGATGACGTGAACCAGCAGTACTCGACCGAACTATCGACGTCTTACCGGCATCCGCTACGCCGGTACCAGTACCGCTACGCGCTGTTCTCCGCGGCCGGTTTCAAGAAGGAAGCCCAAACCTATGCACTAGCCCAGCAGATCTCGCTCGTCGACCTGTCCGGGCCCGCGTTCGAACCCCTCATCACCACTGTGGAAAGAGCTGCGAACCTGATCCTCACGGCAGCCATTGCTACGGGCCTCACCACCTTTCCGGTCCGACAAGTACGAACGGCACTCCGAACCGCTTTCGGCAACGCAGGAGCCGAGTCGACCTCGGCTGGGACGCCCACCGACGGCACGAACAGCGGACTACCAGCGGATCTGCTGGCGTCCTGGGCAGCCCGGACGACCGCCGAGCTGCAGGATTCGGCCACCGGCGAAGGACTCATCCTGGGCTTCCCCGCAGCGCCGTTCATTCTGGCCATGCACCCCGAGAGCATGGACGACTTCGAGACCTTCATCGCCGAACACGGCTCTGACATCCGAGTAAATATCCGTTTCGGTCGCGAAGGGCCTCGTGGGGACTGGACCATCACCCCCGTACAAGATCCTGAGGCTTTCCGGCTATCGTTCGGTCTCCCCGGCGCGCTCGAGACCTGGCTGTTGTCCGTTCCCGAACAGGAAAGCCGGCGAGCGGCAGACGCGAAACGGACCTTACTGCCAACGATCAGCCTCTTCCTGGAGGACCGGCTGATCCAGTTGCGATACCAACCCATGCAAGCACCTCCCCGGCCCGCCCTGGAAGACGACGAGCGTGCTCAGGGCGACGCGGGGACTGACGCAGCCGATACCTCCTTCCTACGACGTAACCTCCCCGCACAACCTCGGCACCGCAGACGTCCCGAGCCGCCGATCGTGATCGAGAATCAAGCCGAGCGGGTGCCACGCGACGTTCGAGGCTGGTCGATAGGAGCAGCTGCGGAGCTGATGCGCGCGCTCGACAACTCCTACCCAATGCGGGCAACCCTGATCCGTACCGCGGCACGCCAACACGGTCGGCTCGAGCGAAACCAGGTATACGCGATCGCCGAATTCCCACCGGATCGAACACTGCGCGGTCTGACACGTCCCACAAACCGCATCACAGCCGCCCTCATCGAGCAAGGCCGCCTTCCCGATGAACTGGAGTATCCGTTACAGACAGGCTACGACCACGGGGTCCAAGCAACTCACTTCACCGTGCCGCCCGACCTCGTGAGGGCACTCCGAGCTCTTGGGCCACCACGAGGCATCTGACGAGCCCCGCTACCGACTGAGCGGGCAGCTTGAGCGTGGTGGCTATGGGCAGCCCGGGTGGACTCTCCCTGTACGACTTACACGCGTGCTATTGAAGCGCCATAGTGGTAGACAGCAACATGGCATGTTGGGCATCGGGTCGTGTCGATCTCGGACACGTTATTTCCCCACGAAGCGTGATGTCTCTTCGCGTTTCGTGGAATCCCCGTCCCGTTGGGCGGGGATTCTTGCTGTCGTGGCGAGGAAGCTCCCCGCCGGGGTGAGCGGATAGATCGCAGTTTCGGCCTCGACGGTCCAGGCGTGCTGGTCACACACGACGATCATGTTGTTCGTCCGCAGGTGGGCGGCGACCTTCGCCGGGTCAGGGCTGTGCAGCGCGGGGTGGTGGCGGTGAAGTCCGCGTTCGTGGCGGGTCGAGATCGGGTGCGGTGTGGTGGCGGAAGTAACCCTCTCTGCGTACGGAGGGGGACGATCAGGCCGGCTTCCTCGTAGTGGCAGATGGTGTGGATGCTCAGCCCGACCCGTTCCGCGCAGGCGCATCATGTCGTCACGCAGTCCCTCAAAGCCGAAGGTCGCGCCGGCGTAGGCCTGGCTGCCGGCTGAGATCATCGCATCGGTAACGGTGCTCATGAGGGCGGTTGCCGCTCAGTCGGTGTCGTGGCCGGCACTACGGCGAGGTGCGCGTACGGTGACAGCGAGCTGACCCAGGCGGGGTGCGTGAGTGCTGTTGTCGGTCGACTTGAGGAGAAATCCGCCTGCAGTGGGCATCATGCCGATCGTCGCGACCGCGCGCGGCGCCAGGCCGACCGCGAGGGTGGTGGCGGCGACGGGCAGGACGTTGGCGGTGCCGACGAGCGGCAGACCGGCACCGACAGCCGTCGCGCCGATCCAGGTGGCGATGGCCGCCAGGGTGGCGAGTGCGGCGGCTCTGGCGACGGTGGTGGCGACCTCGGCGGTCAGCAGGTAGGCGCGGGTGACCGGTCCGGCGTGCAGCAGGGGCAGCCGGCCGGCGTTCTCGGCGGCGGCGAACGCGGTCAGGCGGGTGGTGGCGAAGGCGCCGATCGGGATGGCGAGCAGGACGACCAGGGCGGCGACGTACCCCTCGATGGGCCACCTCAGCCCAGCATGGCGAGGCTCCCGGTCGGGGCTGCGAGTCTTGGTCGACTGTCCTACCTTGAACCTCGCACCCATCGACCATCGGCCTGCCGCACCCAACCTCAACGAGGCGCCGCTCTCGGTTTTCCGGCTCGACGGCCATCGGCTGGTACGGGCGTCCTCGGTTGCCATTACGGCTGGTACAACACCCGCCGCATTCAGAAAGACCTCGGCTGGCGATCTCCAGACGAGTACGAAGCCGCCTGGCACACCCACCAGGCCCGACAAGGTGAGATGGCCATCGTTTAGCCTGAGCCCACCGGCGCTAGGTAACCAACCCTCCGGCGATTCGGGGGAACCTCAGTCGCCCATCACCCCCGGGAGGCACCATGGCTGATCGTCGTCTAGCGGATGGTGAAACTCGAGGCAGTGGCAGCGGAAGTCGATAATCATGGCGTGACGTCATCAACCCAAGATCGTCGCCGTTGGTGGGGGCGAGTATTGTCTGCGACTGCTGCGATGGCAGTACTGTGCACAGTGCTGCTCGTCGTGTGGTTCATGCCGGTATCTACCGGGACCGACGCGGGTTCTTATGAGGCGACCGCGATCGCTGCGGTTGCGGCGATCACGGCGGCACTGCTGGTCGTGGTGCCTGCTGTGTTCGTGGTCGCGATTCAGACGCTGTCGCAGTTCTCGTGGCGCACGGTTCGAGTTCTGGCGGACCGGCGGATGGCGGCATGGGTCGTCCTTGCCGCTGTAGTCGGGGTTTGCCTGCCGTTGGGCTTGGCCGTCAACCCGAGCCCTCTTACCACACGGATCGCCTTCACGTGCTTCATCATGTCGATCCTCATAGTCGCCTGGGTGACGTGGAACGGCGCTCGCCACGCCACGCCGGAATGGCTCGTGAGCCATGTGTCCGACAGCGTTCTACACCCGCGCGGCCGCTGGACCGGAGGACGTCCAAAAGCAGCTCGGCATGTCACCGTACTCGGCGACCTGGTCGGCAGCCCTCGCCTGCCGGTTCGCGAGCACCGGCTTGCCGCCGTGACCTGGGTTATCGCCCTGGCCGCACAGACTCGTGCCGGTGCGGACATCGACGACATCGCTCAGGCGTTACGCGAGGTCGGCGCAGATCTCAGCCGCGAAGTGAGCCCGGACCACCAGGCAGCGATCGCGGCCATCGCCGCCTTTGGCATGCACATGAGCGGGTCTCGCTCGATCAATGAAGCCGTCGTCGATGTCCTGTTCGACCTCGCCGTGCAGAACCGGGCTTCAGGCCGGCACCAGGTAGCCGCAGAAGCACTCGATGCTGTCGTGGACGCTGTCAGCGCACGCCTCGCCGAGGTGACGCCACAACAGCGGGTGCTCACGGTAGTGCACCTACCGTCCTCATCTGCTGACCTGCAGCGCACGGCACCGGTGTCGCGCTCCCGGCTCGCCTTTTCTGCGCCCGGGGTCATTCCACCCGCACAGACAGAGCGCGATCGACCCACGTTCGAACGCGTCAATGACCTTGTGCGTCAGCCAATGAACGTCGCAGACCTCAACGAACTACTCACCGGCCTCAGCCCCGACCGGATCAGCGAGCAGCCCTTCAGCCGAGATGCCCTACCTCACAGCTACGAACTGCTGGAAGCTACCGTCGACCGATTGGTCGCTGTTCTCACCTCACCAACGCCTTCGTCAACCGGCTGGTCCGGCGGATATCACGAGGCCAGCGGTTTCACCGCGGACGTCGAACGCCTCGGCCGGCTGGGCCGTTGCCTCTTCACCGGCCAGCGGTACTCACGATGCGATGCCATCGAAACCCATCTCGAGACAGTTGCCGCGAGACTCATCCGTGTTGACACCGCTCCCTACATGCCGCTGGACCGCACCGGCTGGCGCATCGCGCACCTGGCGCGCCGCCCCAGTCCGGCATCGGTGATCGCTACCACCTTGCGGGACCTCGCGATCGAGGCGTTCGAGGCTGGCTACGACCGACGCGCGCTGCTGACCGGCCGCCGCCTACTCAGTCTTGCCACGGCCGCAGCAGTTGCTGGCGATGATGTCGCCACCCATTTGTACACCGAAGCAATTTACATACTTATCAACCGCACGGCCTACCACAACCGCTCGGCGGCCGTCGTGGAACGAGGTGCGCTCATCATCGCCGGGCTGATCCGTGAGTCGGATGACCTGCGCCGTGCGCTTCCGGCAGAGGGCGGACACCCGGACGGCCCTGCGGGTATGCTGCGCATGCTTCCGTGGCAGGCGTTCGGGTTCGAGTTCGTGTTGGCCACCGCAGCGTGGCAGTCCGAGCTGCGGGCTGCCGGCTGGCTCCCCGGAGATCGCATACGTCAACCGGACCGGACTCTGGCCGGGCGCCTTTCTCCCTACCTCTATGACATGGCATTCGAAGAACTCGGCTCCCATCTTGCGATTTCCGATTCGATCTATCCAACCGCACTCCTGCTGACGCTCTGGGCTGACGCGGTAGTGGCACGAACGGACGGGGACGACACGCCAGCCATCAAGCTCGCCGCCTACCTCGCCGACCAACTAGCGGAACTCGACGACGATCAAGACGATTGGGATGAGCCCGACGCCCCCTTGACCGACGACGAGTGGAACAGCCGTGACGACCTCCCACGGCCGAAGTCCATTAATGCTCACCTGCGGCGCATCGTCGACACGATCATTATTTGGGTGCAGGGCGAGACCAGCGCGGCACCGGCAATACCGTCCGTCAACGAGGGTACTCGCCACCTTCTCAGCGTGCTCGCCGAGGCGGCTCGAAATCCCGGCTTCCAGAACTGGACCTACCACGGTGTCGCCGATACCGAGGGCAGCAGCTTGGTCGTCATCCAATACCCCGACGAAGAGCGGATCCTACTCCGGAACCAGGAAGCCGGTGCCAGCGGTCTATTCGCCTGGGGGTATTCCGGTAACGGCCCCCACACGCTCGCCGACGCACTCGCCACACATGTGGCGGGTACGCTACGGCGCTGTACCGACTGCTTCGGTGCCAGCCCCATCACCTGGGGCCTGATCGACTGCGCTGCCTGCGCGAACAGCGGAAACCGGCCAGGTCTCGACGAGCTCGCGATGCTGCTGACCAGCCGCGTCATCGCATCCTTGCCGAAGGACCCCGACGGCCCGTCAGCGCTACCGAACGTCATGTGGACCACCACGCGAGCCGAACTCATCCAATCGGCGACCGGACCTAGACCGTCTCGAACGCCACGAACCCGGCCCGTCACGGCCCGCCGCCGAGTCCAACCGTGTAGAGGCGCTGGTCAGCGGGCTGATACTCCAGCTACCCCTGACCAACAGTGATCAGATGCGGAGGAAGAGTTCGAGAAGAACGCGGACCAGGAAGACCATCCGACAACCCCCGCACGGCTTGAGACCTGGCCTCGGGAGCGGTGCCGTGGCGTCAAAGGCCTCGTCATGCGAAGGACGGTGCCACATGAGTGAACTGCCGGGCCTCGGCGGTTCGCCCTGTCCAAAATCCGACAGCCATTCCCCGCAGTGGCGACCGATACGATGGGCGGTTGTGCTTCTGGCAGCGGATGGGGAGAGACCATGGACGATGCGCTTGACGAGCTGGTGAAGTCTTCTGCGAACTTCGGGTACCTGGTCAAGCACGAGCCCGTGCTGGCGTTCGACGGGGCTAGCGCCGAGTCGTACATCTACACCGATCCTGATGCCGCGATGTTCAAGGCGCGGCGGTTTCTGGAGGCGTTGTCGAAGAAAGCCGTCTCTGTCTTCGGCGTCAGCTCTGAGGCGAAGCGGCTCTACGACCGGATCCTTGACCTGCAGAGAGCAGGTGCCATCGACAAGGACATCCAGCATCTGTGCGATCTGATCAGAACGGCCGGCAACCAGGCGGTACACGGGCACATGAGGGATGTGCAGGTCGCCCTACAGGTCGTGCGGCATTGCTTTGACCTCGGTCTGTGGCTGCACAACACGATCGTCGGTGCCCAGGAGACGAAGGTGTTCGTCCCGCCCCGGGCGCCTGACTTGGTACCATCGTCGCGCGACGCGGACGGCTCGGCAGCTCTGCGAGAGATCCGGGGCATGCTGGCGACGTTCGAGCATCGCCTCGTGCTCCTCGAGTCGGAACGCGAGGGCATTCCTGCACAACCTGCTAGCAGTTTCACCCCGATTGCAGCGGCATCTATGAAGCGGCAGGCATCGCTCGGTGAGGCCTTGCGGTCGGCAGAGGAGCGGCTTGAGAGCCGGCGTAACGAACTGCACGCCAGGCTCGACCAGCGGGTTGGCAAGGAGCAGATCGTTGCAGAGTCACGACATGACGAGCTTCGTCAAAACGCTCAAGCTGCGGCCGATCTACTGAGGGACGAGGCTGAACGTCTCGACGGCATCGCTCAAGAGTTGGCCGAAAGCAAGGATGGCCCGGGAGACTCGATCTCCGTCCTCAACATTGCCGGTGATAACTCCAACAACTTCGTGGTCGGCAAGACCTACGGGAGCACGGTAAACACCACCTTCGGTCCGGGCTGGAGGCGCTGATAGCGATGGAACCGAGCGTGGCCGCCGTTGGCGGCAACAAGTCGAACAACATGGCCGTGGGGGTGCTCTACCACACCACTCTCATGAGCAGCGGGCGAGTGGGATGGCGGCTGGTTGACCAGATGCTGGTGACAAAGGCCAGGTTCACGTCCTACATCCAGGCCAAGCCGATGGATGAGTTCATCAAGGCTGAGGCAGCACTGGACGAGTACGGCCTCGCGATCCTGGAAAACCACCGGGGCACCGGGAAGGAGACCGATGCGATCCGGCTGCTGTCGGCCACCTCGCCGGTACCGACGTCCGTGGTGGATGTATACGAACTGCTTCCGGACTGGGAAGGAGCGCCGAGCACCAGGGACTTCCCGCTGAGTTCTAACACGAGGCTCCTGCTCGACCTCAGCGACGTGACCGAAGAGATTCCGGAAGCCTTTGCATACGAGCTCATGGCGTACGCGCGGGACCTGAGGGAGCTAGATTCACAGATCGTCGTCACTGTAACCGACAAGGCGTGGCAGCGATGTCGGCCAAAGCTTGGCGGCCATACCGCGACCATCCCGCGGCGCCGTGCAAGCTCAGTAATCCGCGCGCACTTGACTTTCCACGATCACCGGGAGGCACTTGGCCTGCTGGAGCAGGATGCCGTCCGGGCGTTCGTCGCGGAGTTGGATGAAGGCCGAACAAGCCCGGACTATGCGGTGAAGGTCGCCGATCGGCTCCGGCTGGTACGGACGGCGGCCGACATTGACCGGACAATTGGTGAGCTTCGCAAGTGGCGGCCATACATCGACCAACAACTCGACAGCAGGAAGCCCGATTGGGCCGACCGTCGGATGCTGTTGATTGCCGCGGCAGTGCTCAACGGATGTCCTTCGACCGCTGTCGCCGCCGCGTCCCGGGCATTGGCGACGGCGTTGGGGCACGAGAGAGTGCCGCTGTTCAAGGCGCTTGAGTCGGAGGGTTGGTCAAGGCGGCTGCGGGAGATCGGGGCGACCGTCGCCGACGACTGCACGTGGATCGACCGGGACAAGCCCGGCGTCGACTACGCAATCTTCGAATGGCTATGGAACGAGCACCCAGAACTCCGGGAACCGGTCCTAAAGTGGACCCAGGAGCTCGTCACCGACCCGAAGACGAAGAAGCATGCTCGTCGTGTCGTCGGCGTCATTGCCCGCGTAGCGGGCGAGTGCCGCAGCATTGATCTGCTGGAGGCGCTCTACGCGCAACTGAAGAGCCCGCGAGCGGAGGCATACCGCGGGCTGGTAGAAGAGGCTGTCGAAGGCCTCCTCTTCCACCCGGCGGCCGCAGCACTGACTCAGGAGCGGCTCTGGCGATGGGCGTACCGCGGTGATCGAGGTGCGTTCCCTTCGCTTGCATTACTGTGCGGCGGCCGACTAGGGCGAGAGCATCCATTCGTAGCGCTGGCCCGGATGCGCCATTTGATAGCTCGCGCTGAGCTTCCGGAGCATCGCGCTGCGGTCGCTGCCGCTCTGCGAGGGCTGGCTCGCGAGCCCCGACTGAGGCAACCGGTGCTGGCGAAGGTCGTGTCTTGGGCCGAAGACAACTTTGCCTCTGGCCTGATCATGCTGCTTGACGCGCGATGCGACGATGCCGTGGCTGACCTGCTCGTTCGAGACGCCGGAGATGATGTGGCCGCGTTCGACCTCCTGGTGAGAGCATGGGATCTTCTGAGTTCCGACGATGGTCAGTTCCGAGTGGCAGAGCTCACGGCGGGCTGGAGCATCCAGCGGGATCTGGGGCGTATCGATGCCCTTACACTGGCGCGCGTGTGGGAGCCCATCGTGCACAAGGTGTTTTCCGGATCGCCGGAGGCCGTCTTCATTTCGGCGATGACGCCGGAGACGAGGGCGGACACCCTGCAGTACGTGATGAGTCGGAGTGCGGCGCCACACGCCAACGGATTCGCCTTTGGCGCAGCGGCCTTTCCGGTCGAGGAGACCACCCACCCGCGTGAGAACCTGCATCGAGATACCTGAGACCGATGGCGGTTTCGAGTGCTCCAGCGAACAAAAGACTGCCACATCCGTGACGGAAGTGGGATCTTCTTGACGCCAAGAACGGCGACGGGCGCGGGGAGCATCGCCCGCTCCTCTCAACGCGGGTAGGTTCTGGGCGGCGGGGTCCCGGCGCAGCGGACCCTGTGTTTCGGCCCCCGTTTACCCCCCGAAAACCCAGGCTAGTGGCCGACAATCAGTGACAAACGACGGCTATCGCTCGGTCATGTCGGTGCAGCTCAGTACCTACCTATGACAATCAACGACAAGGCTGTGGTCGCTACGGACCGTAACAAGGGGTCGTCGGCTCAAGTTGGACTGTCACGACGAGCGAGGGTATCCGCAGGCCAAGACTCGCGGATACCCTCGATCGCTTTGGTCGGATGCTGGTCAGTGGCGTCGAACACGCTGCTCGATACGGGTGGGCTGGCCCCTCGATCCCGTGGAACCGGGCCGATCGCCAGAGGATGGTCACGGCACCGGCGGGGCAGGCAGTGCCGCTGTTCCGGAGGACCACTGACGGCCAGCGTCCTCTCTCACTCCGCCTCCGTCCGGTGTCAACGCTGGCTCAACCTTTTTAGGCGGAGCCGACATCCGGATGTGTGTGGATTCGGGTGGAGGTCGACCGAGCTCTTTCGGTGCGGGTAGGGTGAGTATCAGCCGATCGGGATGGCGCCGACAACGCGCAATCCGCGTTGGGTATCGGTCGGACACGTTATTCCCCACGAAGTGTGATTCCTTTTCGTGTTTCGTGGAATCCCCGTCCCGTTGGGCGGGGATTCTTGCTGTCGTGGCGAGGAAGCTCCCCGCGGGGGTGAGCGGGTAGATCGCAGTTTCGGCCTCGACGGTCCAGGCGTGTTGGTCACACACGATGATCATGTTGTTCGTCCGCAGGTGGGCGGCGACCTTCGCCGGGTCAGGGCTGCGCAGCGCGGGGCGGTGGCGGTGAAGTCCGCGTTCGTGGCGGATGCGGTCGAGGAGGCGGTCTTCCCGGATGTAGAGAGTCTTCGGGCCGTGGGATGCTTTGGTGTGACTGCTGGTGTGGCCGTGGCGGCAGCGGTAGCCAGGTCGGCCGTGGACCCAGTGGAGTCCATGATCCGGCCGCAGACGCCGCAGCACACGAGGCCGGCCAGGAGGTAGTGGCGGGGAGCGCCGTCGGTTGGCGTCGGCGCGGTGTGGATCGCCTGGGCCGCGACGAACTGCTCCTCGGTGACCAGCGGCGGGTGGGCGATCTGGCGGGAGATGACCCACTGCGGGGCGACGTTCCAGCGTTGGACCTCGCGGTGCCGCGCGGCGGTCCCGTCGGGCGTGAGGTCGTCGTGGTCGGTGCGTTGCCGGTTCCACACCTGGCGGCCCGTGTATCGGGGATTGGCCAGGATCGCGGCGACGGTGGTCAGCATCCAGCCCTGGCCGCTGCGGTGTGGGTTGCGTGCCGGGTCCGCGCCCGACGGGCACGGGATGTCGGCGTGTGCCCACAGGGCGTCTTCAGGGATCCCGCAGTCGCAATCTCTGGTGAAGATCCCGTCGACGATGCCCACCCAGGGCTGGAAGGTGGCGTTGTGGTCGCGCACCAAGGCCTGGACGCCGCCCGTTACCTTTTTGATCGTCCCCGGCTGGGGACCCTCGGTCGCCCGGCCCGGTATGACTTCCTGCCCCTGTCGTTTCGATGATCCGGGGGGTGTTGTCGCCGGGTCGGGTGGCGTCGGCGGACCGCTGATAGGGACACGGCCACCCGTGTTGGGGTAGGTCTCTTCGTAACGTGGCTGCCGGCAGTCCGACGCCCAGACTGCGGCCGGGGCCACGGAACGATGCGTGGAGGCGGGTGTGATGCACGACGGTTACGGCGTCTACCTCGGCTTGGACGTCGGCAAGGGTGATCACCACGCGGTCGGGTTGGCCTCCGACGGCAGGCGGCTGCATGACGCGGCGTTGCCGAACACCGAGACCCGGCTGCGGCAGTTGTTCGACAAACTCGCCCGCCATGGTCGGGTGTTGGTGGTGGTTGACCAGCCCGCCTCGATCGGCGCCCTACCGGTGGCGGTGGCTCGGGCGTGCGGGCATCAGGTGGCCTACCTGCCCGGACTGGCGATGCGTCGGATCGCTGATCTACATCCGGGTTCGGCGAAGACCGACGCCCGCGACGCCTACGTCATCGCCGATGCCGCCCGCACCTTGCCCCATACGTTACGGCGGGTCGACGTCGGCGACGAGACTCTGGCAGAGCTGGAGGTCCTGGTCGGCTTCGACGACGACCTCGCTGGCGAAGCCACCCGGGTGTCGAATCGCATTCGGGGCCTGCTGACGCAGATCCACCCCGCGTTGGAACGGGTCCTCGGCCCGAAAGTGCAGCACAAGGCAGTGCTGGAACTGTTGTCCCGCTGCGGCGGACCCGTCGGGCTGCGCAAGGCCGGCCGCCGCAAACTGCTCTCGATCGCCACCGTCCACGCGCCCCGCATGGGCGACCGGCTCATCGCCCAGATCATGACCGCGCTCGACGAGCAGACCGTCACCGTCCCCGGCACCGTCGCGGCGGAGACGATCCTGCCCCGACTCGCCGACAGCCTCCGCGACGTCCTACGCCAGCGCGACCAGACCGCCGCCGAGGTCGAGAGGATGCTCGATGCACACCCTCTCGCCCCGGTCCTGACCTCGATGCCCGGCATCGGCGTCAGGACCGCCGCCCGGATCCTGCTCGAAGTCGGCGACGGCACCGCCTTCCCCACCCCCGGTCACCTCGCCGCATATGCCGGGCTCGCCCCGGTGACCCGACGATCCGGCAGCAGCATCCGCGGCGAACACCCACCCCGCGGCGGCAACAAGAACCTCAAACGGGCGTTCTTCCTCTCCGCGTTCGCTGCCCTCGCCGATCCCGTGAGCAGGGCCTACTACGACCGCAAGAGAGCTGAGGGCAAACGCCACAACGCCGCCCTCATCTGCCTCGCCCGACGCCGCTGCGACGTCCTGTTCGCCATGCTCCGCGACAAGATCCCCTACCAACCCCGCCCAGCCACGCCGATCGCGGCTTGACGAAACCCATAGGGACACCCCCCGGCGGACTCCGACTCACCGACGTTGCCGTCGGCCAGCAGCCGCGCCTTATCGGCCGGACTGGAAGCGGGCGGCGTCGAGCTTGGCCAGGAACGTCGGCCGGCGGCGGTGTTGCGCGCGCAACGCCTCCAGGTATTCGTCGAATCGGGTGCTTTCGCCGGTGGCCGCGTACGCCTCGCGCAGCCGGGACAGCAGCGTGATTGTCTTGTCGTAGCGGCGTTTGTCGTATGAGTCGAGCAGTTGGGCGTCGATGAGCGCCTGGTAGGGCCCGCGTACCTCGGCCGGGTGAGTCCGCCGCCGCAACTCCACCAGTTCGACGCGCTGCCGGGCAGGAACTTCGTCCCAGCGCGCGAGCCCGGTGCGCCAGGCCTCGTCGTCACGACCGGCGAGGATCAGCACGTCGATCAAATGGGGCAGATATCCCGCCTGCCCTGTGGCACGCTCGCGTACCACCGTCAACGCCGCCTCGGTGTGCGCGGCGTCCCGGTCGGTCTCGGCCACCGTGGCCAGCAGCGACCGGAAGTTGTCGATCGTCGGTTGGACGCCGAACGCCGTCCGGCGCTCGGCCATCGCCGCCTCCGGTTCACCGGTCTCGATCAACAGCCGGACGAGCAGGTCACGTAGCGCCACCGCCTGATGACCCGACGGGTAATCGGCGAGTCCGCGTCGGGCCCAGCCGATCGCCTCGGCCGGGCGCTGCGCCTGCGCCAACACCGTGACGATCCGCCCGTACTGGGCAGCGCTGACCAGACGCTCCGCCAGGACCTGTACATAGCGGTCGGTGTCGCCGGAGACCTCAGCGATCTGCTCCCGCAGGTACCGCACCGCCCATTGCCGATGCCAGTCATCGGGCTCGGTCCCGGCGACGGCACGCTCGTCGACCAACCGCGCGACCTCGGCGAGGCCCTTCGGCCCCAGCGCCGGCACCCACTCGCGTAGCACCACCTCCGGCCAGCCCGGGCCGTCACACACCAGCTTCACCAGCCACGCCGCCAACCCTGCCGGCCGCGGCGGCGCGGCCCGACACGCCCGGGCGTAGACCTCCATCAGGTACGCGAGGTCGTTGCCGAGCACGCCCGAGGAGCTGTCCATGTACATCAGGGCACTCGTCATCCGATCGACCGCCCTGCGCAGCACCGGCACCGCGACCGACGCCTCACCCACCTCGATCAACTCCTCGCAGCGGTCGGCGACCTCCCGCGCCGTACGCGAGTAGGCGTCCCGGCCCGAGTACGGATCACGGCGACGATCCCGCCGCAACCGATCCACCAGCACCGTCAACTCGCTGTCGCCCTGCACCACCACCGGTACATCACACCAGACACGCAGGCCACCCCGATGGGCTGAGCGACCCGACACGTTCCGCGAGGCCAACCGACCTGCCAGTGATCACCGTCGAGAAGACCTTCCTGGGTTCGAGGCGGGGCTCGGGCCGACGGCTCGAGCCCCGCTCCAGTCCAGTAGCCTGAGCTCAGCTGAGCGGGATGACGCCAACCAGGCCCAATCCAAGTTGGGCATCGGTTCGTGTCAATCCTCGGACACGAACCGAATCCCAACGGTGCGCGGCAAGGTCAACACTTGCCCGCACCGTTTGTGCTTCCGGGTCGTACGCCAGGTGCAGCCCGAGGCTGCGGTAGACCTCCAGTTTGCGTTCCGGCTCGGCGTCCCGCAGAGCGCGCACGAGGTCTCCGAGTTCGTCGACGACGGCGGTGATCTGCTCCTCGGTGAACCGCTGCGGGCTGTCCGTTGATCTGGGGTCGCACTCTAGGGGGCGTCTCGCTTGGTGGCCTTGGCTCAGCGGCGGTAGCAGATGAGGATGCAGCCAAGGTCGGCGAAGGCTTGGGAGCGTTCGGCCTTGCAGTCGTAGCGGCGGACGAGGCGGCGGATATTCGGGCGGCTCGGATAGGCAGCTTCAACGATCCAGCGATGACGGCCGAGGCGTTGGGATGAGTCGATGCCTTTGCGGGCGATGCGCCCGGCGATGCCGTGGACGTCCGCGCCGGCAGTGGGTCGAGGTGATCGAGTCCAGCAGCGGGAGCAAAAATTGGCTGTCGTGGGTGTTCGCCGCAGAGATCAGCACGCTGAGCGGGGTGCCGCGCCCGTCGCACAGGACATCGATCTTCGCACCCGGCGTGCCGCGATCGACCGGGCTGGGCCCGTGAGACCCCCTCTTCTCCGTCCGTGCGGCGATCGAGTCCACCACGGCACAGGACCAGTCGATCTCGCTGATCGAGTTCAACCGGTCCAGGGAACTTTGGTGCAGCTGTTCCGACAATCCGGATCGGGTCTACTCGGTGAACCGCCGATGCACGGTGGCGCGGCTGGTCCCGAACAACGTTGCCGGCAGCTTGCGCCAGGAGCAGCCGGCTTGCGCCAGGTACACGATCGCCGCCAGGACTGCGCGATCGTCGGCGCGCCGCCGTCCACCGCCCTGCGGCCGCTTCGCCGGAGCCGGCATCAACGGCTGCGCCATCTGCCATAGTTCATCCGGTGGCCAGGAGCGCATTTGTCCTCTACCACATCCGTCACAGAGCGAAGATCATGGCGTAGACCCACGACGATCAAAATGAGAAGCGCCTCTAGCCCAGGGCATCCCGTCGATCGCTGGCCGATCTACCAGTGGTGATGCAGTTCACTCCTGTGAGATTATCCGTCGTATGACGGGTTCCTTGCCGCCACCGCGCCGCTCCCGAGGCCAGGTCTGGGCAAGTGTGCTCGCCTTCCTGAGCGCGGCTATGGGTATCGCTGTGGCGGTAGTCGCCGCTATTGTGATCGGCTCAATCAACGAGCAGTTCGATCGCGTCACCGGCAGTCCTCCCACGGCACCGATGACGTTCGCTGTGGTCATCACCGTCATCGTGAGTCTGCTCATGATCGCCTTTGGCGTGTGGTGCTACCTCGCAGGCTCGCGCACCGGGTCAACGGTCGTGACCGCTGTCTGGGCGCTGTTCTCGATCGTGCTCTGCACCGCCTGCATCACGCCGGGGTGGTTCACCGGCGCTTTCCTCTACGCGGATCCTGGCGGCTCCGGCCGCTACAGATACATGGCCTTCGTCGAGCTGATCCCGAGCTGGCTTTCCACCGCCTCACTCGCGCTGGCCATCGGCAAGGTGGTGACGTTCTTCGCCGCGGCGATACTGCTGTCGGCGACGCACTCACGAGCCGCTCGGCCGACCCGGCTGCACCGCCTGCTCCGGTTGTCCCACCGTCGGGTCTGCTGCACCGATAGGTGACAGTTTCAGTCACGCGGCCTGACTGGCCGGTGGGGTCATGATGGTCTCGTACTCGATTGGGGTCAACCGGGACAGGGATCGTTGGCGTCGTCGGCGGTGGTAGGTACGTTCGATCCAGGTAAGTTGTGTTCTCACGGTGACGCACGGCGCAGCCGAGCTGCTCGCGTTGGCCGGGGCGTTACGCCAGCTTCACCCCGTGACCCGACGCCGCCCCGCCGAGGTCGGGCAGCGGGCGTCGGCAGACCTCGTGGGCCTCGTCGGGCGGTAGGCCGAGCAGGCGCAGCAGGTCCTCGGCGACCCGGTCGGCGGCTGCGGCGTCGTCGCGCTCCGGATGGTCGTGCAGCAGCTGCCCGAGGGCCAGCGCGGCGCCGGCCACGGTCACCATCGCCAGCTCCGGGTCGCGCACGCTGAACCGGCCGGCACGGACGCCGGCGGCGATGTCGCGCCGGGCCCGCGGTGCGAGGCCCTTGTCCGAGCCGGCCAGCGTCAGGCCCGAGCTGAGCAGGACCCTGCTCAGCTCGGGCTGCCGGCGGTGCAGGCGCCCCGTCAGCCGGAAGCTCTGCGCGAAGACGTGGGCCGGGTCGTCCAGGCCCACCGTCACCTCGTCGAGCAGGGCGCCGTAGCGGTCGAGGGCGTCCTCGACCGCCGCCTCGATGAGCTGTTCGCGGCTGTCGAAGTGGTTGTAGAACGATCCCATCCCCACGTCGGCGGCCCGGGTGAGTTCGAGGATCGGCACGTTCGGCTTGCCGGCGGCGATGAAGGTCTGTGCGGCGCGTACGAGCGCCGAGCGGGTGTGCGCCTTGCGCCGTTGCAGGCGGTTGGGCGCGTGCTCGGTCTGCTGAGCCATGCCGGCGTGCTCACCTCTCCCGGGTCGGTCTGTGACCACCTTAACCCAGCGGGAACTCAGTGCTGACGAAATCGTCATCTGGCCTTGACTGACGCTACCCTCGTAAGTGACGATTTCGTCAACTTCGAGGGGGTGGGGACATGATCGAGCACCACGACCCGCACACCGGCCTGCACAGCGAGCAGGGCGCGCTGCCGGGCGAACACCCGGGCCGGGCCCGCAACCCGACCGTGAAGGTGCACGACCTCGCCTGGCTCGAGTTCCAGAAGCCCGATCTCGACCGGGCCGAGGCGTTCGCCCGGGCCTTCGGCTTCACCACCGCACTGCGCACCGCCGACGAGGTGCACCTGCGGGGCACCGACGCCGGCTCCCCCTGCGTGCTCATCCGCCGGGGCCCCCGCTCGCGGTTCCTCGGTCCCGCCTTCCAGGCCGCCGACGGGCCGGACGTGCTGCGGCTCGCTGAGGCGACCGGGAGGACGATCACCCGGCTGCCGGAGAGCCTGGGCGGGGTGACGGTGGACCTGACCGACCCGAACGGGACGCGGGTCCGCGTGGTCGCGGACACCCACGAGCTTCCCGCGCTGCCCGCGCGG
This sequence comes from Micromonospora sp. DH13, assembly GCF_020873825.1. Lineage (NCBI taxonomy): Bacteria > Bacillati > Actinomycetota > Actinomycetes > Micromonosporales > Micromonosporaceae > Micromonospora > Micromonospora sp. DH13. The sequence continues at coordinate 219,172 of NZ_JAHWGR010000002.1, forward strand.
CGGCCATCGGCCTTCAACGTCGGGCACGACGTGACGCGGGTGAACGCCACCCAGCGGCCGCCGCGAAAGCCGGCCGGGGTGCAGCGGCTGGGCCACGTCGTGCTGCAGACGACGAAATACCTGGAGACCCTCGACTGGTACCTGGAGCACCTCGGCCTGATCGTCAGCGACTTCCTCTACCACCCCGGGCAGCGCGAGCGCGGCCCCGTGATGAGCTTCATCCGCTGCGACCGCGGCAGCACCCCCACCGACCACCACACGCTCGCGATGACCCTCGGCCCGGCCAACCGGTACGTGCACTCGGCCTACCAGGTGCCCGATCTCGACTCGCTCGCGGCGGGTGGGGAGCATCTGCTCGACCGGGGCTACCGACGGTCCTGGGGGATCGGCCGGCACATCCAGGGCAGCCAGATCTTCGACTACTGGCGCGACCCCGACGGCTTCCTCGTCGAGCACTTCACCGACGGCGACCTGTTCGACTGCACGCTCGAGCCGGGCTGGGCGCCGATGACCGCCTCCGGGCTCGCCCAGTGGGGTCCACCCGCCACCACCGACTTCCTCGGCGTGAAACCCGGCCGGGAAGCACTTCGCGAGCTGCGCACGGTCGTCGGCGCGCTGCGCGCCGACAACGAGTTCGACCTCCACCGCCTCCGTGGCCTGATGAAAGCGGTGACCTCATGAGCACCTCCGTCCTGCGCACCGCCGACGCCTGGTGGGTGCTCACCCCGACTGGCGCCGCCCGGGTGCCCACCAGCGCCACCACCACCGGCGAACTGCTGGCCGACCGGCCCGCGATCCGCGCGGCCGCGGCGAGCGGCGGCACCGTCGCGGTGGAGGACCTCGAACTGGTCTCCCCGGTGACGGCGCCCTGCCGCGTCGTCGCCCAGATGACGAACTTCGTCTCGCATGTCAGGGACACGAACGGCAACCCTGAGACCGTCCCGTTGACGTTCTTTCGGAAGACCTCGGGCTCGATCTCCGGCCCGTACGCCGATGTGGTCCGCCCCGGCCACGTGACGTTGCTGGACTACGAGGTCGAGATCGGGTTGGTCTTCGGCCGCTCGATGCCGGTCGGCACCGTCGTCACCGACGACAACCTCGCCGACCACGTCGCCGGGGTGGTGGTGACCAACGACGTCTCGGCCCGCGATGTCCAGCTGCCCAAGACCCAGTTCTACGAGGCCAAGTCCTACCCGACGTTCACCCCGGTCGGTCCGGTGCTGGCGCTGCTCGACGCCGACGAGCTCAAGCGATTCACCGACCTGCGGCTGAGGCTGTGGGTCAATGGCGAACTCCGGCAGGACATGACGGCCGCCGACATGATCTACCCACCGGTCCGGGCGCTGCAGGCGCTGACCCGTTTCCAGCGGCTCGACGCCGGCGACCTGCTGCTGACCGGCACACCCGTCGGGACGGCCCTGAGCGCACCGCCGAAGCCGGTCGAGATCATCGCCTCGCTGCTGCCGCCCACGGTCAAGTGGCGGATGTTCTTCAAGGGTCAGGCCCGCAACCCCAGGTACCTCGCCGACGGCGACGTCGTCGAGGCCGCCATCGCCACCGACGACGGCGCGATCGACCTGGGCCGGCAGCGCACGGTCGTGCGGTGGGTCCGATGACGGGGGACCTGCTGTGGCCGGACTACGCCGCGCCCGACGACCTGGCGGCGATCGAGGCCGTGCCGCTGGCGGCGCGGGGCCTGCCCGAGACGACGTACGCGCTGCTGGCCCGAGCGGCGACGAACTGGCCGGATCGGACGGCCGTCAGCGTCCTGCCGGACGCCGCCCGCTGGCGGGATCCGCTGCGGCGTACCTTCGCTGAACTCCTGGCCGACGTCCACCGGCTGGCGAACCTGTTCCACGACCTGGGCGTGCGGCGGGGCGACGCGGTCGCGCTGCTGTCACCCAACTGCGCCGAGCTGCTCACCGCGACGCTGGCCGGGCAGCTCGCCGGCATCGCGGCGCCGCTGGGTGGCGGCCTGTCCCGGTCGCACCTCGCCGAACTCCTGCGCCGTTCCGGCGCCCGTGTGCTGGTCACGGCCGGGCCCGAACTGTGGCCGGACGGGTGGGACACCGCGCAGGCCCTCGCCCGCACCGGTCTGCTCGACGCGATCCTGGTGCTGCGGCCCACCGGGGCGAAGGGAACGCCCCGGCCGCTGCCGACCATCGAGGGCGTGCGCGTCGGCTACCTCGGCGACCTTGCCGCGCCGAAGAACCCGGCAGCCTTCGCCGGTGAGCTGCCCCGAGCCGCCGACCTGGCCGCGATGTTCCACACCGGCGGCACCACTGGCGCCCCGAAGCTGGCCGCGCACACGCACGCGAACGAGGTCTGCGACGCGTGGATGCTGGCGGCCGGCTCCGGGTTCGACGAGGAGAGCGTGGTGTTCGCGGCGCTTCCGCTGTTCCATGTCAACGCCCTCGTCGTCACCCTGCTCGCACCGCTGTTCAAGGGCCAGCCCGTGGTGTGGGCCGGTCCGTTGGGCTACCGCGACGAGGCACTGTTCGGCGTGTTCTGGAAGATCGTCAGGCACTACCGGATCGCCGCCATGAGCGCGGTGCCCACCGTGTACGCCGCACTGGCTCAGCTCCCGGTCGACGACGACATCAGCAGCCTGCGGTTACCGATGGTGGGTGCGTCGCCGCTGCCCGCCGCGGTCCGGGACGGCTTCCAGACCCGCACCGGGACACCCCTGGTCGAGGGCTACGGGCTGACCGAGGCGACCTGCGCGAGCACGCGCAGCTTCCCCGACGCGCCGCGACCCGGCTCGGTCGGGCAGCGGCTGCCCTACCAGCGGGTGCGGGTCGTCGCCCCGGACGGCACGTGGGCGGAGCGACCCGTCGGCGAGACCGGTGTGCTGGCCATCAGCGGGCCGACCGTCTTCCCCGGCTACGTCGTCGACCGCGACGAGAACGGGCCCGTCCTGGACGGGCTCGGCAAGCTGGTCGACGGCTGGCTCGACACCGGCGACCTCGCCCACCTCGACGAGGACGGCTTCGTCCACCTCGCCGGCCGGGCCAAGGACCTGATCATCCGCGGCGGCCACAACATCGATCCCGCCGTCATCGAGGACGCCCTCCTGACCCACCCGCAGGTCGCGGCGGCCAGCGCCGTCGGACGCCCCGACGTGCACGCCGGGGAGGTGCCGGTCGCGTACGTCACCCTCGCGCCCGGCGCCACCGTGACCGCGGACGAGCTGCGCGTCTGGGCGAGCGAACGGGTGCCCGACCGCACCGCCGCGCCCAGGTCCGTGACGGTCCTCGACCAGTTGCCCGTCACCGCCGTGGGTAAGCTCTACAAGCTCGCTCTGCGCCGGGACGCCGCCCGCGAGGAGCTCCGCGCCGCGCTCGACCGGATCGCCGGGGTGCGGGACGTCGCGGCCATGATCGAGGGCGATTCCATCGTGGCCACCGTGACGGTGCATTCCTCCGTCCCGGAGGAGGCGGTCAGGGCGGTCCTGGGTCGTTATGCCATCGAGTGGCGATTGGCGGTCGTCTCATGAGGCTGGTGGCACGGTGACCAGTGTTCCGGTCGTCATCGTCGGCGCGGGTCCCTCCGGGCTCGCGGCCGCGACGCTGCTCGCCCAGTACGGCGTGGAGTGCCTGGTGCTCGAGCGGTGGGAGTCGGTCTATCCGCTGCCCCGCGCGGTCGCCCTCGACGACGAGGTGCACCGCATCCTCGCCCGGCTGGGGCTGCGGGAGGAGTTCGCGGCCATCTCCCGGCCGCACCGGGGCCTGCGGCTGGTGGACCGGAGCCTGCGGGTGCTGGCCGAGTTCCCCCGCGACGTGACGCCGGGCCGGCACGGCTATCCGCAGGGGAGCCTGTTCGACCAGCCGGAGCTGGAGGCGATCCTCCGCCGTAACCTCGGCAGGCACGGCAGCGCCACCCTGCGCGGCAACTCCGAGGTAACCGCGCTGGACCAGGACGCCGACGGCGTGTGGGTGAGTGTCACCGACAGGGTCACCGGCGCGCCCGACGTCATCCGGGCGGCCTACGTCCTGGGCTGCGACGGCGCCAACGGGCTGACCCGGGCCGCGATCGGCGCCGGCATGCACGACCTCGGGTTCACCCAACGCTGGCTCGTCGTCGACGTGGCCACCGAGGCCGCCCTCGACCACTGGGAGGGGGTGCACCAGCTCTGCGACCCGGCCCGCGCCGGCACGTACATGCGGATCGGCCGGACCCGCTACCGCTGGGAGTTCCTGCTGGCACCGGGCGAGACCGCCGACGACTTCCGGGACCCGACCCGGCTGCACCCGCTGATCGCGCCGTGGACGGGCAACGTCCCCCTCGCGGAGCTGACGGTCGTCCGGGTGGCCGACTACACCTTCCGCGCCCAGGTCGCCGACCGGTGGCGGGATAGGCGGATCTTCCTGCTCGGCGACGCCGCCCACCTCACCCCACCGTTCATCGGCCAGGGCATGGGCGCCGGGCTGCGCGACGCCATGAACCTCGCCTGGAAACTCGCCGGCGTGCTCGACGCGAGCCTGCCCGACAGCGTCCTCGACACCTACCAGATCGAACGCGGGCAGCACGCCCGCGCCATGATCAGGCTGGCGAAGCTGGTCGGCACCGCCATGACGGCCGGCGGCCGGGTGGGGGACCTGGTCCGCCGCGTGCTGGCGCCCCGCCTGCACCTCGTACCCCGCCTCCAGCGCCTCGCCACGGACAGTGAGACACCCCCGCTGCGCCGGTCCGCCCTGGTGACCCGGCCACGGCTGCGTCGCAGCGTCGCGGGCCGCCTCTGCCCGAACGCCGTCCTCGACGGCCACCTCCGCTTCGACGACGTGGCGGCGGGCCGGTTCGCGATCGTCACCTCCATCGAGCCCTCGGCCGGGCAACGGGCCGAGCTGACCCGCCGGGGCGCGGTCGTCGTCGACGCCCCACCGGGCAGCGAACTGCACCGGTGGCTGGCCGGTGGGCGCGCACGGGCAGCCCTCGTCCGCCCCGACGGCACCGTCCTCGCCGCCGGCAGACAACTGGCCGGCCTCTGCCGGGCGCTGCCCACGCCGACGTCATCGGCGGCGGCGCGCTGGTGGGCGTGTTCCGCAGCATCCGCCAGACGCTGATCCTGCTGGTGTCGATCCCGTTCGCGTTCGTCGGCGCGTTCGCCCTGCTGCTGGTCACCGGCACGCCGCTGGGCGTCGCCGCGCTCATCGGCATCCTGATGCTGATCGGCATCGTCGTCACCAACGCCATCGTGCTGATGGACCTGGTCAACCAGTACCGCGAGCGGGGCATGAGCGTCGCCGAGGCGGTCGTGGAGGGCGCCCAGCGCCGGCTGCGCCCGATCCTGATGACCGCCCTGGCGACCATCTTCGCCCTCCTGCCGATGGCGCTGGGCATCACCGGTGAGGGCGGGTTCATCTCCACCCCGCTGGCCGTCGTCGTCATCGGCGGCCTCGTCACCTCCACCCTGCTCACCCTGGTCCTGATCCCGGTCCTCTACACGATGGTCGAGGGCCGCCGGGAACGCCGCCAGGCCCGCCGGAGCAGCCCCGCGCCGCAGCCCGAGACCGTGGCCGGGGAACCGGTCCCGGTCGCCTGACGAGCCTGGCGACCTCGGCCCGCACCCCGGCCGGCACGCGTGATCCGCGTGCCGGCCGGGGTGCGTCCGGTTGCGCGGGCCCCACCGGGGCGACCCTGCGTGCCACCCGACGCGCTTCATCGAGCCACCTCCCGGGCGACGGTGATGTTAACGTTCACGTCGATACCCAGCGTGACGTTCGCATTCGCGTCTGTCAACGCATGCATCGACGAAGGTCGAGCAAGATGCGTCGCGTCGCAGGTCGCGATCGCCGGTCGGCGAGGCTCGACGCCCCACTGTCGGCCCGCGAAGGCCGTGCTGCGGCCTCGCCGGAAATCATCTATTGACACCGACGTTTATCCGCCTGTTACATGGGGTGGCCGGGGTCATGTTAACGGTAACAGGGCATTGTCGAGTCGGTCGGCCGGAGCCACGGCGCCTCAGTCAGGCGTCGCGCCTGCACCGGCCGCAGACGGCCACGACGCCCGGCGAACGCAGACAACGCATGCCCGGGTACGCGCCGGCGGCTGGGCACCTCCGGCCGCGTCCCGGGGCGACCGAGCGTGCCCGCACCAGGGGCGCGCAGCGGCGGCCCCGGGGCCCGGGTCGCGCCGACCAGCGACCGACGGTCCGGTCGCGCGCACGACGTGCACACAAGGCAACGAGCAGAGGTGGGCCCGCAAGGCGGCTGCCGACCCCACGTCCTTCGGCCACACAGAGCTCCGGCTCCGAACCACGAGAAGGGATGTCACCAATGGATCCAACCTCCCCGCACCTGAGCCGTCGACGGCTGCTCACCGCCGTCGGGCTCACCGGCATCGCCACGGCCACCGGGCTGTCCCGGATGGGACTGGCCCTGGCCACCGAGGGGCCGCAGAGCTACACCCCCACCTGGGCGTCCGTCGACCAGCACCCGCCGGCTCCCGAGTGGTTCCAGGACGCCAAGTTCGGCATCTACTACCACTGGGGCGTGTACAGCGTCCCGGCGTTCGCCAACGAGTGGTACCCGCGCAACATGTACAACAACGGCTCCGGCGAGAACAACCACCACAAGAGCGTCTACGGTGACCCGTCGGTGTGGCCGTACCACAACTTCATCAACGGGGCCAACGACAAGGCGGGCAACTGGGTGCAGTTCGCGCCGAAGCTCAAGTCCGCCGGCGGCAACTGGGACCCCAACGAGTGGGCGCAGCTGTTCGTCGACGCCGGGGCGAAGTTCGCCGGCCCGGTGGCCGAGCACCACGACGGCTTCTCCATGTGGAACAGCCAGGTCAACGAGTGGAACTCCGTCGCCAAGGGACCCCGCCTCGACCTGCTGCGGTTGCAGGCGGACGCGATCCGGGGCAAGGGACTCAAGCTGTGGGCATCGCTGCACCACGCGTTCAACTTCACCGGCTACTACCAGTGGGCGCCAGCCCAGTCCGACGTCAGCCTGAAGAAGCTCTACGGCCAGCTCGGCTCCACCCCCGAGTACCAGCTCTGGTACGACAAGCTGCGCGAGGTCATCGACGGCTACCAGCCGGACATCATCTACCAGGACTTCGACCTGTCCAAGATTCCGGAGTCCTACCGGCTGAACTTCCTGTCGTACTACTACAACAAGGCCGTCTCCTGGAACAAGGACGTCGTCGCCACGTACAAGGACGGGTTCAACAACCGCGGTGAGGTCTACGACTTCGAGCGCGGCGGCCCAGCGGTCATCCAGACCCCGTACTGGCTGACCGACGACAGCGTCTCCAGCTCCAGCTGGTGCTACACCCAGGGCATCGGCTACTACTCCACCAAGTCGCTGCTGCACGCGCTCATCGACCGGATCAGCAAGAACGGCACGATGGTGCTCAACATCGCGCCGATGGCCGACGGCACCATCCCGTCGGCGCAGCGCACGATCCTGCAGGGCTTCGGCGACCACCTGCGGCGGTTCGGGGAGGCGGTCTACTCCACCCGCGCCTGGTCCGTGCACGGCGAGGGCCCCACCCAGATGGGCGGCGGTTCCTTCCAGACCCCCCGCGAGGGCAACGGGCAGGACATCCGCTTCACCCGCACCAAGGACAACACCGTCCTGTACGCCACCGTGCTCGGCTGGCCGGGCGCCACCCTGAACATCACCACGCTGGGCTCGAACCGGATCAACCTGAGCACCCTGACCTCGGCGCGGCTGCTCGGTACGACGGCCGGCACGTACATCGACCTGCCCAACCGCACCCAGGACGGCTCCGGGCTGCACCTGACCATGCCGTCGGCCACGGCACCGTTCAGCGCCCTGGCGTACGTGGTGAAGCTGACCTTCTCGGGCCAGATTCCGACGCTCGGCTCCGGCCCCACCCCCACCGGGTACGTGAAGATCGCCAACGGGGCGACCGGCCTGGTGCTGGACAGCGGGGGGAGCGTCGCCTCGGGTGCGGTGGTGAAGCAGTGGAACGACGTCAGCAGCACCAACCTGCAGTGGCAGCTGGTCGACGTCGGCGGCGGCTACTACCGGATCGTGAACCGGGCCAACGGCATGGTCGTGGACAGCTGGGGCAACACCGCGAACGGGGCCAGCGCGCTGCAGGCGCCGTGGAACGGTGGGAACAACCAGCAGTGGCGGCTGAACAGCGTGGGCAACGGCCGCTACCAGATCATCAATCGGGGCACCGGCACGGCGCTGGACGGTCTGGGTAGTTCCACCGCCGGGTCCACGGTCGCCATGTGGGCCCCGAACACCAGCACCAACAACCAGTGGAGCATCACCGCCGTCTGATTCCGCCGGCCACGGTCGCCGTTCGCCAACTCCGGTAGGGCGACCCCCGGATCCGATGGGATCAGTCGAGGTCGCGGTAGTAGTAGAACATCGGCTCGGGTGCCCCGGGCTCGACGTTGGTGAAGCCGTGCGCCTCGTAGAAGCGGCGGGCGTCGACGTCCGCGCCGTCGACGGTGGTCTCCAACGATCCGGCGCCGCGTTCGCGGGCCAGCCGGCAGGCGGCCTCCAGCAGGGCGTGTCCGTGCCGCTGTCCGCGCGACCCGGGCCGCACGTAGAGCTCGTCGAGGGTGGCCACCGGACCGGCGGCTGAACGCCGGCCAGTACACCGAGTTCGGCTTCCAGGGCACCGGGTCCGCCAACGGCCTGGCCCCGGTGTGCACCGCCTCCTGAGCACCACCTGTCCTGGACGGGCGCGAGCCGCCCGTCCAGGACAGGGGAGTCGATGCCGCTGACGAGACTCGGGTCAGGCCGTGGCCGTCGTGGGAATGTCCGTGCCGGGCCCGGTGAACGGCTACCTGCCGCGCTGGTCGGCGGCGGCGACCGGGCCGAGGGGGCCGGGAGCGACCAGCGGGGCGACCGATTCGCGGACCACGATGTGGGTGCCCAGCACGACGTGCTGCGGCTCGGTGGGGCGTAGGGCGAGCCGGACCGCGGTGCGGCCGAGTTCCTCGGTGGGGATCCGCACCGTGGTGAGCGCCGGCGTGACGTTGACCGACAGCGGAATGTCGTCGTAGCCGACGACGGAGACGTCCTGCGGGACGCGGACCCCGGCCTCGCGGAGCGCCCGCAGCACGCCGGCGGCGACCATGTCGGTGGCGGCGAAGATGGCGGTGAAGTCGACGCCCAGGCCGAGCAGCCGTCGGGTGGCCGCCTGGCCGAACGCCTGGCTGAACTCGCCGGGGACGATCAGCGTGGGGTCGAGCGGCACCCCGAACGCCTCGTGTGCCCGGGTGAAGCCCTTGACGCGGTCCAGGCTGGTGGTGTGATTGGGCTGGACGTTGCCGAGGTAGACGATCCGGCGGTGCCCCTGGGACAGCAGGTGGCTGGTCATGGCGTAGGCGCCACCCTCGTTGTCGTACTCCACGACGGTGGCCGGCACGCCGTCGCCGAGGGGCGGCCGCCCGCACAGGACGAGACGGGAACCCGCCTTGTCCAGCGCGTGCGCGAAATGGATCATGCGCTGCCGGTGTTCCTCGTCGAGGAACCCGCCGCCGACCAGGATGACCGCCTCGGCGCGCTGCTCTCGCATCGCCTCGACGACCGTCAGCTCCCGGGCCGGATCACCGTCGGTGACGCAGATCAGGCACAGTCGCCCCTCGGCGGTGGCCTGCTGCTCGACTCCCTTGGCGACATAGGCGAACGAGGGGCCGGTGACGTCCTCCATGACGAATGCGATCATGCCGGGGCCCGCGCCCTTGAGCGCGCGGGCCTGGGCGTTGGCGACGTAGTCCAGGTCGCGGACCGCGCGCTGGACCCGGGCGCGCGTGGCGGCCGAGACCGGGTAGTCGCCGGCCAGTACCCGGGAGACCGTCGCCGGGGACACCCCGGCGCGGGCGGCGACGTCCTTGACCGTGGCTCGTGGGCTCATGTCGGAATCACCGGCGCCAGGTCGCATGGCTGGATGCTACGGCAGGGCGGTGCGGGGCCCGACCGACGTGGCGGGCCATCATGCGGCCCGGAGCAGCTCGTGCTGACGGACCTGGTAGCGCAGGGGCCGCCCGGTGAGCAGCCGCTCGAGCTCGTCGGCGATGTGGCTGCCCATCCGGGCCAACTCGTTGCCGTGCGAGCCGGCCACGTGCGGAGTGAGGAACACGTTGGGCAGGTCGAACAGCGGTGAGTCGGCGGGCAGCGGCTCGGGGTCGGTGACGTCGAGGACGGCCGAGATCCGGCCGGTGGTCAGCTCGTCGACCAGCGCCGGGGTGTCCACCAGCACCCCACGGGCCGTGTTGATCAGGACGGCGCCGTCGCGCAGGAGCGCCAGGCGACGACGGTCGAGCAGGTGGTGGGTCTCCGGTGTGGCCGGCGCGTGCAGGCTCACGATGTCGCTGGTGGCCAGCAGTTCCTCCAGCGGCACGTTCGGCACGCCCGACACGGTGGCGTAGGGGTCGTACAGACACAGCCGAAGGTCGTGCCGGCGCAGCAGCCGGATCACCTGACGGCCGGTGCGGGAGGCTCCGACGATGCCCACCCGGCGGCCGAAGTTGCCGACGGAGGGCGCGATCTGCGCCACGGTGAACGTGCGTGCCGCGTGGTAGCGGTCGTGCAGGGCGAACACGCCCTTGCCGGCCAGCAGGACCATCGCGGTCGTGTACTCGGCGACCGGGGTCGCGTTCGCCTCGGCGGCCGAGCAGACGGTGATCCCGCGTTCCCACACACCGTCCGTGACGTGCGGCTTGATGCTGCCCGCAGCGTGCAGGACGGCGCGCAGCCTCGGCGCGGCGGCCAGGAAGGCGTCGTCCAGCGGGGGGCACCCCCAGCCGGTGATCAGCACTTCGAGGTCGCGTAGCCGGTCTGCGGCCCGCGGGTCGTCGAACCGGTCCACCGCCAGGTCGGCGTCGATGTCCACGAGCGCGGTGATCCGGCGCCGGACGGGGGTGGGGAACAGCAGCGGCAGGTGCACCGGGCTCATGGCGTACAGCGCCGTCGGGCGTTCGGTCACGGACGGTCCCCCACTCGTGCTATCTCAGGAAATCGTTCTCTACGATATGGGCTCTGCGGGCGTCCGGTCAAGGCGAGCGCCACCCTTGCCGTGGAACGCCTGGACGTGCGGCGATGCGACGAGCGGCCAAGTCGGCCGGCAACGTGCTCGCAACGAGCCCTTGCCTTCTCCGCTTTCCAGTCCTAGCCTCTGGAGAACGTTTTCTACTCGACTCTCGGGCCACGCCGGCAATGCCAACCCCTTAAGGGGACGTGACCCACCAGTCCGCCGAAGGAGTCGTCCGATGACCCCGCTGCGCAGACGTACCGCCGGTGCCCACCCGCCGCCGACCGGGGCCGTGCCGAATGCCTCCGGCGCCCGCCGGCACCCGAGGACCCCCGGCCCGGAGGCCCGGTCGTGAGCGCCTCCCCACCCCGCCGCCCGCCGGGCGGGCGGCTCGGGCGCTGGGCCCTGCTCCTGCTCGCCGCCCCCGGTGTCTGCTACTTCGCGGTCTTCGCCTATCTGCCGATGGCGGGGCTGGTGGTCGCCTTCAAGGACTTCAACATCCGGGAGGGCATCTTCGGCAGCCCGTGGAACGGGCTGGCCAACTTCCGGTACTTCTTCGAGACCGGGGACGCCCCACGGATCGTCTTCAACACCCTGTTCCTCAACGGGCTGTTCCTGGCCGCCACGCTGGCCTGGGGACTGCTGCTGGCGCTCATGCTCAACGAGATCCGGTTGCACCTGTTCAAACGGGTCGCCCAGTCGGTGGTCTTCTTCCCGTACTTCGTCTCGCCGATCGTCATCAGCGTCATGCTCCAGGTGCTGCTGGCCGGCGTCGGTGGCGAGGGCGGTGCGCTCAACGACGCGCTCAGCGTCCTGCACCTGCCCGAGGTCAGCTGGTACACCGAACCCGGAGCATGGCCCTGGATCCTGACCGTGGTCAAGGTCTGGCAGCTCGGCGGCTACCTGTCGGTGATCTTCCTGGCGGCGATCACCGCGATCTCCCCGGACGTGTACGAGGCCGGTGTCATCGACGGCGCGAGCCGTGCCCGGATGGCCTTCTCCATTACGGTGCCGCTGCTGCGGCCAACCGCCGCGGTCCTGCTCGTGCTCGGTATCGGCCGCATCTTCTACGGCGACTTCGCGACCATCTACGCGATCGTCGGAGACAACGGGGTGCTGTTCTCGACGACCGACGTGATCGACACCTACGTGTTCCGCGCCCTGCGTAGCCTGGGCGACTTCGGCACCACCGCCGCCGTGGGCCTGTTCCAGGGCCTCGTCGGCCTGGTCTTCGTCACCGCAGCCCTGATCATCCAACGCCGGTACGCACGAGAGAGCAGCCTGCTGTGAGCACCGCGACCATGCCCAGCCAACTCCCGACCTCGCCCGCCGCGCCGCCCGCGAGGGCGGCCCGGCGCCGGCGCCGGGCCGTCGAGCCGTTCACCGTCGTCAGCTACCTGACGGTGACTCTCTTCGCCCTGTTCTGTCTGGTCCCGCTGTGGATGATCGTCGCCGGGTCGTTCACCGACGAGAGCGTGTTGTCCCTGCGGGGCTACAGCCTGCTGCCCGACCCGTTCTCGGTCGACGCGTACGCGCAGCTGTTCAGCGGCCGGGCCATCGGCCGCGCGTACCTGGCGACGCTGTTCATCACCGGGGTCGGCACGGTGCTGTCGGTGGCCTGCACCGCCGGCCTGGCCTGGGTGATCGCCCGCCGGCTGCGGCCGGTGAGCCGGCCGCTGACCGTCTTCACCTACCTGCCGATGCTGTTCAGTGGCGGCCTGGTGCCGATCTACCTGCTCGTCACACAGGTCCTGCACCTGCGCGACAGCTGGTTCGCGGTGATCCTGCCGCACCTGATGATGCCCTTCCTGGTGTTCATCACGGTCGCCTTCTTCCAGCAGATCCCCACCGAGATCATGGAGTCCGCCCACGTCGACGGGGCCGGTGAACTGCGGATCTTCTTCCGGATCGTGCTGCCGTTGGCCAAACCCATCCTCGCCGTGATCGCGCTGTTCTACGCCGTGACCTACTGGAACGAGTGGTTCATGGCGATCCTGTTCATCTCGGACCCGGACAAGTACCCGCTGCAACTGCTGCTGCAGAACCTCATCGCCAACGTCACCAACGCGACCGTGCTGCCCGGCGGCAGCGCCCCGGTGGTGCCCGTCTACCAGCTGCGGCTGGCCCTCACCGTGGTCACCATCGGGCCGATCATCCTCGCCTATCCCTTCGCCCAACGCTACTTCGTCAAGGGCCTCACCCTCGGCGCCACGAAGGGCTGACCCCCGAGGCCCACCCCCACCCCCACCCCAAGGAGAAGCCCCATGTCCCACCCGCTCACCCGCCGAGGCTTCCTCGGCCTCACCGGAGGGGCCGGCGTCGCCGCGCTGCTCGCCATGGCCGGCTGCGGAGACGACTCCGCAGCGAGTTCCGACACCGTCCGGATCCTCGTCCCCGGCACCGTGCCACCCGGCTGGGAGGCGGTCAGCCGGAAGGTCAACGAGAAGCTGAAGGCCGACACCGGGCTGAGCCTGGACGTGCAGTTCATCAACTGGCAGAACTACCAGCAGCAGGCCCTGCTCAAGTTCACCTCGGGCGAGACGTTCGACACCGCCCTGCAGGCGCTCTGGCTGAACATGGCCCAGCTCCAGCAGGACGGTGCGCTCGCCGACCTGACCGCCGAGGTCGACAAGCACCAGAACCTGCGTGCCACCCTGGACGACCGGCTCATCAAGGCCAACCGGTGGGACGGCAGGCTGTGGGGGATCCCGCAGGTCAACAGCGCCGGCCGGTGCCAGCACTTCGCCGTCCGGCAGGACCTCGCCGACAAGCTGGGCTTCGGTGAGATCACCGACTACGACACCCTCGAACGGTTCTTCTACGCCGTCAAGCAGCGCGGCGGCGGGACCATCCCGTACGGGCACAACTCCGCCAGCGGATACCTGGGCGTGGTGCCGTACCCGGCCGGAATGTTCAACGTCCAGTCCTGGCAGGATCCGCACACCATCGCCCGCGCGTTCACCGGTCGGGGCATGTTCTTCGTCTTCGCCAAGGACGCCGCCCAGACCCGGGCCAGCCGTCCGGTGCCGTTCTGGGACGATCCCGGCGTCCTCGACGCGATGCGCCGCATCCGTCGCTACTACCTCGACGGCATCATCAACAAGGACGCCACCAACGCCGACGTGGACACCGTCAAGAGCCAGTGGGCGGCCGGCAAGTACGCGGCGACCTGGGCGATGACCGACGGCACGACCAGCAACGTGATGCCGGCGCTGACCAAGGCGGTCCCGGGGGCGATGGTCGCCGACGTCATCCCGTACGGCAAGGGCCTGAACGCCAAGCCCAACCAGACCTTCCAGGCGGACAACCTCGTCGTGGTCAACGCCAACGGGGGGAATGTCGGCAACGCCATGCGGCTCCAGGACTGGGTGTCGGTCAAGGAGAACCACGACCTGCTCGAGTACGGCATCGAGGGCACCGACTGGAAGCCGGTCGGCGAGGACCGCTTCGAGGCGCTCACCCAGTACTCCAGCTTCCCCGGCTACGCGGTCTCCTGGCGGGCCAGCCTCGAACGCAATGCCTCCTACATGACCGAATCCGAGGAGCGGGTGTTCAGCTGGGCCCAGGACTACGACAACTTCACCGTCGACCCGTTCGCGTCGTTCGTCCCCGACAACAAGCCGGTCGAGCAGCAGATCGCCGCGATGACCACCGTCATCACCCAGTACGCCAACCCGCTGTACTACGGCGTGGTCGACGTCGACCCCCAGCTCGACAAGCTCAAGAAGGCTGCGGCGGCGGCCGGGGTGGACAAGCTCCTGGCGGAGATGGAGAAGCAGGCCGACGCCTACCTGGCCAAGAACGCCTGAGCACCGTCACCACCGAGTTCACCGACGTCACCTCACGGACGGACGAAGATGCCGGACACCGAACGCGACGTGCCCGCCCTGCACCACCGGGACACCGGGGCGGGGGAGCCGACCCTGCTGCTCGTCCACGGATGGGGCGGCGACCTGCGGGTGTGGGAGCCGATCCGGTTCCCGGGGCACCGCACCGTCGCCGTGGACCTGCGTGGCCACGGCCAGTCCCCGGCGCCGCCGGACGGCTACCGGCCCCCCGACCTCGCCGGTGACCTGGCCCGACTGCTCACCCGGCTGGGCATCGGGGCGGTGGTGGCCGTCGGCCACTCGATGGGCGCGCAGGTCGTCACCGCCCTCGCCGTCGAGCATCCGGCGCTGGTCTCCGCCCTCGTGGTGATCGATCCCGCGTACGGCGCCGACGACGAGGAGGCGGCCTCCTTCCACGACCGCCTGGCCCGAATCCGTGCCAGGGGCGCCCGGGCCGCGCTCGATCCGGCCGACCCGCTGCCGCCGGGGGTGCCCGAGCAGATGCTCGCCACCCCCGGTCCGGTGCTCGCCGCCTGCTACGCCGGCCTGTACACCGACCCGGGAGCGTTCGGGCACCGGCCGGCCACCGAGGCGTACCTGCGCCGACGTACCCAACCGGTGTTGTGCCTGCGCTCGCTGGCGGAGCCCGCCCGGTGGGAGGCGGCCCAGCCCGCTCCGCCCGGCTCGCGGGTGGTGGTGTGGCCGGGCACCAGCCACTTCCTGCACCTCGAACACCCCGACCGCACCAGCCGTCTGATCACCGACTGGCTGCACCGATGACCAGGATCCTGCTGTTCACCCGCACCACCGGATTCCGGCACGACTCGATTCCCGCCGGGGTGCGGACGATGCGGGAGCTGCACGACGCAGCGGAGAACACCGAGGACCCGGCCGCCTTCACCCCCGACAACCTGGCCCGGTTCGCCGCCGTGGTCTTCCTCAACACCAACGGCGACGTGCTCACCGACGCCGGCCGGACCGCGTTCGAGGCGTACGTGCGCGGCGGGGGCGGCTTCCTGGGTGTGCACTCGGCCGCGGCCACCGAGTACGGGTGGGCGTTCTACCGCGAACTGGTCGGTGCCTGGTTCGACCGGCACCCACCGGTCCAGCCCGCGAGGATCACGGTGGCCGAGCCCCGGCACCCGGCGACGGCCCACCTGCCGACCACCTGGGAGCGGGTCGACGAGTGGTACGACTTCCGGTCCCGCCCGGACGCCCGGGTGCTGTTGCGGGCCGACGAGTCGACCTACCGGGGCGGCACGATGGGTGGTGACCACCCGCTCGCCTGGTGCCACGAGCGGTGCGGCGGGCGGTCCTTCTACACGGCGCTCGGCCACACGGTCGAGTCCTACGCGGAACCGGAGTTCCGCGCGCATCTGGCCGGCGCGCTGCGGTGGGTGGCCCGGGCCAGGTAGCCCGGCGCCGCGCGCGAGTGGGTACGGTTTTCGATGCGTGGAAGCACAGGCATCGAACACGTCGCCGGGGCGGGAACGGCCAGCCCGGTGGCGACGGTCCGGGGGGGGAGCGAGATAGCCCAGCGCAGGGCACTGGTGGTTCGGGGCGGATGGGAGGGGCACGAGCCGGTCAGGGCGACGGAGTTGTTCATCCCGTTCCTCGAAGGCAGCGGCTGCGCGGTGCGGATCGAGGAGTCGACGGACGTCTACGCCGATGCCGCCGAGAACCGCGTCGTCGAACACGGCGCCGCCCTCGGCGTCGACGTCGAGATCGTCACCAAAGACCCCCAAATCAAGGGCTTCAGCGTGGTCAAACGGCGATGGGTCGTCGAACGCACCATCGGCTGGCTCATGCACCACCGCCGACTCGTCCGCGACTACGAAACCCGACCCGACAACTCCGCCAGCATGATCACCATCGCCATGATCGACAACCTCGCCAACGTCTCACCGCCGAAAACACCCCAACCTGGCGAGAACCCCTAGAGCCACAACATGCACAAAATACGTGAATCAGACGTCCTCTCAGGGCGCCGTCTGGACCGGTTGCCCCGAATGGCCGGGAGAAGATCCGTGTCCCGCGCCCCCGGTCATCGACGGCCAGCCACATCGGCCGCGAACGCGGCCACCCAGGTCAGTGCGGAGTTCCAGTTGATGGTGATCTCGTTGACCGACCAGGCTTCGAGATTATCGACGTAGCAGAGCTGTGGGGCGCACCCGTATAGCCAACTCGCCGAGAGCGGGTCTTGGAGGCTGGAGTTGGGCCCACCGGCGACCGACCCCACGGGCGGGTTCGGCAGTCGGGCGTCGAACGATTTCGCGTACCACCGGCTGTGCTGGTTCTTCGCGTCGTTGCTGCCGTAGCCGGTGATGTACGACTGCCCGAGGGCGTTGCGGCCCAGCAGGTAGTCGAGGCCCTCGAAGACGGCGTCGGCGTACCTGGCGTTGCCGGTGAGGTCGTAGGCAGTGGCGAGAACGACCTGGTTGTTCAGCATGGACGCGTTCGAGCCCCAGTCGTAGCGTCCCGTGGTGGGAGTGTAGGTCTGCCCGAAGCGCTCGGCCTTCTGGAAGGAGATCAACCGGTCCGCGGCGGCGACCACCCACCCTTTAATCTGCTCACGGTCATTCAGCTCGGTGCCGAACCGCGCCAGGTCGAGTTGGGCCAACGCGGCCACCGAACCCCAGTAGAAGCCGTTCTGGCTGAAAGCCGTACCGGCGGTGTGGAACCGGCTGACCCGGACGGCGGTGAGGTAGGTGGCGTCCCTGGTGGTCAGGTACAGCTCGGCGGCGGCCCAGTAGAACTCGTCGGAGATGTCCCCGTCGTTGTAGGGACCGCCGCCACTGCGGTCCTCGTACGGTGCGAAGAGCGCCGGGTTGGCCCGGGCCGCGGCGTACGCGCGTTCGGCCGCCGCGCGCAGCCGGGCGGCGAAGCCGGCGTCGTACGGCTGGTAGATCCTCGCTGCCTGGGCGGCGACGGCGGCCAGGTTCAGGGTGGCCGCGGTCGACGGCCGGTGCAGTTCCCGGGGCTTCTTGTCCTGGTGCGGCAGCATCGGCGGCCCGGTCCAGGTCTCGTCGTGCACCTTGTGGTGGACCATGCCGGCCAGCGGGAGACCGTCGGGCACCTGCATCTTCAGCATGAAGTCGAGGTTCCAGCGGGCCTCGTCGAGGATGTCCGGAACCCCGTTGCCGCGTTCGGGCACGGCCAGGGTGCCGTCGCCGAGCGCCGCCGGCCGGTTGCGTTCCCACGTCGACAGGAGCTGGTACGTGGCGATGCCACCGTTGACGACGTACTTGCCGTGGTCACCGGCGTCGTACCAGCCGCCGGTGACGTCCAGCCGGTAGGAGCAGGTCCAGTTGTTCAGGAACGACTTCGGCTTCTGGCAGGGCACCTGGGTGTCGCCACCGTTCGGTGAGTCGGAGACGTGCCCGGCCGGGCGGGCGTACGCGGCCCCGGCGATGCCCCCGTCGATCGCGATCCCACTGCGGTTGGTGTAGAAGAACCGGGTCGCGTCGGTGCGCAGCCGGTCATATAGGTCCGCGCGGATGTCGAACGCGTGACTGGGCCGGTCGACCCAGCCGTCGTACACCAGCTCGAACCGGCCGGTGGTCGTGACGTGGCTGAAGTCGATGACGTGGGTGATGGCGCTGGCCGACGCGTCGAAGCCGGTCGGGGTGGTGCGGCCCGTCGCCACCGTCGCGCCGCCGCCGGCCCGGCGCAGCGTCCACGGCACCGCCTGGGACGCGCCGTACAGCAACGTCGCCCGTTTGGGCCCGTTGGGTAGGTAGCCGTGTTGGTTCACCTTGATGTCCGGCCCGGCGTCGGCCCGGTACGCGTACTCGGCGCCGGTGAGCGTCACGTCGTCCATGCAGAACTCGTACGGCGCGGTGGACTTGCCGAGGCGGAACTGGAGCTGGGCCAACCGGTACGGCTCCGGGTAGGTCGTGGTGATGCTGTACTCGTACTCCTTCCAGGCGGTGCCGGTGGTGAAGCCCTTGTTCAGGTACGTGACGTTCGTCGGGTTGTCGAAGGGCGCGAGGTAGATCAGCGGGTTCGCCGCCGTGTTGGTGCGGGCGCGGAACCGCAGCGTGTACGTGGCGCCGCCGGGCAGGTAGATGCTGTTGTGGCCCACCAGGACGTCCCACGGGTTGGTGGACGCGGGCGCGGTCACGCAGAAGGTCCCGCCCTCCAGTTTCGGCGTCATCCCCGCGTTGGTCCACCACGGCTTGTCCGTGCCGGTGAACGTGCTGTTCTGCAACAGCCGGCCGTCGAGCTGCGGTCGCGGTGGCCCACCCCCGTACGCCGGCAGCGTTCCGGCCGGCAGGTCCTGCCCGCCGCTCTGGCCGGGCTGTCCCGGGCCGGGATCAGCGCTGCCGTAGCGGGGCAGCAGCCAACCGTCGAGACCACCCGAGGCGGCGTTGACCAGGACGAAGTCGCCGATCAGGTCGGCATCGAGGTCGGCGAACAGGCCGGTGGTGCCGGCGAACGGGCCATCGTCACGGATCGGGCCCAGCGACCGCCAGCCGGTCGTCGCGCTCCACGGTGCGCCGGTGTTCTCCCAGGCCAGCACTTTGCCGCTGGGGTAGTCGACGCGCAGCACGTCGGCCCGGCGGTCACCGGTGACATCCGAGAACGAGGTCTGGTAGTAGCTGTCGGCGGGGGTCGCGAAGCCGCTGACCGAGTGCCAGTCTCCCGGCACCGGCATCCGGCCCGGGGACCGGTTCTCCCAGAGGCTGGCGTTGCTCAGCCGATCCGAGTTGATCAGGTCGTCGTCTCCGTCGCCGTCGATGTCGACGAAGCGCGGGTTCTCGTAGAGCAGGTTGTTGGCCACGATGGTGGGTGCTCCCCATCGAATCTGCGCGGCGTCGGACTCGTTGCGGGACACCCGTATGGCCCGGATCCCGGTAGGCGACTCGTCAGCGGCCAGCACGCGGATGTAGTCGTCCCGGTCGTCGCCGTCGAGGTCGCCGAAGTGCACCGTAGTGGGCAGACCCCGGTCCGGCGGGCTGATGTCACCGAGGGCGGTCCAGGTGGATCGGGGGCCGTTGTTGCGCCACGCGGGTATCCGACCGTCGGGCTGAACGATGACGTGGTCGGCGTCGCCGTCGCCGTCGAGGTCGGGGAAGTGGGTCTCCGAGCCGGCCGGGGTGGCGTCCCGGAACTCCCCGATCGGGTCCCAGCGCGGGCCGATGCCGTTGCGGGGCTCCGGTCGCCACTGGTAGAAGGACTGCGCGACCATCAGCCGCGATCCGAGAGCGTCTGCGGAGGGTTGCAGGGAGCCGCTGAGCCCGGGCGTGAAGATCTGCCCGTCCTTGAACTGCCACCGCGAAACCTCCGCCTGCTCCGAGCAGAGGGTGCTGCCGGTGCTCCGGGAGTTCGTGTCCCAGGTCAGGCACCGCTCGGTCGCCGGGTCGGCCTGCGGCCAGGCAAGCTGGTACTGGCCTCCAGTCGTGCTGAAGCGCACCTGAATGGCCTCGTCGAGGCTGCCGCGCGGCGTCCTGACGTGCGGTCCGATGTCGACGCCGTCATTCGTCTTCAACGCGATCACCGCGTTCTCCATGTGACGGGCGAAGAAGCGGTACGTGTCGCCGGGGACCGGGGCGTAGCAGTCCCGGTCGGCGGTCGTCCGGGGCGCGAGGCCCCCGCCGGAGCCACAGCCGGCGTTCCCCACGTAACGGACGTACGCGTGGTCGGAGTTACCGCCGCGAACCTCGGCGTTGATGGTGTTGTTGTTTTCGTTGCTGGCATAGGCGAAGTCCAGCTCATGGCCGCCCTGGTGGGTGGGCTGGTTCGCCGCGACTATGTGGTTCTGTAGCGCGGCCGGCATCCGTGCCGGGTTCTGGTTGAAGTCGGCGAGCACCATCCATTCGCCGGTGGGGTGGCGAGCCATGAACTGCCGCGCCGTCTCGATGATGTCGGCGGCGTCGTTGGCGCTGTTCTCACCGTTGGACAGCGCGTGGGCGGTGAAATACCAGTCGGTGCCGATCTGGACGCCCATCATCGGCCGCGAGTTGAACCGCCCGCCCACCGGCAGGATCACGGCGTCGCTCACCGTCTCCCGGGTGACGATGGCCAGGCCGTTGCGTTGCTGACCGGGGTCGGCCCAGTAGATCTGCACCAGGTCCGGGCGGCTTTCCGAGCCGATGTTGTACAGATGCTCGGTGATGCCGGCATCGGCGAACCGACGATCGGTCCACACCGCCCGTTCGGGCGGTGTGCTGCCCGCCTCCTGGAGTGCGGCGACCTGCACCCCTTCCTGGTTGAGCATCTGCTGCACACCGGTCAGCCACCGCGACTCCGGAGGCCCCCCGGTCCCGTCGCTCTGGCCCTGCATGTTCCAGGACGCGGTGACCCGGTCCTGCGGGGCCGCCACCGCCGGTGTCATCGGTTCGACTGCGGACAACAGCGTCGCCGCCGTCGTCGCCGCGATGATCGTGGCCAACCGTTTGCGTGCAAAGCCCACGTCAGATCCTCCAGAACTCGGACACAGAGACCATGCGGTAGCGGGGCTCGACATCGCATCGGTAGGAATTACCTAGAGGGACCGGCAGTAGGTGTCACTTGAGTCGGCGGGTGGTGGGCCGGGTGCCCCCAGCGGTAGAGGGTTCGTGCCCGGTGGATGAGTTGACGGACGGTGACGATGGCGGCGGCCAGGTACAGGTAGAAGTCGGTGACTGTGGCGTCGCGGTCGGTGCACCGGCGGATCTTGCCGAACCCGTTCATCCACGAGTTCGTCCGCTCGACCACCCACCGCCTGCCGACCTGGATCGGTGCGGGCACGCCTTTGCGGGCGATCTGGGCGTCGAAGCCGATCTCGTCGAGCAGCTCTCGGGTGCCACGGCTGTCGTATCCGCGCGGGACCGGCCCAGACCGCCGCGTTCAACCGCGGCCAATGGACCATCGAAACCCTCCACTTCAGCAGAGACACCGCACCGACATCACCGAAGCCACCCGATGGGCCAACCGCAACATGACCAGGCCATTCACCATCCTCGGCAGCACCAGATGATGTTGAAACGGCCGTGCCGTCAACCGCCGTGCGTCGACCACCGACTCCCGGGTGACGGTCGCGAGGCCGTTGCGCTGCTGTTGGACATCGGTCCAGTAGATGAAGACGTTGTTCGGGCGGGTCCCGGTGCCGCAGTTCCAGCAGTACTTGACCACGCCGGAGAGGACCCGCCCGGTCGGCTGAGCCGTCGGTGGCGGGGCGCTGCCCACCTCCTGCGCCAGGACCTGGATCGTCGGGTCATCAAGGATCCCCTGCACGATGGTCTGCCAACGGAACTTCGGCGGACCTTCGCCACCCTGGCTCTGCCCCTGCGAATTCCATTGCCCGGTCGCCTGACCATCCTGCAGCACGGCGAGCGCCGGGGCAGCGGGGAAGAGCCCGACCAGAACGGACGCGGCGATCGTGAGCACGGTAAACAAGGCAATCTTCTCGCACTCTGCCGACGATGGAGGCCGTGGTGAGAGGGCCGTTCACCTAACTCTCCGTGGCACCACGTACGTAGTTTTCACCGACGCGGAGCCGAACGGCGCCAACGTACCTTCACGTCAAGCACTCGCATCGGAGGCACTGTGAAAAACCTGCTCACCCGCAGCCTGCTCCGCGTCACCATGACCATCGGCTTGGTGGCGTCCGGTCTCGTCGTCGCCGCCCAGCCGGCACTGGCCGTCGACATCACGGCCCTCAGTAACTACGCCACGAAGCGATGCCTAGACAGCTCTGGCAACTCGGTCTACACACTTCCCTGCTATCCGAACGTCCACAATCAGCACTGGATCCTCAATGTGGTGAACGGGGGGTACACCTTCGTGAACCGGGCCTCCGGCTGGTGCCTGGACAGCAATCTCAACGGCGCCGTGTACGCCCTGCCGTGCAACGGAGGCAACTACCAGATCTGGGACATGATCGGCAGTGATCACCAGATCTCCTCATACCTCTGGGGCAACCGGGCGACGGGCCTGATCCTGGACAGCAACTTCGACGGCGCGGTCTACACCGGGCAGTCCAATTGGGGACAACACCAGTGGTGGACCCGACTCGGCGCATGATCTCCGCGGCTTTCCACGGCAGCGGCGCGATCTCTAGTGGGCGGTCGGTCGACGTGGGGCGCCGCGCGGAGTGGGGGTTCCTGCTGGATGGGCTTCCCCCTGAGATGTGGACACCCTGAAACTGGATGTTGGTCCAGAGGAAGGGTGTCCCCGTTGGGGCGTCCATCGAAGTACACGGAAGAATTCCGGCGTGACGCGGTCGGCCTGGTCCGCTCGTCTCAGCGGCCGATCAACCAGGTAGCCCGTGAGCTGGGGATGAGTCACGAGGCCCTGCGGAACTGGGTGCGCGCCGCCGAACGCCGAGCCGGGGCCGCTGTGACCGCCTCGGGCGGGACGGGTTGTCGGTGGCGGACAAGGACGCCGAGATCGCCCGGCTTCGGCGTGAGGTCGCGCAGTTGCGGCAGGAGAAGGAGATCCTGCGTAAGGCAGCCGCCTATTTCGCGAAGGAGATGGATCGGTGACCAGCCGCTTCCGGTTCATCTCCACCCACCGCGCCACCTTCGGCGTCAAGCGGCTGTGCCGGGTCCCGGCGGTGTCCCGTTCCGGCTTCTACCGCTGGACAGCCAGCGAGCCCGCCCGACAGGCTCACGCCGCCGACGAGTACGCCCTCGCCGAGCAGATCACCAGGATTCACGCCGAATCCGGCGGCACTTACGGATCCCCTCGGGTGACCATCGAGCTGCACCACCAGGGTGCGCGGGTCAACCGCAAGCGGGTCGAGCGGATCATGCGGCAACGCGACGTCGTGGGCCGGCATCTGCGCCGCCGCACGCATCGGCATATCCCGGTGTCCACATCCCGGGGGGAACCTCACCCTTCTGGTGAGTAGGAGTACTGGGTGGGATCAGCGGTTGATCGCAGCGACGACCGGTAAACGGGGCCGGGCCGGCGCTGCGGCGGCGTCGCGCGTCGCCCGCCTGCCCGTCATAGTCTGACGGAGCACGGTCATGCCTCGTCCCGCGGTGCCACCCCCACCCGGCGAGACGACCAACCCGCACGAGGCGTTCCACGGATAGAAGGCCGCGGAGGTGATCGCGTAGCTACGCAGTCGTCGCCGACGCGACGCATCGCCGGCCGCGACATGGTTGTCCCATGAGACGTCGTACGGTGCTGAGGGCCTTCGGGTGGGGAATCGGTGGCACGGTCGTGCTCGGCGGGGGCGGCTTCGGCGCCTACTACCTGAGCGCGAGGCGGAACACGGTCGGAAAGGTCTCCTTCGACACGCCGCTGTCGATCCCCGCCCTGGCCCGGTCGCGCCGTGGCGCCTCGGGCGCCCGGGTCTTCACCCTCGGCATCCAGCCGGGCGAGACCCGGTTCAAGGACGGCAAGCCCACCCGTACCTGGGGCGTGAACGGCGTGTACCTGGGCCCGACGATCCGGGCCCGGCGCGGCGAGCGGGTCGAGTTCGTGGTGCGCAACGGCCTCGGCGAGGCGACCTCGCTGCACTGGCACGGCATGCATCTGCCGGCGGTGATGGACGGCGGCCCGCACCAGACGGTTGCGCCCGGGGGGACCTGGGAACCGAGGTGGACGATCGACCAACCCGCCGCGACGCTCTGGTATCACCCGCACCTGCACGGTTCGACCGCCGACCACACGTACCGGGGCCTGGCCGGGCTGTTCATCGTCGACGACGAGCGGGCCGAGGCGCTCGGCCTGCCGTCCGAGTACGGTGTCGACGACGTCCCGATGATCGTCCAGGACCGCTCGTTCGACGCCGACCAGCAGTTCGCGCAGCGGGAGCCGCTGGCGGGCTCGCTGGGGGTGATCGGCGACGAGATCCTCGTCAACGGCACGATCGGGCCCTACGTCGACGTCACGACCCGGCTCGTGCGGCTGCGGCTGCTGAACGGCTCCAACGCGCGCCTGTACCACTTCGGGTTCTCCGACGACCGGCGCTTCTCGCTCGTCGCCACGGACGGCGGCCTGCTCGCCGCGCCGTGGGAGACCGACCGGCTGTACCTCTCGCCGGGGGAACGCGCGGAGATCGTGGTGGCGTTCGCGCCGGGGGAGCGGGTCGAACTGCGCTCGTACCCGGCGGAGCACGGCGGCGTGCTGGGACGGCTCGACGGCTTCGACGACCGCCTCGACATCTGCCAGCTCCGGGCCGCGGGCTCGCTGTCCGGCGACGCCACCGTTCCCGCCGTGCTCGGCGTCGCCCCGGACCTCGCTGGCGAGGCGGTAGCCCAGGAGCGCTCCTTCCTGCTCGCGTCGAACCAGATCAACGGCAGACCGATGGCCATGGACCGGATCGACTTCGGTGTCCGGGAGGGCACTGTGGAAGTGTGGGAGGTGACCAACGACAACGGGTACCTGCACAACTTCCACGTCCACGACGTGCAGTTCCAGGTGCTGACCGTCGACGGCGGAACGCCGGAACCACCGCTGCGCGGCTGGAAGGACACCGTCCTGCTCGTGCAGGGGAGGCGTTACCGCCTAGCGATGCGCTTCCGGGGCCACACCGACCCGAACATGCCGTACATGTACCACTGCCACCTGCTCGCGCACGAGGACAACGGGATGATGGGCCAGTTCGTCGTCCTCGGGGAGGGCGAGCAGGTCGGCGTCCCGCCGGGCCGGCACCGGCACCCGTGATCAGGGCACGAGGACGACCTTGCCGGCGATGGTGCGGGACTCGGCGAGCGTCAGCGCCGACGCCGCCTCGGCCAGGGGGAGCTCTGCGGCGATCTGCGGGTCGAGCACGCCGTCGGCGAGCAACCGGAACACGTGGGTGAGGTCCTCGGCCAGGGTGCGCCGGAAGGCCGCCAGGTCGCGGTGGCCCGCCCAGAAGTTGTAGAAGTAGGCGCTTCGGTGGTTGGGCAGGGTGTGCCAGAGCTTCAGCTGCGCGAAGAGCTTCAGCACCGGCAGCCGCGAGTTGCCCGCCTCGTTCTTGGTCGCCGCCGTGCCGTAGGACACCAGCGTGCCGCCCTTGCGCAGCAGCCCCCAGGACCGGGCTACGCCGGGGCCGCCGACGTGGTCGAACACCGCGTCCGCGCCGTCCGGCGTCAGCGCCCTGATCCGGTGGTACATGCCCGGGGCGCGATAGTCGACGGGGGTGGCGCCCAGCGCGCGTACCGTGTCGTGGTGTCGCGCCGACGTCGTGCCGATCACGCGGACGCCGGCGTACCGGGCCAGCTGGACGAGCGTGGAGCCGACGCCGCCGTTGGCCCCCAGCACGACGACGACGCCCCCGGGGCGGACCTTGGCCAGCCGGTGCAGCATCTGCCAGGCCGTGATGCCGTTGACGACCACGGTCTCCGCGGCGGCGGGGGACACCCCGTCCGGCACCGGGACCAGGTCGGCGGCCTCGATCAGCACCTGGGTGGCCCATGCTCCGATCTTGGTGACCGCGGCGAACCGGCGTCCGGTCAGGCCGGAGTCCACGCCAGGCCCGACGGCCGTGACGGTGCCGACCAGGTCATACCCGGGTACGAAGGGGAACGGCGGCTGGTCGTAGTACTTGCCTCGGCGCATCTGTTGCTCGGCGAACGACACACCGGTCGCCTCCATCCGTAGGACGACCTGGCCCGGACCCGGCGCGGGCAACTCACGGGTACGCACCTCCAGCCCGGTCGGTTCGACCACGCCCGGCAGGACTATCTCGGTCGTACTCGGGTTGACGGCGTGGGCCATGACGGCATTCCTCCGCAGATTCTCGGGTTCTGGGGCAGTGGCGAGGGACACGCGGTGGTGCCGGTGCCGGTCGGGTGCCCGGGCCGCCGACGCGGCCCGGCGCGATCAGCGGTTGTCGTCGGGGCCCAGCGCCCCGCGACGCCAGGTGTGCCAGCCGCGGCACAGCACGTAGGCGGCGACGGTGGTCACCGAGACGGACCCGTCGGCGACCAGGGTCCGTACCGCGTGGGGGACATCGAGGACGAACGTGGCCTGGACGGTGACCGCGATCTTGTGGAACAGCAGGAGCTCCCACATGCCCCGTTGCTTGCGGGGCGCCACCGCCAGCATGGCCCACATGCCAGCGAAGACGATGTAGGCGCAGGTGCGCCAGTACTCGGTGAGGATCAGGTCGTCGGAGAGGCCGCCGAGGCGGGAGACGCCCTCGACGAACGGCACCAGGGTGGCGGCTGCCGTGATCGCCATCAGGATGCGACCCGTCCGGTCCTGCCAGCGCGTCGGCGTCGCGACGGCTGGGGCGGCGAGGTCGGTGCGGGCTGTCATGGAGCTTCCCCTTTGCTCGGTCACGCCACGGGCGTGGACAGGAAGACCATCGGTCAGCCGGGCTCGACGCCGCATCGGTGGGAACTGCGTAGTCACCCACGCAGCCGCCCGCGTGGTCGCACCGCGCGGCGGACGGTCGTCGACGCGACTCCCGCCGGGCGCTGCCGGATGGCCGGAACTGAAACCCTGGCGTGCCCGACTATCGGAGCATGATGGTCCACTCTGGACGCGCCAGGGCAGCGGCGATCTCCCGGCGATCCGCCCTCGGCGTCGGCCTCACGGTCGGTGCCTCTGCGCTGACCGGCACGGCCGCCGCTGGGCGGCCGCCGCAGCCGACGACGAACACCGGACGGATCCCGTCCGACGTCCCGACCCGACCTGGTCGGCAGATCGTCCGCCGCGCGTGCAGGTCGTCATGTACGACGGTATCGAGGAACAGGACTTCGTCGGGCCGTACGAGGTGCTGACCATCGCCCGCAACGCTGCCCTCGCGCCCCTGAGTATCGAGTACGTCACCGCCGACCTCCGCGTACGGTCACTGCCGGCGGCGGCACCCTGGTCAAGGTCGGCAGGGGCTGAACGCCGTGGAACGCCGACCTGCTCGTCGTGCCCGGCAGCGGGTTCACCGGGCCGGACCGGCCGGGTGTCGAACTGGAGATCAACAAGGGTCACCTGCCGAGGAAGCTCGCCGACGCGCCGCGCCCCGGCCTGGTGGCCGCCTCGGTCTGCACGGGCGCGCTGCTGCTCGGCGCGGCGGGTCTGACCCATGGCCGGCCGTGTGTCACCCACCAGACGGTCAAGGACCAGCTCGCGGCGTGCGGCGGTGTCGTCACCGAGGCCCGGGGTGGTCGACGACGACAGGCAGCCGGCTGGTCGGGCGGCAGGGGCCGACCGGCGCGATTCCGGGCGGCGGCACCGGGGGCGGGACAGGGGTAGCCTGTCCGGCGTGCGATCCGCAGCTGCCTCCCCGGGCTCACTGGTCGGCAGGGACGTCGAACTCAAGGTCCTCGACGAGCTGATCCAGTGTGCCCGGTCGGGCCGGGGCGGGGCGCTCGTGGTGCGCGGCGAAGCCGGCATCGGCAAGAGCACGCTGCTGGCGCGCGCCAGCGCCGCGGCGTCCGGCGTGCGCGTCGTCCAGGCGTCGGGGGTGCAGTTCGAGCGGGAGCTGCCCTTCGGCGCGCTGCACCAGCTCTGTGTGCCGGTACTCGATCACCTCGCGGACCTGCCCTCCCGGCACGCCGACGCGCTCCGGGTGGCATTCGGGCTGGCTGCGGGCACACCCGACCTGTTCCACATCGGTGTGGCGGCCCTGGGGCTGCTGGCCGCCGCAGCCCGGGTGCGCCCGCTGCTGTGCGTGGTCGACGACGCTCACTGGTTGGACGCGGCGTCGTCGAAGGCGCTGGCGTTCGTCGGTCGGCGGGTGTCCGCCGAGCCCATCGCCATGCTGTTCGCGCTGCGGCCGCCCGTCCGGGACGAAATGGACGAGCTGCCCGGTCTCGACGTCACCGGGTTGAGTGACGCCGACGCGCGGACGGTGCTCGCGGCCCGACGGCACCTCCTGCGCGACGAGCAGGTGCTGCACCGGCTGCTGGCCGAGGCCCGGGGAAACCCGTTGGCCCTGCTCGAACTGCCCTGGGCGGACGGTCTCGGGCCGCCGGACGGCACGCCGGTGCCGAACCGGATAGAGCGCAGCTTCCGGGCCCGGCTGTCGGGGCTGCCGGACGACGCCCGCCTGCTGCTGACCGTGGCCAGCGCCGACCCGACGGGCGATCCCGCTCTGCTGTGGTCGGCCGCGTGCCTGTCGGGCGTGGACGTGTCGACCGCCAGCGTCAGCGTGGCCGCGACCGGGCTGGTCGAGTTCTCCACCGGCGTCCGCTTCTGCCACCCGCTTGCCCGCTCCGCGGTCTACCGGGCCGCATCCGGGCCGGAACGGCAGCGGGCGCACCGGGCGCTGGCCGAGGTGACCAACGCCGATACCGACCCGGACCGGCGGGCCTGGCACCGCGCCCAGGCCAGCGTCGGCCCCGACGACGGGGTCGCCGCGGAGCTCGTACGATCGGCGGCCCGCGCCCGGGCGCGCGGCGGCGCGGTGGCCGCGGCGACCTTCCTGGAACGTGCGGCCGAGCTGTCCCAGGATCCCGTCAGCCGGGTCGAACGCACGCTCGCGGCGGCGCAGGCCACCCTTGTCGCCGGCCGCCCCGACCGGGCCGCCGTGCTGGTCCGGGCCGTCGAGCACCGCGTGCTCGACGAGTTTCAACTCGCGCACGCCGACCTGTTGCGCGGGCAGGTCGCCTTCCAGAGCCACCGGGACGAGAGCGGCCCGGAGTTCATGATCCGCGCCGGCAGGCGGCTGGCCGGGCTGGACCCGGACCGGGCCCGCCGGTGCTTCCTGGATGCGATCGAGATGGCTCTCCTCGTCGGTCGGGCCAGCGGCGTGCTGGACCGGGTGCTGGCCGCCGCACGGTCTGTGCCGGTGACCGTGGCGCGTCCGCCGGACGTCCTGGACGCGTTGGGCCTGCTGGAGTCGGCGGGACATCGCCGCGCGGTCCCGCTGATCCGGCAGGTCCTTGACGGTCACGACGGGACGGGATGGACCGAGCACCCCGCGCTCGCGCTCATGCTCGCGGCGGAGATCTGGGATCCGCACCGGCACTGGGCGATCGTCGAGTGGCTGGTGCGCACCGGCCGCGAGTCCGGTGCGCCGCTGCTGCTGCGTCTCGGGCTCGCGCAGACCGCCTCGTACGGCGCGCTCACCGCCGACCTCGGCCTGGCCATGGCGTCGATCGCCGAGGAGGAGGCGATAGCCGACGCGATCGGCGGGTCCCCGATGCCGTACCACCGGATCCACCTGGCGGCCGTGCGCGGTCGCCGCGCCGAGGCGCTCGCGTTATTCGAGAGCGTCGCGGTCGCGGCGGCCACGAGCGGCAGCGGTCTCCTGACCGGCAACATCGACTGGGCGTCCGCGGTGCTGCACAACGGTCTCGCCGACTATCCGGCCGCGCTGGCCGCCGCCCGGCGGGCCGTTGCGGACGGGGGCCTCTTCCTCGCCAGCTTCTCCCTGCCCGAGCTGGTCGAGGCGGCGGTGCGCTGCGGCGACTCCGACACCGCCGCAGACGCGCTGGGGTCGCTGGTCGACCGCGCCGAGGCCAGCGGAACGGCCACCGGCCTGGGCATCGCCGCCTACGCCCGGGCGCTGGTGACCGGTTCCGAGGAGCACTACCGGGCCGCCGTCGCGCACCTGGAGCGGAGCCCGCTGTCGGCCTACCGGGCCAGGGCCCATCTCGTGTACGGGGAATGGCTGCGGCGCGAGGGCCGCCGACGGGACTGCCGAGAGCATCTGCGCACCGCGCACCGCCTGCTGTCCGAGGCGGGGCTGGACGCGTTCGCCCGGCGGGCGGCCGTCGAGCTGCGTGCCACCGGGGAGCGGCCACGCCAACGGTCACCACACACGTACGACCAGCTGACGATCCAGGAGCTGCACATCGCCCGGCTGGTCGCCGCCGGCGCGACGTCGGGCGAGGTGGCCGCCCAGTTGTTCATCAGCCCGCGCACCGTCGACACCCACCTGCGCAACATCTTCCGCAAGCTCGGCATCAACTCCCGGCGGCAACTCAGGCACCGGCCCGACCTCGGCGCGGGCTAGGAATGCGGCTCGTCGCCCCGGGCCTGCCGCAGCAGCCGTCGGCGTAGTCGCCGGTGGCAGGGGCGGGTGACGCGGCCAGCGCGGTGGTCGGTGCACGGCAGGTCCGGCAGAGCTCGGCCTCCGGGGAACCCGGGTTGGTGGCCGCGCCCGGGCCGGCGGCG
The DNA here is from genome assembly GCF_020873825.1 of Micromonospora sp. DH13. Classification (NCBI taxonomy): domain Bacteria; kingdom Bacillati; phylum Actinomycetota; class Actinomycetes; order Micromonosporales; family Micromonosporaceae; genus Micromonospora; species Micromonospora sp. DH13. Next base: position 249,954 of record NZ_JAHWGR010000002.1, read on the forward strand.
GCGAGGGCGAGGACGCCGGCCAGCCGTACGCCTGCCGGAAGGTCGGCGCGGTGGACGTCGGCGGCGTGCCAGGCCACCGCGCGGCCGGAAGATCGAGGTGAATTCCCGATGTCCGGTGCGGCTGCTCACCGTGTACGGCATCGGATACAAACTCGCCGATGACTACTACTCCAACGTCACTTGGCTGTGGCGTTGGGCGTGGCGTGGGCATGGAGACGGCCACCGCGTTGATCATCGATGGTTTGTGAGGACAACCGAAGATCGTGCGGTGGCCGCGTGCCACAGCGTAGACCCCGCCGAGTGGCGGTCATCCTGGACGAGGCGGTGGCGCGTGTCGCGGGCCGGTTCGTGCGGGCCGAGCCACGCCGGAGCGCCGGGCAGTTCGTGGAAGGGCTGCTGTCGGGCGTGGAACGTAAGACCTGCTGGTCGCTTGCGGAGCGGGCGGGTCATGCGACGAGACACACGACATCGTCTTTCTGCGGCCACCGCCATGACACGACCTCCTGTCCCGAGCGGTGAGTAGCTTGTTCCTGCTGCCCTGCCTGCCGTTTTTCCAATGCAAATACCCGCCCGGGTTCAGCTTCCGGCGGTCGTCGATGCCACTGAGCTTCTGCTGGGGATGGCTGTCCCGTCCGGCTGCGGCCGGGTTGCCGAGCAGACCATCCTGCGGGCGTTGGCTTGGCAGCCGGGCACCGCCTCGACAGGGCCGACTTGAGTTTGCCCTTGGCCTGCTCGACCTGGGCCGGGTCACCCCCGGCCGCCATGTACCGCAGGCCACCGATGACCAGGAACATCGTCGCGACGAGCGCGATGATGCCCATGATCCAGTCGGTGATGTTGGAGATGACCTGGCTGATGCTGTTCGCCGCCAACGGCTGACCTGCGGCGGCGAGGTCGGGCAGGACAACGAGAGTGGTGTGCATCGCGACCCTCCACAAGACTGTGCGGGCCGCCACGGTGGGGACCGGGCGAAGGGGATGTGGTCCGGTGGGGGCGCTCCTCCCTTACCAGCGGTGTCAGTATGCCGCGCCAGTCGTGCCGGACCACGGGCCCCGCCGGAAGGACGGTCCCCACCGGGCGGGCATGCCGTGGATGACATGCACCGCTCAGATCTCGACTGTCAGGCCGATCGAACCCCCGTTCATCCTGTCAACCTCTGACAGGACCGGCCATCGGTACGTGCGGTAGGAGGGCTGCCGACGTGTCCCTTGCTGGCCTGCCCGTTCCGCAGCAATGCTCGCTTTTGTCAGGAACTGGACTGAACTCCTCGTTTGGGTATTCGTGGCCGTCTGGATGGGCTGAACTGCCGGTCTGAGTCGTCGATGTCCGCCCGTGGGCTGCGGCGCTAGTTTCGTCGGGCCGTTGTGATGCCTGGGGAGAGCAATGGGATACCGCTTCAACGCACCACCGAACTGGCCGACGCCTCCTGCTGGGTGGGTTCCACCGTCGGGTTGGACACCGGATCCCACCTGGGGCCCTCCTCCGCCGGGCTGGCAGTTGTGGCTTCCGGATAATCCGGCTCCGGCTCCGGTGGCACCCATGACGGCAGCCACGCAGGCTGCCAGTACTCCTGCCGTCGTCCCGCAACAGCGCACCGTCAGTGATCCGGACATCCCCTTGTTCGGTGCCCGGGGCAAGGCGCGTGAACTGGCCGCGGAGGGTACGCGGCTGCGCAGCGAGCTGGAGCAGGCGCATGCCGAGCTGGCGGGGCTGCGGGCGGAGATGTCGCGCCTGGGCATGCTGTCGGTGCTGGAGTTGGAACAGCAGCGGGACAGGCTCGGTCGTGAGCTCGCCGACCTGACGGCGAAGGGCAAGGCGCAGAAGGCCGAGCTCGACCGCCGCCTTCGTGGGCTTCGGCAGCAGATCGTGGTCACCGAGGAGACCGCGCTGCTGCAGGAGGCTGGCGTCTACCAGTACCGGCACCCTCTGTCGGACGCGGTTGCCTACCAGAGCCAGCTCAGCCGGATCCAGGACCAGATCAAGGCCATGGCCAGAAAGGACGGCGGCGCGGTCAAGGCCGCTACCGGCTGGACGGTCAACGGCTCGGTCACGGAGGGCCGGGCGATGGTCCGGGACTTCTCCAAGCTGATGCTCCGCGCCTACAACGCCGAGGCGGACAACCTCGTACGCGGGTTGAAGCCGTACAAGCTCGACTCGGCCGTCGACCGGCTGGGGAAGGTGGCGGCTACGATCGCCAAGCTCGGCAAGACGATGCAGATCCGGATCGCCGAGGACTACCACCGGCTGCGAATCAAGGAGTTGGAGCTCACCGCCGACTACCAGGAGAAGCTGGCTGAGGAGAAGGAGCGGGAGCGGGAGGAGAAGGCCCGGTTGCGCGAGGAGCGACGCGCGCAGCAGGAGATCGAACGCGAACGCGCCCGGCTCGACAAGGAACGCCAGCACTACGCCAACGCATTGGCCGCTCTGCAGGCCAAGGGCGATGCCGACGGCGTCGCCCAGATGCAGGACCGGTTGGCCCAGATCGACACCGCGATCCAGGACGTCGACCACCGGGCCGCGAACGTCCGGGCCGGATACGTGTACGTGATCTCCAACCTCGGCGCTTTCGGCGAGAAGATGGTCAAGGTCGGGATGACCCGCCGGCTGGACCCGCTGGACCGGGTGCGGGAACTCAGCGACGCCTCGGTGCCCTTCAATTTCGACGTCCACGCCCTGTTCTTCTCCGAGGACGCTGTCGGCATCGAGGCGCAGATGCACGCACGGCTGGCCGACCGGCGGGTCAACCTGGTCAACCACCGTCGCGAGTTCTTCTACGCCACCCCGGAGGAGGCCAAGGAGCATCTGCTGGCGTTGACCGGCAGCCTGCTGCAGTACGAGGAGGTCCCGGAGGCCCTGGAGTACCGACAGAGCCTCACCCAGGCGCAGGAGCAAGCGGGCGCGCTCACCTGACGTGCCGGGATCGTGGACAGCCGGGATCGGTGCGGGCCGGTCGGGCCAGCGGAATCGTCAAGTTGGAGAGGTACGTATGTCGTCGGTCGGATTGTTCGCCTTCGGGTCAGCAGGCGGAAGCGGAGGTGTCGACCTGGGCGACGCGCCGTTCGTGGTGGTGGACGTGGAGACCACCGGGCTGTCGTCGAGGTCCGACCGGATCGTGGAGATCGCCCTGGTTCGTGTCGAGGGAGGCCGGGTGGTCGACGAGTGGGCCACCCTCATCGACGCAGGCCGCGACCCCGGCCCGACGTTCGTCCACCACATCACGGCCGACATGCTGTCCGGCGCGCCGACCTTCGCCGACGTGGCGGGGGACATCCTGAGCAGACTCGACGGTGCTGTCGCGGTGGCGCACAACGCCCGTTTCGAGGAGGGCTTCATCGCGCAGGAGTTCGCCCGCGCCGGCATCGACACCGCGCCCCTGCCGGCGGTGTGCACCCTGCGGTTGGCCCGACAGGTCCTGGCCGCGCCGAACTTCCAGCTCGTGTCCTGCTGCGCCGCGTACGGCATCGAGCTGCACGACGCCCACACCGCTCTCGGTGACACCCGGGCGACCGCTCAACTCCTCATCCGGCTCCTGGCGGAGGCACCTGCCCTCCGGTTCCCGTCCGTGCCTGTACCACTGCCCCGGTACCCCCGCCACGCCCAGCCCCGCACCCGGGCAACCGGCCTACGCAAGGGCACGGACGGGTGGATCCAGTCGCTGCTCGGCAAGTTGCCCTACTCCACCAGCGACACCGACCCGGCGTCCGCCGAGGCGTACCTCGCCGCCGTCGGGGACGCCCTCAGCGACGGCAAGCTGACCGGCGTCGAGGCCAAGGCACTGGCCCGACTGGCCGGGCAGTCCGGCATGGGCGCCCAACAGGTACGGGACCTGCACCACCGCTACCTCGACGGACTGCGGGACGCAGCGCTCGCCGACGACATCCTGACCAGCACCGAGTACCAGCAACTCGTCACGGCCGCCCGACTTCTCGGGGAACCGGACTACTTCGCAGACCTCACTGCGCCCGAGGCGGAAACCACGCACCGCACCCGGGCGGTCAAGCAGAAGGGACAACGCGTCTGGTGCAGCCCGTCCGTGTCCGTCGACGCCCGTGACCGCCTCACCCAAGCCGGTTTCGTCCTGGCGGTGAACCTGACCCGCAACGTCGTCGCCGCCGTGATCACCGCTGCCGACCAGGACGACGCGAAGGTCGCGCGAGCACGCGAACTCGCCATACCGATCCGCTCCGACCTGGCCCTCGACGACATGCTGGGGACCACCGCCAGGCCTTCCCCGGCACCCCACCAGCCTGGAGCCGCCACGGTGGGCGCGGAACAGCACGAGTCCCGCGCAGAGCCGACACCGGCCGCCGCGGTGCCCCTGCCCACCCCTCGCAGACCGCAGGTCGTCGCCGGCTGGTACCTGGACCCGTCCGGGCGGTGGACCTACCGCTTCTGGGACGGCAGGGGCTGGACCGAGAGGGCCAGCGCGGGAGACGGCCGCACCTGGTCGGACAGCACCGGCCTACCGCTGTGGTGTGCGCCCACGACGGACGGACTGGTCGACGGCCAGCAGCCGCATACCCTCACCGACCAGATCACGACGATGCAGAAGACCGATGTCCATGCGGCTCTGCTCCTGACCGTCCGGTGCATCGACGCGGTGGAGAACGACGCACGCATCAGCGGGCACGGGGTGGCTCCCTGGTACTACGAGAGGGCCGCCATCATCTTCGCCGGCCTGGGCGACCCCGCCGCCGAAGTCGCGGTGCTCGAACGATTCGCCCGACAGCGACATGCTCCCGGAGCCACACCGGCTCGGCTCCTCGAGCGTCTCAGACAGCGCCAGGCCGCGGCCCACGCGTAGCCGCCACACCGTCCATGACCTGATGTGTCTGAGTGAAGTGCCTCACGGTGCCCTCGCGGGGTTCGCCCTCACGTCCCCCTTGCTGTCACCGGCTGTGGCAGTGACCCGGGAGCTGCCCCCGGTCAGCGGCAACCTCTGAACGCTGGTCCGGTGCCGCGCGGGGGTAGCGGGGAGCGGGGGCGGGTTCAGTCGGTGATGAGGTGGGTGAGTCGGTAGTGGTCCCACCAGTCGTCGCGGTGGTGGAGGTGGGTGACGCTGTTGGTGCGGGTCAGGAGGAGGTGGTTGCCGTCCTGGATGAGGGCGGCGTCTCCCTCCCGCCCGGCCAGGACCCTGGACACGGTGGCGATCATGTTGGGGATGGCTTTGTCGGCGAGGTCGTCGGCGTGGGGGGAGAAGGTGATGTCCCTCGGACACGAACCGAATCCCGACGGTGCGCGGCAAGGTCAACACTTGCCCGCACCGTTTGTGTTTCCGGGTCGTACGCCAGGTGCAGCCCGAGGCTGCGGTAGACCTCCAGTTCGCGTTCCGGCTCGGTGTCGCGCAGTGCGCGCGCGAGGTCTCCGAACTCGCCGATGACGGCGCCCGACCCGGAAGACGACGTGCCCCCGCTGCCGGTTCGACAGCGGGGGCACGGGCTGCCCGTCTACCGGGTCACGGCAGGGTCCACTTCTGGTTGGTGGCGGGGAGGCAGGTCCACAGGTGGACGGCCTGGCCGTCGGTGGCGCTGTTGTCCGACACGTCCAGGCACTTGCCCGACTGCGGGTTGCGTAGTGTGCCGTCGGTTTGTGCGGACCAGTTCTGCGCGCCGCTGCCGTTGCACGTCCAGAGTTGGATCTTCGTGCCGTCGGCGGAGCCGCCGCCGGAGACGTCCAGGCACTTGCCGAGCGCCTTCACCGTGCTGTTCGGCGTCACCGACCAGGTCTGCGCGGTGGAGCCGTTGCAGGCCCAGATCTGGATCTGGGTGCCGTCGGCTGTTCCCGCATTGCGCACGTCCAGGCACTTGCCGGCCAGCCCGACGATCGGCCCGGTGCCCGGGGTGCCGGGGTTGCCGCCGCCCCGGACCAGGGTGAAGTCGTCCACGTCGAACAGGCCGGTCCCGGAGCCGGTGAAGGTCAGGTACACGGTCTGCGCACCGGCGGGCACCCCGGCCAGGGTGGTGCTGACGTCGGCGTACGTGGTCCAGCTTCCGGTGTTGGGCACCGCCACCTGGCCGAGCAGCGGGCCGGTGGCCGAGCCGGTCCGGATGCCGATGGTGCCGCCCGGACCACCGGAGACCACCCGGGCCCGCAGCGAGGTGACCCCGGTCAGGTCGAGACCCGGGTACGCGGCCCAGTCGCCCGGGTCGACGTAGCCGAGGGTCTGTCCGCCGTTTGCCCCGGCCTTGGTGAACGCGCTGACCCCGTTGGCCGAGCTGAACGCCTCGGCCTGCACGGTGGTGTCGCCGCCCGGCGGCGTGCCGCCCAGCTCCTTGATCCGGACGTTGCGGAACGACACGTCGTCGCCCGTACCGTGGTTCTGGAGCCCGACGTGGCCGGCGAGCGAGCGGGCCGGGTCGGTGTTGGTGAAGTCGTTGATCTTCCGCCCGTTGAGGAAGACCTGGAGGCGCTCCCCCTCGACCAGCAGCTCGTAGGTGTTCCACTCTCCCGGCGGGTTCAGGGCCGCGTCCCGGGCGGCCAGGTCGGCGGACTGGAAGGTGTAGACCGCGCCGGTGGTGCGGTCGGCCGCGTCGGTGGCGTCGATCTGGATCTCGTACCCGTTGTCCACCGCCGACCAGGGGTCGGTCGACGGCGGGAAGCCGATGAAGACGCCCGAGTTGTCGTCGCCGGACATCCGCCAGTCCAGCTTCAGGGAGTAGTTGGTGAACTGCTTTGCGCTGTACCAGTACAGGCCCATGCCCCCGACGGAGGTGAGGGTGGCGTCGGAGTTGCTGAAGCTGCCCGGACCGGCCTGCGACCAGCCGGTGGTGGACCCGTTGTAGAGGTTGCCGTAGCCGGTCTCCGGGCGGCAGTCGGCCTTCGCCCGACCCGCCGCGTACCGGATGCCGCCGAGCAGGTGGCTGCGGAACGCCGCCTCCGCGTACGACCCCTGGGTGTGCCCCAGGCCGGTGTAGAACGACCGGCCGGAGCTGACGGTCTTGCACCAGGAGATCGGATGGTCACCGCCCATCGAGCCGCCCGAGTATGACGACTCGTCCAGGGTGGCGAGGACCCGGGCGCCCGCGCGCGGGTTGGTCTGGTAGTTGTACCACTCGTCGGTGCGGGTCAAGGTCTGCGGCAGCTGCCCGGTGGCCGGGTGCGCCCGGGTCTCGAAGCGGACGTTCGCCTGCTGGATGGCCGGGTGCGAGGCGAAGTAGCCACCCACCAGGCTGCCGTAGTACGACCAGCCGTACTCGGTGTCGGCGGCGGCGTGGACGCCGACGTACCCGCCGCCGCCGTTGACGTACGACTCGAAGGCGGACTGCTGTGCGGCGTCCAGGACGTCCCCGGTGGTGTTGAGGAAGACCACCGCCTCGTACTGGGCCAGGTTCGCGGTGGTGAACCGGGACGCGTCCTCGGTCGCGGTCACGGTGAAACCGTTCGCCGCACCGAGTTCCCGGATCGCCTGGGTGCCGACGGCGATCGAGTCGTGCCGGAACCCGGCGGTCTTGGAGAACACCAGCACGTCGTACGGGGCATCGGCCGCACTGGCCGGCGTCGCCGACGTCGTAGCGGCAAGAACCGCGGCAGCGACGGTCACCGCGCCGAGGACGGATCGAAGGAGTCTGCGCATGTCACTCTCCCGAACGGGGGTGGAGGGTGGTGCCGGGGCGCCCCGGGGGCGCCCCGGCAGGCGGGTTACGGCAGGGTCCACTTCTGGTTGGCGGCCGACAGGCAGGTCCACAGGTGAACGGCCTGGCCGTCGGTGGCGGTGTTGTCCGACACGTCGAGGCACTTGCCGGACTGTGGGTTGCGGAGGGTGCCGTCGGTCTGTGCCGACCAGTTCTGTGCGCCGCTGCCGTTGCACGTCCAGAGTTGGATCTTCGTGCCGTCGGCGGAGCCCCCTCCGGAGACGTCCAGGCATTTGCCCAGCGCCTTGACCGTGCTGTTCGGGGTGACCGTCCAGGTCTGTGCGGCGGTGCCGTTGCAGGTGTAGATCTGGATCTGGGTGCCGTCGGTGGTGGCCGCGTTGCGTACGTCGAGGCACTTGCCGCCGAGCCCGACGATCGGCCCGGTGCCCGGGGTGGTGCCGCCGGTGACGAACGTGAACGCGTCGAGGTCGAACAGCGCCCCGGTGCCCCCGGCGAAGGTGAGGTAGAGCGTGCCGGTGCTGGCCGGCGCGCCGGAGACGGTGCCGGTGACGGTGGTGAAGGTCTCCCAGCCGCCGGTGACCGGGACGGTCGCCTGGCCCAGCACGGTGCCGGTGGGCGAACCCATCCTGACCTGGAGGGTGCCGCCGACTCCGTTGGAGGAGACCCGGGCGCTGAACGAGGTGGCCTTGTCGAGTCGGTACGGCTCGAACGCGATCCAGTCGCCGTTGTCGATGCTGCCGACGGTCCGGCCGCCCTCGGCCGCGGCCTTGTCGTAGAGGGTCACCCCCGACGAGGTCTTCAGGTGCTCGGCCTGGCGCTTGCGCGGCTGGAGGGTGTGCTGCTTGTGGGTGGTCAGCCCACCGGCGTCGGTGTACTCGGCGTCGAAGATCGCGAAGATGTTCGCCGCGTCGTCGTGCTCGCCGTCGACCGGGATGGTGATCGAGCCGGAGCAGCCGTTCTTCGAGGTGATCTGGTGGCCGTGCTGGTCGTGGCCGAGCACGTAGGTCATCCTGACCTTGGCGCAGTCGATGGTGCCGTCCTCGGGGTCGGTGACGGTGATGCTGAACGGCACCGCGTCGCCATAGGAGAAGAGCGAGCCGTTCGCCGGGCCGGTGATGGTGACGGTCGGGGCGGTGTTGCCGACGCCGATCTGCACGCTGGCGGTGCCGGTCGCGCCCTGCGGGTCCCGGACGGTCAGGGTGACGTTGTAGGTGCCGTTGGCGGTGAACGTCTTGCTGGGGTTGGCCGCCGTGGAGGTGGTGCCGTCACCGAACGCCCACGAGTAGGTCAGCGCCCCGCCCTCCGGGTCCGACGACCCGGCCGACGAGAAGTTCACCGTCAGCGGGGCCGCCCCGGAGGTCTTGTCGGCGGCGGCGACGGCGGTCGGCGCGCGGTTGCCACCGGCGACGTAGTCGTACCGGTACAGCGCCGAGTTGGCGTCACCGTTGAAGTAGCCGGTGCCGTAGTCGAGGACGTACAGCGCGCCGTCCGGGCCGAACGCGGAGTCCATGACCTGCTTGCCGTTCCAGGGGAACGACGCGTCGATGGCGCCCCGGGAGCCGTCGGCGTTGACGTGGATGGGCTTGATCCAGCCCCGGCCCAGCTCGGTGGCGAAGAACTGGCCGTCGAAGGATTGCGGGAACTTCGTGGTGGACGGGTTCGACGCGCTGTAGCGGTAGACCGGACCGGCCATCGGCGACTCGGAGCCGCCACCGAACTCCGGCGGGCTGCCGGCGTCACCGGCGTACCGGATCCAGGCCGGTTGCGCCCCGGGCAGGGTGGGCAGGCCGGTGTTGCGGAACGAGTTGTTGGTCGGCCCGCCGGTGCAGTCGTACTTGGCGCCTGCGGTGCCCGCGGCGAAGTCCCACTCCGCGTACGTCTCGGTGGCGGTGTTGGCGCCGGTGCAGTACGGCCAGCCGTAGTTGCCCGGCCCGGTCACCCGGTTGAACTCGACCTGGCCGCTGGGGCCGCGCGTGCTGGTGGTGCCGGCGTCCGGGCCGTAGTCGCCGACGTAGACGACCCCGGTGGCCTTGTCCACGCTCATCCGGAAGGGGTTACGGAACCCCATCGCGTAGATCTCCGGACGGGTCCGCGCGGTGCCCGGGGCGAACATGTTCCCGGCCGGGATGGAGTAGCTCCCGTCCGCGTTCACCTTGATCCGCAGGATCTTGCCGCGCAGGTCGTTGCTGTTGGCCGCGCTGCGCTGCGCGTCGTACGCGGGGTTGCGGTTGGTCCGCTCGTCGATCGGCGCGTATCCGGCGGAGTCGAACGGGTTGCTGTCGTCGCCGGTCGACAGGTACAGGTTCCCGGCCGCGTCGAAGTCGATGTCCCCGCCGACGTGGCAGCAGATGCCCCGGTCGGCTGGCACGTCCAGGATGGTGACCTGGCTGGACGTGTTCAGCGTCCAGTCGGCGTTGAGGGTGAACCGGGACAGCCGGTTGACGCCCTGCCAGGCGGAGAAGTCCGTGCCGGTGGCCGGGGCGTCCCCGGCGGGGGTGGACAGCGGCGGGGCGTGGTACAGGTAGACGTGCCGGTTGGTGGTGAAGTTCGGGTCCACCCCGACGCCCTGGAGGCCCTCCTCGTCGTGGGTGTAGACGGGGATCGTGCCGACCACGGTGGTGGTGCCGGCCGCGTCGGTGCGACGCAGCGTGCCGTTGCGGGCGGTGTGCAACACCGACCGGTCGGGCAGCACCGCGATGGTCATGGGCTCGCCGACCTCGGCCACCCCCTTGGCCAGGGTGACCTGCTGGAAGTCGGTGGGGTTGATGGTGTGGGCCTGGGCGGGGGCCGGGCTGCCGAGGGCGATCAGCCCGGCGGCGGCCACCAGTAGTAGTGCGGAGCTGACCGACGTTGTTCGCCGGCCGAGCGCGCCGTCGTGGTTGGACACTGTCTGTCCGTCCCTTCCTGACGTTCGAATGCCAGGGCGGGGCGCGCGCCGTCGCGCCGGATGCCGTAGCGGGGGAGGGCGGTCGATGGGTCACCGCGCCGCCGGTTCACCTCGCCGAAACACTTTCGTGATGGCGAAGACATTAAGCTGCTTCGATCCCGCTGTCCATACCTTCTGCCCAACCGCGGCGAACTTTCGCTTGAGCCACGAAAAGTCCCCGGGTCTGCCCGGCCGGAGACGGCGCCCGGATCGCCTACGCCTCCGTCGGCACGGGCCCGCCGTTGGGTGAAGGCGGCGAACTGGATGACCCACCTCGACCTGGAATGGGCTACACCGGTGTGGTCGCACTGGTTTGTCGACCTCGCCCGCAACCGTCGGTTGATCCGCTACGACGAGCGGGGGTGCGGACTGTCGGACTGGGTGGTGCCCAGCTTCACCTTCGACGACGGGGTGGACGACCTGGAATCCCTGGTCGAGGCGATCGGACTCGACCGGTTTCCGCTGCTCGGAGTCTCCCAGGGCGGCGCGGTGGCGGTGGCGTACGCGGTACGGCGCTCCGAGCGGGTCAGCCGGTTGATCCTCGCCGGGCGTATGCGTGGGGCCGGCGGGTTCGGGCCCGCGACGATATGAAGCGCGGCGCGGCGGACATCGATCTCGAACTGGCCCGGGTCGGTTGGAGCCATCAGGATCCGCGCTTTCTCCAGGTCTTCGCCTCCCAGTTCCTGCCCGATGGCTCACGGCAGGATTGGGAGGAGTTCATCGCGTTCCAGCGTCGGACGACCTCGCCTGCCAACGGGGTTCGGTTTCTGGAGGAGTTCGCGCACATCGACGTATCCGCCATCGCCCATCGGGTGGCGTGTCCGACGCTGATTCTGCACTCCAGCGACGACGGGAGGGTCCCGGCCACGCAGGCACCGAGTTGGCGGCGCTCATTCCCGACAGCCGGCTGGTCCTGCTCGACAGCCCTCACCATCTGCTTACCGCGTCCGAACCGGCCTGGGGTGAGTTCCTGGCCCACGTGGACGCCTTCCTGTCCGAGTGACGCCGTCGGTTCGCCCCCGTGCACCCGGAGAACCAGGTGAGCCCCCGTCGCAGCGACACGTGCGCGGCTGCCGCTCCGGCGGCCCGACCAGGGTCGGGCCGCCGGCTGCTGGCCGCCGTCAGAGCGTGGGCGGACCGTAGAGCAGACGGTTCGGTGAGTCGATGCCGGGATTGATCACCACGTCCGGGGTGGCGTTGTCGACGAGGAAGGAGTGCACCTGCGCCGGCGTCCAGGTCGGGTTCTTGCTCAGCACGCGGGCGGCCATTCCCGCCACGTGCGCGGAGGCCTGGATGGTGAGGTCGAGGGACATGACGGCGGTGTTGGAGGCGGGCGAGGCCGACACGATGTTCACGCCGGGAGCGAAGAGGTCGACGCACGGGCCGAAGTTGGAGTGGGGTGCCCGGACGTCATCGGACTGGATGGAGGCGGTGGTGAGGACGGTGGGCACCGAAGCAGGCGAGCCGAGGCAGGCGTCCTGGCTCGTGTCGCCGGCCGAGGTCGTCATGACGATGCCGTCGACGACGGCGTTGGCGACCGCCGTGTTCAGCGCGGTGCTCAGACCGCCCGCCAGCACGAAGTCTCCGACGGTGGGCGGGCTCCAGGGGGTGTTGTCGGCGACCACCCAGTCGACGGCGCCGATCAACGCGCTGAGGCCGCCGTTGCAGTTGGGCAGGCCGACCGAGACCAACGTGACGTCCTTTGCCACCCCGTACGTCGTGCCGCCGATGATGCCGGCCACATGCGTGCCGAGCGTCGTGAAGCAGCTCTGGGCGTAGCCGTGGGAGGCCTGGCCGCCGAACTCCTGGTGGGTGGTGCGGATCCCGGGGCCGATGACGTAGACCCGGACCCCGGAGCCCTTGCTGACGAAGTTGTAGGTGGTGTCGAGTCCGAGCGGAGCATCGATCCGGTCCAGGTTCCATGGCGCGTTCGGCTGGACGCTGGTCGGCTGCATGGTGGCCTCGGGCACCTCGACGGTCTGGTTCTGCTCCACGTAGGCCACCGCCGGATGGGCGGCGAGTCGCCGGGCCACCGACTCGGAGGTCCGCACCGAGAAGCCGTTGAGGGCGTCGTCCCACACCTGTTCCGGCACGGCGCCGAATCGACCAGCCAGCGCCCGGGCCAGGCCGGTCACCACGGACTGCCGGCTGCCTGCGGGGCCGCCGGCCGCACTGTCCTTGAGCACCACGATGTATTCACCCGGCACCGCATTCGTCCCGCCGGCGCCGAGGATGTGGCCGACGGCGCCCGGAGCCGGTCTCGAACCAGCGGCCCAGGCCGCCGGCTGAACGAACATGACGGCAGCCAGCGTGGCGGCGACGAGCGCGACGGCGGTGCGCCCCGACCGACGGGCGCGAACGAGTGTGATCCTGTGCGGCAATTCCACCGACAGCTCCTTCTTCTCGTTGCGACACGACACCGCGATTTTCAAGGCCTTACCCGGTGGTGTGCCGACTCTACAGCGAATGACAGTCAAATAGTGATCTCTCGATTTGAATAGGCTTTGCTTTGGATGGTTTTGGCGATGACCGAAAGAATCTGATTCATATGTATCAAAGTGTTGTCACGTGGCTCGCTGGGCTCGCAGTCGCCGCAGCCACCGGCTGGCTGACTGCTCGCCCACCCACTTGGCGCCGGCAGATCCCTGTGGTCGGGATCGACATGCGCACCGTGTTGAAGGCCGTGATTCGGCGGGTCCCGCCACACGCATTGCTGGTCGTCGATCAAGCGTGGGGTGTGGTTGCTGCGGCCCTTGTGCCGCAACCGCGCCCCACGCCGCGACGAGCACTTACGCAAGCCTGTCCGCCAGCTCATCGAGTCGGTCAACGACACGCTGCGCCCGCTGGCGGCCTCGTCGGTTCGACTGCTGTCCGCAGATGCCGAGCAGTCACCGGCGGGCGGGCTCAGCCCTCCGAGCTGTGGTGGTGGTCCAGCTTGTCGCGCAGCGTGCCGGCGAAGCCTTCGGCCGTGGCGAGCTGGTCGCGCAGGGCGGTCACGCGGACGGTGGCGGCGGCGTGGAACATGTCGAGCCGGTCGAGCAGGGCTGCCCGGTCGGCGCCGGTGGCGGTGTCGAGGGCGTCGAGGACGGTGAGCAGGTCCCGCATCTCGTCGAGGGTGAAGCCGAGGGGCTTCATGCGCTTGACCACGGCGAGGCGGTCGAGGTCGGGCTCGGTGTAGAGGCGGAAGCCGCCCTCGCTGCGGGCGGAGGGGACGATCAGGCCGGCCTCCTCGTAGTGGCGGATGGTGCGGACGCTCAGGCCGACCCGGTCCGCGGCCTCGCCGATCTGCATGAGCCGGCCGGTGGCCGGGCCGGAGGCGCGCTGCTCCGGCCCGGTGCCGCGGCTGGTGGTGGCCATCAGTGGCCGACGCCGAGGCGGCCGGCGAGGGCATGGTGGATGCGGGCGCTGGGCTGGTTCAGCTCGATGATCTCGACGGTCTTGCCCCGGGCGGCGTACCTGGTGGTGATGGCGTCGAGCGCGGCGACGGAGGAGGCGTCCCAGACGTGGGCGTGGGTCATGTCGATGACCACGGTTTCGGGGTCGCCCGCGTAGTCGAACTGGCCCACGAGGTCGTTGCTGGAGGCGAAGAACAACTCCCCGTGTACGGAGTAGATGCGGGTGCCGCCGTCGGGGTCGAGGACGCTGGTGACCTCGACGAGGTGGGCGACCCGGCGGGCGAAGATCACCATGGCGGTGAGCACGCCGACCACGACGCCGATGGCGAGGTTGTGGGTGGCCAGGGTGGTCGCGACGGTGGCGAGCATGACCACGGTCTCGCCGTACGGCATCCGCTGCAGGGTCCTCGGCGCGACGGAGTGCCAGTCGAACGTCGACACCGCCACGATGATCATCACGGCGACCAGGGCGGCCATCGGGATGACCGCGACCACGTCACCGAGCGCCACGACCAGGATCAGCAGGAACACGCCGGCCAGGAAAGTCGACAGGCGGGTGCGGGCACCCGAGGCCTTCACGTTGATCATCGTCTGGCCGATCATGGCGCAGCCGCCCATGCCGCCGAAGAAGCCGGTGACGATGTTGGCGACCCCTTGACCCCAGGACTCGCGGGTCTTGCTGGAGGGGGTGTCGGTGATGTCGTCGACGAGCTTGGCGGTCATCAGCGACTCCATCAGCCCGACCAGCGCGATGCCCAGGGCGTAGGGGGCGATCAGGGTGAGGGTGCCCACTGTCCAGGGGACCTGTGGCAGCCCGAGGGCGGGCAGGCTGTCCGGCAGGGCGCCCTCGTCCCCGACGGTCGGCACCGCCACGCCGACGGCCACCGTGACGACGGTCAGCGCGACGATCGCGACCAGCGGCGCCGGGACGGCGCGGGTGAGCCGGGGCAGCCCGACCATGATTCCCAGGGCGACGGCGACGAGTGGGTAGACCAGCCACGGCACGCCGAGCAGGTGCGGGATCTGGGCGGCGAAGATCAGGATCGCCAGGGCGTTGACGAAGCCGACCATGACGCTGCGGGGGATGAACCGCATCAGCTTCGCCACCCCGAGCACCGCCAGCAGGATCTGGATCGCGCCGCCGAGGATCACCGCCGCGATCAGGTGATCCAGGCCGTACTCCTTTGCCAGCGGCGCGACCACCAGGGCGACGGCTCCGGTCGCGGCGGAGATCATCGCCGGCCGGCCGCCGCAGATCGCGATGGTGACGGCCATGGTGAACGAGGCGAACAGCCCCACCCGCGGGTCGACCCCGGCCAGGATCGAGAAGGAGATCGCCTCCGGGATCAACGCCAGGGCGACGACCAGGCCGGCGAGGACCTCGGTGCGGAACACCTTCGGCGACAGCCAGGACGGGCGGGGCAGGCGCGGCCGGTTGACCGCGGACAGCACAGAAGACATACAGCCATTTCCACTCAGGCGCGCCCGGGGCGCGCAGCGAACCTTCCTCGCAGGAAGGCAGGCGGCCGGGAACGGCCGGCGTTGGATGCGTCGGGTGAGCTTCCCGGGCTCTGAGGTCGGAACGCGGCGCGTTTGCCGCGGCCGTCCGCACCTCGACGCCACCCCGGAGAACCTACCCTTCCGTCAGGGGAGAGTTGGGTCGAGGTGGTGATCATCACGCCACGACGACGGCAGGGCGCAGCCGGGACGGCGACGTCCGGCGATCCCTCAGAGCCGTAGGTCGCGCCGGGCGTAGGCCCGGTCGCCCACCGCGATCAGCGCGGCGGCGGCTGCGACCATGACAGCCGTCGCCGTCCAGTTCGGTGTCGTGGCCGGTACGGCGGCGAGGTGTGCGTACGGCGACAGCGAGCCGACCCAGGCGGGGGCGCGGACGCTGTCGGCGGTCACCGTGAGCAGGAACCCGCCCGCGGTGGGCAGCATGCCGATCGCCGCTGTCGCGCGCGGCGCCAGGCCGAGCGCGAGGGTGGCGGCCGCAGTGCCGAGCAGCGCGACGGGCAGGACGTTGGCGGTGCCGGCGAGCGCGGCGGCGATCGGCAGGTCGGCGTCGACCGTTGTCGCGCCGATCCAGGTGGCGACGGCGGCCACGGCGGCGAGTGCGGCGCTGCCGGCGACGGTGGTGGCGACCTCGGCGGTCAGCAGGCGGGCGCGGGTGACCGGCCCGGCGTGCAGCAGGGTCAGCCGGCCGGCGTGCTCGGCGGCGGCGAACGCGGCCAGCCGGGTGGCGGCGAAGGCGCCGATCGGGATGGCCAGCAGGGCGAACAGGGTGGCGACGTACCCCTCGACGGTGTCGAGACCGGGGAAGCCGGCCTGCGCGGCGAGGTCGGCGAAGCGGGGATTGTCGGTGAGGAAGCCGGTGAGGGAGTCGGCGAGCAGACCGATGAGCAGGAAGTACGCGCCGATACCCGTCGACCAGCCGGCGAGGGGCCGCACCGCGCGCCGGACGGCGAAGGCCTCGACGGAGCTGAGCAGCCACCGTCTGGGTGCCCGGCCGGCCGGCGGGCGCAGCAGCCCGGCCCGGATGTCGCGTCTGCCGGCCAGGGCCAGCGCGACGCAGGCGGCCACGGCCGCGGTGACGGCAAGCACGAGCAGGGGAGCCCAGCGGTCGTCGTGGTAGGGGCGGGTCAGGGCGAGCGGCCCGTACGGGGGAAGCCACCTCAGCCAGGCCACCGCCGGCACGCCGTCGCCGATCATGCGGGCCAGCAGCCCGACGCCGAGGAAGGCCAGGGCGGCGCCGGTGGCTCCGGCGCGGGTGGGAAAGACCTGCGCGGCGCTGGCTGCGACGGCGACGGCGGCCAGCCCGGCCAGGGCGAGGCCGGTGGCGTGCAGCAGCGCCCCGTCCATCGGTGTGCCGCCGGCCGTGAGCGCCCCGGCCAGCACGAGCCCGGTCGCCGTCATCGCCACGGCGAGCACGGCGAGTTGCCGGCCCAACAGGGCTGCCGGGGTCAGCCGGCCGGCGAGCAGCAGGTCCCAGCGGCCGGCCTCCTCCTCGCCCCGGCTCACCCGGGTGGTCGCCAGCGCACCCCAGGTGGTGAGCAGGACGGCCAGGACGGTACCGGTGCGCCAGACGGCGAACCCGCCGGCGGTGTCCAGGCCGACGGGCTCACCGAACAGGGTGCGGATGGCCGGGTTGCCGGCGAGCGCCGCCAGCGCCGGCGCGGCGCTCGCGTCACCCATCGTGCGGGCGTAGGTGCCGACGACGAGGGCGGACATGCCGACGGTCACCGCCGCGACGACCAGCGCCGGGCGGCGCACCTGGCGGGCCGCGAGGCGGGTGATTGCGCGGCCGGGCGTAGCCGACCGGATGCCGTTCACTGCCCGGCCTGCCCGTAGTAGTCGAGGAAGATCTCCTCGAGGCTGGGCTCGCGCACGGTGAGGGCGGTGACGTCGGCGGCGGCGAGGGCGCGCAGCGCCGGCGCTGGCGGACCGGCCAGGGAGAACCGCAGCATCCCGCCGGCCTGGTCGATCAGGTCGACGCCCGGCACGGCGGCCAGGTCCGGGGCGGCGCCGGTGAACCGGGCGGTGACCTCGCTACGGTGCAGCCGGCGCAGCTCCGGCACGGTCGCGACGTCGACGAGCCGGCCGGCGCGCAGGATCGCTACCCGGTCGCAGACGGCCTCCACCTCGGCCAGCTGGTGGGAGCAGAGGAACACCGTCTGTCCGTTGTCGCGCGCCTCGGCGACGGCCCGGCGGAACTGCAGCTCCATCAACGGGTCCAGGCCATTGGTGGGTTCGTCGAGCACCAGCAGGGGAGCGCGGGTCGCGAACGCGGCCACCAGCGCCACCTTCTGCCGGTTGCCGGTGGAGTAGGCGCGGGCCGGTCGGGACAGGTCGAGGTCGAAGCGGGCGACGAGGTCGGCGCGGTAGGCGGTGTCGCTGCCCGGGCCGGTGGCGGCGAGCAGGTCCAGCAGTTCCGCGCCGGTGAGCTGCGGCCACAGCGCGACGTCGGCGGGCACGTACGCCAGCAACCGGTGCGCTGCGGCCACGTCGCGGGCGTCGACGTCGAAGATCCGGGCTCGGCCGGAGGTGGGGCGGGCCAGGCCGAGCAGCAACCGGATGGTGGTGGACTTGCCGGCGCCGTTGGGGCCGAGGAACCCGAACACCTCGCCGGCGTGCACGGTCAGGTCCAGCCCGTCCAGGGCGAGGAGCCGGCCGTAGCGTTTGGTCAGTTGTTCGGTGCGGAGGGCAGGTGCGGTCATCGGGAGCCTTCCGGTCGACGGAGATCACGACTGCCGACCAGGCTTCCCGGCACACCATCGCTCACCGTACTCACGGTCCGGCGAGGGCGGAAGGGGCCCCCGACGTCTGTGGTGCCTCGTGCCGGTCGCCGGCTCGCCACCCGCGCTCTCTGCCGAAGAGGGTCACCCGCTGGCGGCGAAGCGTTCCACGTTGTCGATCGGCCCGACGATGAGGATCAGGTCGCCGTAGGCGAGCACGGTGTCCGGTGTGGCGTGGCTGAACTCGGGGCTTGCGCCCGGCGGCGGGGCCTGTGGTTTGACCGCGACCACGGTGACGCCCCACCGGCTGCGTACCCGGGAGTCGCGTAGTGGCACGCCGACGACCTCGCGCGGCGGGGTGGTCTTGACCACGGCGAAGTCGGCGTCGACCTCGACGTAGTCGAGGATCCGGCCGGAGAGCAGATGGGCCACGCGTTCGCCCATGTCGTGTTCGGGGGCGACGACCTTGTGGGCACCGACCCGGGTGAGGATGTGCCGGTGCTGGTCGCTGACCGCCTTGGCCCAGATGTCGGGGATACCGAGTTCGGACAGCAGGCTGGTGGTGAGAATGCTTGCCTGGATGTCCGTGCCGATCGCCACCACGGCCCGCTGGAACTCCTCGACGCCGAGTTGGCGCAGTGCCTCGATGTCGGTGGAGTCCGCCGTGACCACGTGTGGGAGGCGGCCGGACAGGGACTGGACCACCTTCGGCCGGTTGTCGATGCCGAGCACCTCGGTGCCCCGGCTGGTCAGTTCCAGGGCCAGGGCGGTGCCGAACCGCCCCAGGCCGACGACCACCACGGGTTCGGTCAGGTCAGCCAACGATCGTCCTCTCCTCGGGCAGTTCGAAGCGTCGGGTCCGCTCCCGCAGCGCCAGCGCCGAGGCCAGGGTGAGCGGCCCGATCCGACCGGCGAACATCAGCACGACCAGTAGCAGGTCCGCCTGCGGCGGCAGGCTGCCGGTGATCCCGGTGGACAACCCGACGGTGGCGAACGCCGACACGACCTCGAACAGCGCTTGGTCCAGGCCGTGGGGCGTGATCGCCACCAACGTGAACGTGGCGACGACGACCGCGCCGACGCTCAGCAGGGCCACCGCGAGAGCCTGGCGCTGGTTGCCGGCGGGGATGCGCCGTTTCCCGACGTGGACGTGGGTCTCGCCGCGCATCTCCGACCAGAGCACGAAGGCCAGCAGCCCGAACGTGGTGACCTTGATGCCGCCGGCGGTGCCCGCGCTGCCGCCGCCGATGAACATCAGCACGTCGCTGGCGAGCAGGCTCTCCGGACGCATGGCGCCGATGTCCAGGCTGTTGAACCCGGCGGTGCGCGTCATCGTCGAGGCGAAGAACCCGGCCAGCAGCTTCTCCGGGCCGCTGAGCGGGCCCAGCGTGGTGGGGTTCGTGAACTCCGTCAGGGTCAGTACCACGGTGCCCAGCACCAGCAGGGTCGCCGTGAGGGTGACGGTCAGGCGGGTCATGACCGACCACGTCGCCGGTCGGCGCCAGCACCGGGCGAGCTCGAACACCACCGGGAAACCCAGGCCGCCGAGTATCACCGCACCGGAGATCGTCAGGGTGATCCAGGGGTCCGTGACGTATCCGACGAGGCTGTCCGTGTTGGTGGAGAAACCGGCGTTGTTGAACGCCGACACCGCGTGGAACACCCCGTGATAGGCGGCCGGCCCGAGCGCCTCGCCGTGCCCGACGGCGAACCGTAGCGTCAGCGCCACGGCCACGACGCTCTCGGCGGCGAGACTGAACAGCACGATGCGTCGGACCACCCCGCGCACGTCGGTGAGGTCCAGGCTCTTGGTTTCGGCCTGCGCGAGGAAGCGGGCCCGTAACCCCAGCCGCCGCGACACCAGCACGGTGAACAGCGTGGCCACCGTCATGATGCCCAGCCCACCGGCCTGGATGAGCAGCAGGATGACGACCTGCCCGAACAACGACCAGTAACTGCCGGTGTCGACGGTCGCCAGGCCGGTGACGCACACCGCCGAGGTCGCGGTGAACAGCGCGTCGACCAGCGGGGCTCGCTGCTGCGACTGGGTGGCCACCGGCAGCGACAGCAGGCCGGTGCCCAGCGCGATGGCCGCACCGAACCCCACGGAGATCACCTGCGCGGGATGCCGGAAGCGGGCGCTGCGGCGCTGCCAGACGGGCCGCCGGGCCATCAGGGCCACGGCTGACCCGTCCGTCCCGGTCGTGCTGCCGGGGTCGTCCGCCCCGCCTGTCGTGCCCGCGTCACGCCTGAATCCTGCCATGACCGCGCCGGCGACGATGGCGGCGTCGGCCTGCAGCGACGTGGCGAAGGTGGCCCGGCGTGGGGCCGATATGATCGGCCGGATCCGTGGAGCGCCGGGAAGTCTGGTCGGCACCCTGTTCCGCCCTGCCCACCGGAGGCCCCCGTGCTGCTGCTCTCCTTCGCCGTCGTCCTGCTCGCCGCCGTGCTGGTGTCGGCGTTGGCCCACCGGACGATCCTGTCGACGGCGGCGTTGTTCCTGGTGGCCGGGTTCGTCCTCGGTGAGGGCACCACCGGGGTGCTGCATCTGCGCGCGGACTCGCCGATCGTCGCGCAGTTGGCGGAGCTGGCGCTGTTCGCGGTGCTGTTCACCGACGGGATGCGGGTCGGCTGGGCGGACCTGCGCAGCGCGTGGCGGCTGCCGGGCCGGGCGCTGGGTTGGGGATTGCCGCTGACCTTGCTGGTCACCGCCGTGCTGGCGCACTACGTCGCCGGATTGGACTGGCCTGAGGCGCTGCTGATCGGGGCGATCCTGGCGCCGACGGACCCGGTGTTCGCGGCCGCGCTGGTCGGCAACGACAAGGTACCGGCCCGGCTGCGGCACCTGCTCAACGTGGAATCCGGGGTGAACGACGGGCTGGCATTGCCGTTCGTGGTGGTGCTGCTGGCCGTCGCGGCCGGCTCCGACGACCTGCACCTGGGGGAGCTGGCGACCGAGCTGGCCGTCGGGCTGGCGATCGGGGTGCTCGTGCCCCTGCTCGCGATCGCGTTGGAGCGGACCCGGTTCTTCGCCGCGTCGGCGGCGTACGCCCCGCTGAACGGGGTGGCGATCGGGCTGCTGGTGCTGGCGCTGGGCAAGGCGACCCACGGCAACCTGTTCCTGGCCGCGTTCGCCGCCGGCATCACCGTGGCGACCTTCGGGCCCCGCGAGCGCGTGGCGTTCGAGCACTTCGGGGAGAACGTCGCGGAGCTGTTGAAGCTGGCGGCGCTGCTGGTGTTCGGGGCGCTGATCTCGCCCGGTTTCCTCGGCGAGATCTCCTGGACCGGCTGGGTGTTCGCGGTGCTGGCCATCGTGGTGGCCCGGCCGGTCGCGCTGTGGGTGTCGTTCCTGCGCTCCGGGCTGAGCCTGCGCGAGCAGGCCGCGGCGATGTGGTTCGGGCCGAAGGGCTTCGCCTCGGTGGTCTACGGGCTGCTGGTGCTGGAGGCCGGCATCGGCGCCGCCGACGAGGTGTTCCACCTGGTCGCGTTGACGATCGTGATCTCGATCCTGGCGCATTCCTCGACCGACGTGGTGATCGCGCGGGCGTTCGACGAGACCGCGGAGGTCCCGGCCTGGCACGGCGTGCTGCGCCGGATCCGGCGGACCCGCCGCACCGTCGTCGTCCGCGGCCGGCGGGCGGTGGTCGGCGCGGGCGAGGCGGACACCGGTCGGGCCAGCCGGGACGGCGGTGCCGACGAGAGCGTGACGCCGGACCCTCAGCCGAAGGCGAAGTAGCGCAGCCACAGGTATGGCATCGCCAGCCCGACGGTGACCAGGGTGACCACCAGACCGTACCGGGTGAACTGCCAGAAGCTGATCCGCTGCCCGGCCCGCTCGGCGAGCCCGAGGACCACCACGTTGGCGGAGGCGCCGACCGCGGTGGCGTTGCCGCCCAGGTCCGCCCCGAGAGCGAGGGCCCACCACAGGACGCGGGACTGCCCGGCGTCGCCCTGGGCGTGGACCAGGTCGGCGACGACCGGACTCATCGTGGCGACGTACGGGATGTTGTCGACGATCGCCGACAGCGCCGCGGAGCCCCACAACAGGACCATCGAGGCGGGGAGCAGCCGCCCGTCCGTGGCGTCGATCGCGGCGCGGGAGAGCTGTTCCACCACGCCGGTGTTCACCAGCGCGCCCACCATGATGAACAGGCCGGCGAAGAAGACCAGCGTGGGCCACTCGACGTCGCGGCTGATCTCGCCGGCGTCGAGGCGGGACAGTGCGAGCAGCAGCAGGCCGCCGAGCAGCGCCACCACCGCCGGCTCCAGGTGCAGGGTGGTGTGCAGCACGAACGCGGCGGTGACCGCGCCGAGCACGGCCAGGCCGAGGACGAGCAGCCGGCGGTCCCGGATGGCGTCGCCCTCGTGCAGGGCGGCGATCTGCGCGGCCCGCTCGGGGTCGTAACGGAACGCGTCGCGGAACAACACCCGGCACAGGCCCAGGAACACCACCAGCAGCAGCGCCACGAACGGCGCGAGGTGGATCAGGAAGTCGTTGTAGCTCAGGCCGCCCCGGCTGCCGATGATGATGTTCGGCGGATCGCCGACCAGCGTCGAGGTGCCGCCGATGTTCGAGGCCATCGCCTCGGCGATGAGGAACGGCACGGCCGGCACACCGAGGCGCTCGCAGACCAGGAAGGTCACCGGCGCGATCAGCAGGACGGTGGTGACGTTGTCCAGCGCCGCCGACGCCACCGCGGTGATCACCACCAGGATCACCAGCACGCGGTACGGCCGGCCCCGGGCCCGCTTCGACGCCCAGACGGCCACGTACTCGAAGCCGCCGGTGCGCTTGAGCACGGCGACGATGAGCATCATGCCGATCAGGAGGAAGATCACGTTCCAGTCGATGCCGGCGTCTTCTGAGAAGAAGGCATGCGCGGTGTCGGTCGCGCCGATCAGGAACATCACCGCCGCCCCGCCCAGCGCCGCGGCCACCCGGTGGATCTTCTCGGTGGCGATCAGCACGTACGCGACGGTGAAGACGGCCACCGCCGTCCAGGCCACCCCGGTCATGCGGCGAGCATCCGGTCGAGCAGGGCGTCGAGGGTGATGCCGCCGACCATCGGCCTGCGGGGCGGGGCCACCGCGACCAGGGGGCTGCGCTTCTGGGCCATCACCGCGGCCACCTCCAGGACCGTGGCCTCCGGGGCGACCACCGGCGGTTCCGGGCGTTCCGATGGCAGCAGGTCCGCGACCGTCCGGCCCTCGGCGCCCCGGAGGAACATGTCGGCCGACGGCTCGTCGATCATGCGGGCCAGGGTCGGATCCTCCCGGCAGTAACCCGGGATCACCAGTCGCAGCACCTGCGTGCCGGGCAGGACTGTCACCGGGCATCCGGCGGCGTCCACCACGATCAGACCGGGCAGGTTGTGTCCGGCCAGCAGGCGGGCGGCCTCCAGAACCGAGGTGGCAACGGTGATGGTCGGAAAGGGAACGGCCAGGTCTCGGGCTCGCACGACAACTCCTGCGGGTTCGGTGGACGCTGCGTAACGCGTGGCGATCAGGTTCTCCGACACGCCGGTGATCAACGTAGTCGCCGAAGGTCGTCCGGTGGTCACGTAGCGGCGCTCCGGGTAGGGGTGACCGGGTCAGGCGCTGGTCTCGCGGTGGGCGCTGTCCGCCCAACTCCGCCACCACTGCTCCTCGGTCGGCTCGCCGGCGGCCGCCACCAGTGTGTTGACGAGTTCCGTCCCGGTCGCGGCGCGAGCCGCGCCCGCAGAGCGGACGAGGTCGCGGATCCGACCGGTCCGTCCACGGACCACCTCACCGACCAGGTCACGACCTGCCTCCGTGAGGGTCAGCCAGGCCACCCGTCGGTCGGTGGTGCCCTGCCGCCTGGCCACCAGGCCGCGCCGGACCAGCCGGTTGCAGGTGCGGGTCGCGGTCGACGGGTGGACCTCGAGTGTGGTGGCGAGGTCGACCGTCCGCAGCGGGCCGCGTGCGGCGAGCAGCACCATCGTGCGGTGCTGGGAGAGGGTCAACTCTGCGTCGAGGCCGGCCAGCGTCCGCGCCGTGAAGCCCACGATTACCCTGCTCAGGGCGGCGAGACCGTCGACGAGCGCCGACTCGGGGCCCGTCACCGGCGCTTCCGTCGGCACGTAGAGTTCCACCATCCAATGGTTGCATGGATGCAGGAAAGGTGGTGGGGGCGGTGTCCGGCCAGCGGCACGGATCCCGACAGCGGGCGGTCGGGCGCTGGGAGCAGCTCAGCGCGGCCCCACTGACCCTGCTGTCCGTGGTCTTCCTCGCCGCGTACGCGTGGCCCATCCTCGTGCCGCAACTGTCCCGCCCATGGGTGGTCGCCTGTGGGGCCACCGGTCTGACGATCTGGCTGCTCTTCTGGGTCGACCTGCTGGTGCGGTTCGCCCTCGCCGGCGACCGGCTGCGGTTCCTACGCACCCACCTGTTCGACCTGATCGTGCTCGTGCTGCCGTTTCTGCGTCCGCTGCGGGCCCTCCGGCTGGTCACCGTGGTGCTGAACCTGACCCGGCGCACGACCGAATGGGCCCGTGGCCGCCTCGCCCTGTACGTCGGCGCCACGACCGTGCTGCTGGTGGTCGTGTCGGCCCTGGCGGTGCTCGACGCGGAACGGCGTGCGCCCGACGCCTCGATCACGTCGTTCGTCGACGCCCTGTGGTGGGCCGCGGTGACGATCACGACCGTCGGGTACGGCGATCTCTACCCGGTGACCGCCGCAGGGCGGCTGGTCGCCCTCGGCCTCATGGTCGGCGGGATCGGCCTGATCGGTTTCGTGACCGGGTCGCTCGCGACCTGGATCGTCGAGCGGGTCGCCGACCGGGACCGGTCGGAGCCGGCGACGGCAGCCGACGTCGCGGCCCTGCGGGACGAGATCGCCGCACTGCGGGCGAGACTGGAGTCGCGGTCTCCCGCCAGCACTCCTGATTCGCTGGCCGTCGACGGGGTCGCCGTCGATGACTGACCCGGGGCGCTCCGGGGAGGCCGGCCACCGGTCGTGGCTCGGACTGCCCGCCGCGTTGGCCTTCATCGCCGTCGTGCTGCTGGTCGACATGGCGGCGGCCGCGCACGCCGTACTCATCGGGTTCCTGGCCCTGGCCCCGCTGCTGGCCGCCGCGGTGGACACGCCGAGACGTACCGCCGTCGCGTCCGCCGCGGCGAGGGTCGCCGCCGTCCTGGCCGGCCTGCCCAGCCAGACCCTGGGCAGTCTCGACCACGTCCTTCGCGTGGCGGTGGTCATCACGGTCAGCATCGCCGCGCTGAGGTCGGATCGTACAAGTGCCGCCCGCCGCCGGGCCCTGCCGATCGAGGTCGGCAGGGCGGACCACGACCGGGTCGTCGCCGTCGGCCGGCGGATCGAGGCGGAGCCGGGCCCGGTCGGCCTGTGGATCAACGACGTATTCAGCTCCGTCTTCGCGCCGTTCCCGCAGACCCGGCCGGAGGAGTTTCGACGGGCCGGGGTGGTCCACACCCGGCAGGCGCGACACGGCCAGGGTTCGGGTGCCCTTGGCGCTGACGGTGCAGTCGGCGTTGGCGGTCTCGGGCCGGTCGTCTCGCAGGATGTTGACGGGTCCGGGCGGTCAGCGCTGGGATCTGCCGGTCGCCGGAGGATTCCTGATCACAGGGGGATGGTGGTGGTCGACACCGTCAGGTCCGCCAGCACGTCGGTGAGTATCTCCACCCCGATGCCCGGGCCGGTGGGGACGCGCAGGTTTCCGTCCTCCAGGGTGAAGGCGGGGGTGAGGTCCTGCGCGAAGTACCGGCTCGACGCGGAGGTGTCTCCGGGGAGCACGAAGTTGGGCAGTGCCGCCAGGGCCACGTTGGGGCCGCGACCGATGCCACACTCGAGCATGCCGCCACACCACACCGGTACGCCGTGCGCCTCGGCGACGTCGTGGATGCGCCGCGCCTCCAGGTAGCCGCCCACCCGTGAGGGCTTGACGTTGATGACCTGACAGGCGCCCAGGGCGATGGCCGTCGCCGCGTCGCGGGCCGAGGTGATCGACTCGTCGAGGCAGATCGGAGTGCGCATCCGCCGGGCCAGTTCGGCGTGGCCGCGCAGATCGTCCTCGGGGAGCGGCTGTTCGATCAGGAGCAGGTCGAACGGGTCCAACTGGGCCAGGTGCCGGGCGTCGGCAAGGGCGTACGCGGTGTTCGCGTCGACCTGGAGCAGCAGGTCGTCGCCGTACGTCTCGCGGACCACGCGTACCGGCTCGATGTCCCAGCCCGGTTCGATCTTGAGCTTGATCCGCTGGTATCCCTGTGCGAGGTAGTCGCCCACGGCCTCGACCAGCGCGGGTATCGAGTCCATGATTCCCACCGAGACACCGGCCGGCACCCGGTCCCGGACAGCGCCGAGATAGCGGCCGAACGACATCCCGAGCGCCTTCAGCTCGGCGTCGAGCACGGCGGTCTCCAGCACGTGCTTGGCCATCTGGTTTCCCTTGACCGGAGCGAGCGCGTTCTTGATCCGCTCCGCGCCGAGCGCCGGGCCGAGGGCCAGGGCCCTGGGGACCAGGTGGTCTCGCAGCACGGCCGCGGCGCCGGCGAGGAACTCCGAGCTGTAGAGCGGCTCCGGCTCGGCACCACACTCGGCCCACCCCTCGGCGTCGGCGGTCACCACGCGAAGCAGGAAGGTTTCTCGCTCGTGGGAGGTGCCGAACGAGGTGCGGAACGGCGTCACCAGCGGAATGCGTACGTGCCTCAGCTCGATGTGTTCGACTCTCATCGGTCACCCGCCCTGGTCAGGCGGTACCAGCCGCTCCGGGTGACGTGGGTCGCGGTGAAGCCGTCGGCGAATGCCTGCATGAAGATCTCCCGTATGGCGAGGCGCCACTCTGAGGCGACGTCGGGTTCGCTGCGCCGCACTGCCAGGATGTCGTGGGGCACTCGACACCACCGGCCTGTCTCGTCCTGATAGAGGATCGGCTGCCCGTCGGGCCCGATGGCCAGCGGGGCGGCAGGCTCGGGTGGTCTCTCCGGTTCGCCCGGCGGGCCGGTGCTCGCCGCCACGGTCCGCCGTGCGTCGAGCCTCCAGGTGGCCACCAGCCGGTCGGTCTCGTCCGAGCCGTTGATCTCGTCCGACCCCCGCCCGTAGAAGGCTTGCTCGTAGCCACCCGCCTCGGCCCCCAGTTTGACCAGGTTGAACCGCGCGTTGCGGGCCACCAGGGGATCGAATGTCCACGCCATCGTGTGGTAGCCGTGGTCGAGCGCCCACCAGCGCTGGTGCTGCTTCACCGCGTATCCGATGCCTCGGTCACCGAGTCCGGGCGCGACCGCGGCGATCAACGAGTACGTCGTACCGGCTGGTGCGGCCACCGCGAGCGCGGCAGCTCCCACGAGTCGATTCGAGTGGTCGACCGCCGCGGTCACGCATCCGCCCGAGTGCTGGAGGCTGCGCAGCAGTTCACTGGGGGCCGGAACGCCTTCCGGGGTCCGTCCCCACACGGCCGCGAACAGGTCGGAGACCGCCCGTAGTCCGGCGATCCCGGAGAGCTCACGTACGGCGACGTCGGCGTGGCGTGCGGCGTGGAGAGCGGCGTTGTGCGCCTGGATGGCCGCGTCGCGGTCGGCGACTGACTCGCCGGACGTCTGGTCGGGGGTGCCCATGGGCCAACTGTGCCAGTGGCCGCCGGGCCGGGCATTGTTCAACCCGACGAAGTTGGCGGCAACCAGATGTACGTCTCGACAAACCCCGCGTAAGCTCGGCCGGATGACGGCGGTGGTGTCTCCTCGGGGCGTGAGCATCGCGGACCTGTTGGCCGTGCTCGAATCGGCCGGTCTCCGCCTGGCGTCGAGTGACGAGGGGCGGCAGCTCGGAGTCACCCGAGCCGTTCTCCACGACCCGTGCTCGGCTGTCGACCGGTTGTCGGGCGGGGTGCTCGTGGCACCCGGATTGCGTAGCGCGGACGACGCGGCACGGGGCGTCGTGGCGCGGGCGGCGGGTCAGGGCTTCAGCGCGGTGGTGGTCAAGGCGTACGGAGAGGTGGTGACGCCCCTCGTCCGGGTCGCCGATGCAGCGGGGATCGCCCTGCTCGTCGTCTCGGACGCGATCGAGTGGCTGCACCTGCACTCGTTGCTCAACAACGCCCTGGTCACCGCGACCCATGTCGGCCGTTCGCTGTCGCTGCCGGCCGTTGGCGACCTGTTCGCCCTGGCCGGCGCCACCGCGGCCATCGTGGGCGGCGCCACCGCGATCGAGGACACCTCCCGGCGGGTCCTCGCCTACTCCCACCTTCCCGGCCAGGCGATCGACGAGGAGCGGCAGCAGGGGATCCTGGGGCGGCGGGTACCCGATCTGCCCTACAACGACGAGCAGTACCGCCAGGTCTACGCCTCGCGGGGGGTCGTCCGGTTCGCCGCTCCGCCACTTGCGCTACCTCGCCTGGCCGTGGCGGTGCGGGCTGGTACGGACCTGCTGGGTTCCATCTGGGTGGTCGACCCGGCGGGCAGTCTCGGTGCCCGGGCCGAGGAGGCCCTGCTCGCGGCGGCTCCCGTCGCTGCCCTGCACCTTCTGCACGCCCGCAGTTTCGAGGAACTGGCCCGGCAGCAGCGTGGCGAGTTCGTGCGCCAGATCCTGGAGAGTGCCGGCCGCGCGGACGATGCGGCCGACGCGTTGGGACTGGAGACCAGACGTCCGTACGCGGTGCTGGCCTTCGCGCCGGTGGAGTTCGGGCTGACCGAATCGACGCCCACCGCGGGGCGACTGCTGGACATGGTGACGCTGCACTGCGAGGCCCGCATCGGCCCCACCGGTCTGGTCATGATCGGTGGAACGCTGTTCGTGCTGGTGGCCGGGCCCCACCTGGGCCGGCCGGAGGCGCTCACGCAGCTCGCCACGGAGGTGGTCACGGCAGCCGGGGCCTCCCTGCGCCTGCGGCTACTCGCCGGCATCGGGCCGACGATGAACGATCTGGCGAGCGTCCGCGGCGCGCATCACGAGGCCGCCCGGGTCATCGCGCTGCTGCGGCAGCGACCGGACCTCGGCCCGGTTGCCACGGCGGACCGGGTGTCGGACCAACTGGTGCTGGCGCATCTTCGGGCGCAGTTCGGCAGCGACCCGAGGCTGACGTCGCATCGGGCGTCGGCGGTGGCGGGTCACGACGCGACCCGGGGTACGAACTATTCGCAGGTCCTGCTCGCCTACTTCGACGCGGTCGGGGACGTGGGCCTGACGGCGAAGCGGTTGTCGCTGCATCCGAACACCGTGCGTTACCGGCTGCGTCGCGCCACGGAGCTTTTCCACCTGGACCTGGCCGATCCCGAGCAGGTGCTTCCGCTGTGGATGGCGCTGACGGTGCGGTCGGGTGCCGCCGAGTCGGCGGACTGACCCGCCCCCAGGGCCGGCCGTCAGTCGGCGATCCGAATCTGGCGAGACACCCGGAACCGGTACCTGCTGCCGGGGTACCAGGCCGTCCGGAGTTCGATGGGCGAGTCCTCGACCGTGAAGAGGCTGACCGTCTTGAAACCGGGCGACTTCGGGCTCACCTGCAGGTTCTGCGACAGGGCGTGCGGAATCGCGACAGCGTCGAACTCCTGGGAGACGCTCAGCGCGGTCGCGCCCATGGCGGCGGCGGCTACCTGGTACGTGGCCTTGGCCCCCCAGGGCGGCTTGGGCGGAAGTTGCGCGGCGACTCGCTCGGGTAGGACGGACTCGTAGTACGCCAGCGGCAGGCCGCTTCCCAGGCCCAACACCTGGACGGACAACAGTTCGTCGTTGTGGCCGACATCGAGCAGGTGGGCCTGTTCGCGGGTTGCCCGGACCTTGGTGACGTCGAGCAGCCGATAGGCCGGCTTGAGCTGGAGGTGACGCACCGTGCTGTCGAACGCGTCCATGACCCCCAGGTCCTGGTCGACGCGGGGGGGTGCGACGAACGTTCCGCGGGTGGCGATCCGGACGATGAGCCCGGCCTGTTCGGCCATCTGCAGTCCCTGGCGGACGGTTTCGCGGCTGACTCCCAGGTCGTCGGCGAGTTTCCGCTCGCCGGCGAGCCTGGTGCCGGGGGTCAGGCGGCCGCTTGCGATGCCATCCGCGATGTGCTCGAAGACGGTCTCATAGCGAGCGCTCAGCCACCCACTCTCGACCATTGCCATCGTGGAAGCTCCTTGCGTTGGGTCCTGGCTTCACCAGACCAGACCAGACC
This sequence comes from Micromonospora sp. DH13, assembly GCF_020873825.1. Classification (NCBI taxonomy): domain Bacteria; kingdom Bacillati; phylum Actinomycetota; class Actinomycetes; order Micromonosporales; family Micromonosporaceae; genus Micromonospora; species Micromonospora sp. DH13. Next base: position 280,224 of record NZ_JAHWGR010000002.1, read on the forward strand.
AGATCGGTCACTCTACCAGTAGTCCATCGACCGCTCAGCCGGCCTTCGGCTGGTCGGTGGAGTGCTGTCGGTGCCCCGGTGCTGGTCAGGTGTTCTTCGGTCATTGCCATTCCACAATTGCTCTGTTAGGTTCTGGGCCACCAGACCAGACCAGACCAGCCCAGTCCGTCGGATGGCAGGCCAGCTGACAGGTCATCCGAAGCGGTGACCGGTGGAGCCGTTCGGGGGCCGATGCCGACGGGTGGGCGGTCGCTGGCGGCGGCAGGTGCCGATCAGTGCCTGTCGCCGCGTTTTTCCCGCCCCACTTCCTGCCTCGGTTCGTTCTCGATCTTCAGGGTGGCGTCCAGATGAATGACGATAAATGGCTTCTTTATGGTCAGGTGAACCGGAGCACGGTCACGGTGCCGGCGCGAGACGGGTGTGGCCTGGCCACCGACGTCTACCACGCGGCGAACGGCTCGCTCGGGCCTGCTCCGACGATCGTGGAGCGCACCCCGTACGGCCGGCGCAAGCCCGAACTGCTCGACATGGCCGCCTTCTTCGCCGCTCGCGGCTACCACGTCGTCCTGCAGGACACCCGGGGACGGGGTGATTCCGACGGAGTCTTCCAGCACTACCTGGCCCGCCCGCACGAGGGCGAGGACGGGCACGACCTGTTGACCTGGATCTGCGCGCAGCCGTGGTCGGACCAGCAGATCGGCACGGTCGGCCTGTCGTACACCGGCGCGAACCAGCAGTCCCTGGCGATCACCGGACACCCGGCCCTCAAGGCGCAGGTGATCTTCGACGCGGGCCTGAACTACTTCCGGAGCACGGTACGGCAGGACGGCGCCTTCGTGCTGGGACAGCTCGGGACGTACGCGCTGCGGATGGCATTGTCCAGTCCTCAGGCCAGACGCGACCCGGTGGTCCGGGCCGCGCTGGAACGTGCCCGGGACCGCGGCAAGGAATGGTTCCGGCGGGCACCGTGGCGTCGGGGGGACTCACCGGTGTCCGCCCTGCCCGAGTACGAGGATTGGCTGCTCTTCGCGCAGGACACGGTGCGGTACGGCCCCGGCTGGGACAACCCCCAGATGAACGTCGAGCCGTACCTGGACCGATACCCCGACATCCCCGTGCTCATGGTCACGAGCTGGTACGGCCACCACCAGTGGGCGACCTTCCGCAAGCTGGAACTGTTCGAGGGACACCGCACCGCCAAGCGGGTCATCGTCGGCACCTGGTTGCACGCCGACCCGTACGGGCATCCCGACCACGTCGGTCAGACGTTCTTCGGCCCGCAGTCCTCGCTGAACATGAACGAGCTGCGGCTGCGCTGGTTCGATGCTCACCTGCGCGGCCGCGGCGCGTCGGCGGTGGACGCGTCACCACTGGTGACGTACTTCCGGATGGGTGGGGGTGGCGGCGGCCTGGACGCCAGCCGCCGGCTGGTGCACGGCGGTGGCTGGCAGACCGCGGCAGCATGGCCGCCACCGGGTGGTACGGACATCGACTGGCGGTTCACGGCGGACGGCCGCATGACCTCCCGTGACGACGTCGCCCCCGACCGGCGCGTCCTCGTGGTGGACCGCGACCGGCCGGTGCCCACCGTCGGCAGTTCGATCCGCAACCCCGACATCATGCCGGGATTCCTGACCAGCGGTGGGTGCGACCAGCGCGAGGTGCCGGAGGCGCTGGATTCTCCAGGAACCGGGCTGCCGTTGTCGTCCCGGCCGGACGTGGCGGCCTTCCGCAGTGAGCCGCTGCCGGCGGACGTCGACCTGTCCGGCCCGCTCTACGTCGACGTGTGGCTCTCCTCGGACAGCCCGTCCTGCGACGTGTCGGTGAAGCTCATCGACGAGTACCCCCGTAGCGCCGAGCTTCCCGAGGGATTCCATCTGAACGTGACGGAGGGATACCGCCGCTGCGCCTCCTGGACCGTCCAGGTCGCGGGGCACGAGGAAACGACACCGACGCTGGTCACCCTCGGGCCCCTGCACGTCAGCAACGTCTTCGCGGCGGGCCATCGCATCCGGGTCGACGTGGCCACCAGCAACTGGCCCCGATTCGATCGCAATCCCGAGGCGGCACGCCACTACACCGTCGCGGTGCACTGCGGGCCGGACACTCCCTCCCGGCTGCGCGGCTCGGGCGTCCGCAGCGACGTCACCGGCGGGCCCGCCGAGGCGGACCGGTGAGCCCGTCCGGCACCGCCGGCCACGCATCCGGACACCTCGACCAACCACCGGTGTGACCACTGGCGCGGTCCGTCCGGACCACACCAGACACCACCAGGAACAACACCAGTCCAGCTACCCCGCTTCGAACTCTCCAAGGGATGGCATGTCACGCAAACCCCTGCGAATCGTCAGCCCCAACGGGCATCTCGGATTCGCGCCGACCCGTCCAGACAGCTTCCGTGCGGCCCTGAAGCACGACCTCGACTACCTGATCGCGGACTCCGGCAGCTGCGACATCGGGCCGGGCCCGCTGGGCGCGGACACCTGCGCCAGCCCTCGGGACTGGCAGTACCACGACCTCGAGCTGATGCTGCTGGCCTCCCGCGAGCACGGCATCCCGATGCTGATCGGCTCGGCCGGTGACACCGGCTCCGACCGCAGCGTCGCGTTGTTCGTCGACATGATCAAAGAAATCGCCCGTCGGCACGACCTGCCGGAATTCACCATCGGCTACTTCAACTCCGAGGTACCCGTCGAGACCGTGCGGCAGGCGCTGGCCGACGGGACAACCGTGTCGGGGCTGGACGGGCGTCCCGACCTGACCGCGGCCACTCTGGACCATACGCAGCGCGTGGTCGCCGTCGCGGGCGCCGCCCCCTACATCTCCCTGCTCGACCAGGGGGCCGACGTCATCATCGGCGGCCGCTCCAGCGACTGCGCCGTCTTCGCGGCCCCGGCCATCCGGGCCGGCTTTCCCGAGGGCCTCTCGTACTACCTCGGCAAGGTGCTCGAGTGCGCGTCCTTCTGCGCCGAGCCCTACGCGGGCAAGGAGAGCGTCGTCGGCGAGATCACCGAAACCCACGTCGACGTGACGGCGATGCACCCGGACCAGCGCTGCACCCCGGCCTCGGTGGCGAGCCACTCCATGTACGAGCGGGCGCAGCCCTACTACGAGTACGTCGCCGGCGGCACGCTGGAGATGTCCGAGTGCCGGTACGAGCAGATCGCCGAGAAGTCCACCCGGGTCACCGGACCGCGCTGGCTGCCGGCGGCGGACGTCACCGTGAAACTGGAGGGCTCCGGTTTCGTCGGGCACCGCTTCGTCGGGTTCGCGGGCGTCCGTGACGAGTACACGATCGCCCGCATCGACGACGTCATGGCCTGGGCGCGCAAGCAGGTCGCCGAGCAGTATCCCGACGGCGGCTACGAACTGCACATCCACCCCTTCGGGCGCGACGCGATCCTGAAGCGATACGAGTTCGACACCACCCCGGCCCACGAACTCGGCCTGGTCATCGAGGGCGTCGCGGCCGACCGCGACCTTGCCCGCGCCGTCACCATGACGGCGACCCGTCAGGTCTTCTACGCCCGCCTGCCCGAGGTGAAGGGCACGGCCGGGAGCGTCTCCTTCCTCTTCGACGAGGTGCTGGAGGCCAGCCCGGCGTACGAGTGGACGCTGAACCACATCATTCCGATCACCGCCCTCGGTGACGTCTTCGCCCCGCGCATCCTGTCCTCCCGCTCCTGACCGAGCCGTGCCCACCGCAGGAGAAGAAATGTCCCAGCCCACCCGACTCGTCGACCTGGCGAAGACCCTGAGGTCGAAGAACGCCGGCGTCGACCTGATCACCTTCGACATCTTCTTCGACGACGAGGCCCGGTTCCAGCGAGTCGTCGACAGCAAGGCACTGACCCGGGAGAGCATCGCCGAGCTGTTCCGGACGACCCCCGAGGCGGTCGTCACCTTCCTCGAACTGCCGCCGCTCAAGGCCATCAAGATCACTATCCGGCGGGACCGCCCGAGCGGCAGCCCGGGTGACACCGACATCTTCGGGGCCCAGCAGTACGCACCGCTCGTCGGCGTCGTGATCCCATGAGCACGGCGGCAACACCCCAGCAGGCAGCCTGGCGCAAGGGCGACATGATCGACCGGCTGGTGAGCCTCGACTTCCCCCGCCGCGGGGTGATCGACCTCATCTACCGGGCCGCCCGCGAACACCACGGGGCCCCACTGTCGACAACCGCCGCGCACCTGCTGCGGCAGCGGCTGACTCCCGGCCGGGTCGCCCTCATCGCCACCGGATGGCTGGACCGGCCGCACGTCAGCCGGCTGGTGGCCGAGAACGACGGGCCGCCCGGCGCGGCCCTCCTGGCCCGGGCACTGCACGCCGGGCTCGGCGCGGTGCCGGTCATTCTCGTCGAGCGGGAGATCGTCGACGGCACGCGGTTGGCTGTCCAGGCGGCAGGGCTGCGCTGCCTGTCTCCGCAGGAGGCCGTCGAGGCGGCCGCCTCGACCGCGCGCCTGCACGCCGCAGCGGTGGTGGCGTTCCCCAGCGATCCGGCCGCCGCCGAGCAGGCGGCGGTGGACCTTTGCGACTCCCTGGACGTCGGTGCGTTCGTCGCGATCGAGAAGGGCGGGCGTAACGAGCAGGGCCGGATACACACCAGCCGTGGCGACGACACGACCGCACCGCTGGCGAAGGTGGACGCGTTGCTCGACGTCTGCCGAGCCCGGAACATCGCCAGCATCGGGGTCGGTGACGGCGGTAACGAGATCGGCATGGGCACGATCCGGGACCGGCTGCGCCCCGAACTCCGGTTCGGTCAACGGTGCCGGTGCGAGTGCGGTGGCGGCGTCGTCCCCAGCAACCCCACCGACGTGGTCGTGGCCGCGACCGTCTCGAACTGGGGCGCGTACGGCATCGCTGCCGCCCTGGCGGTGCTGCTGGACCGACCAGAGGTCATGCACACCGAGGAACTGGAGGAGGACGTCCTCCGCGCCTGCGCCCTGGGTGGCTTCATCGACGGGGTGACCGGATACGTCGGCCCCACCGCGGACGGACTGCCGCTGCGGGTGCACCGGGCGATGGTGACGATGCTCCGCGCCGTGGTCGGCGTCGGGGTGAACTCGGCGGCCTGGTCATGAGGCGGGACCCCGGTGGACAGAGCGACCTCGAAATCGATGGAGGCGACATGCCGACCGACGCGGTGTGGCAGATCACGGACCAGATCGATCGCCTGCTGAGCATCGATCTGCCGCAGCGCGACCGGATCAGCATCATCTACCCGCACTTCCGGCAGCACTACGGCACACCGCTGAGCCTGCTGGCGGCCCGGCTGCTGCGGGACTCGGTGCGCCCCGGAGACCTGGTGCTGATCGCGACCGGTTGGCTCAACCGGCCCTACATCTCCCACCGGATCGCGGAGTCCGACGGTCCCACGGGGGCGGCCGCGCTCGCCCGCGCCGTCCAGGTCGGACTGGGCGCCGTCCCGGTACTGCTGGTCGAGCCCGAACTCGTCCCGGCGATGACGGCGGTGGTGCACGCGGCCGGCCTGAGCTGCCTGGAACTGGACGAGGCGGTCGCCGCCGGAAGCCCGGACGTGCTGCTGCACCCCGCCGCGGTGGTACCTCATCCGGTGGACCCACGGGCGGCCGGCCGGCTCACCACGCGGCTGCTGGAGACCTACCCGGTGGGTGCCTTCGTCGCGATCGAGAAGGGCGGGGCGAACGAACGGGGCCGGGTGCACATGAGCCAGGGGCGGGAGTGCACCGCCTCGGTCGCTCCGACCACCGACCTGATCAACGGGTGTCGGGAGCGGGGGATCGCCACCATCGGTATCGGCGACGGCGGCAACGAGATCGGCATGGGCAACGCCCAGGGCAGCCTCCGGCAGATCCTGCCGTACGGCCTGGACTGCGGCTGCGGCTGCGGCGGCGGGGTGGTGCCGGCGGCCGAGACCGACGTGGTCGTCCCGGTCACCGTGTCCAACTGGGGCGGGTACGGCATCTGCGCCGCCCTCGCCGCCCTGCTCGGCCAGGTGGAGGTCATGCACGACGAGCGAACAGAACACCGGATGTTGCAGGCGTGCGCCAGGCACGGCCTCATCGACGGGGTCACCGGGTTCACCGAGCCCACGTCCGACGGGCTCGACGAGGAGGTGCACCTCGCCGTGATCGCGTTGCTGCGTACCCTCATCGGCGTCGGTGTGGATCCCTCAGCCTGGCCGCAGCACCGAACGGGCACGTCACCGTGAGCGCCCCGGCTGGCGACAGGCGGGTGGTGGCGGTCGGTCCCGGGCCGGCCCGGGCGGTGCCCGCCGGCGGGGAGGTCACCGACCCTCTGCTCAGCGTCCGGGACCTGCACGTCCGGTTCGACGAGGTCCACGCCGTGTCCGGGGTGACCTTCGAGGTGGCTCGGGGCGAGTTCTTCGGCATCGTCGGCGAGTCCGGCTCCGGTAAGTCGGTCACCGCTCGCGCCGTCATCGACCTGCTCCCGGGCCATGCGCGGAAGCGGGGCCAGATCCTGTTCAAGGGGGAGGACCTGCTCCAGGCCCGGCCGAAGCGGCTGCGCGCGATCCGCGGTTCGTCGATCGGATTCGTCTTCCAGGACGCCCTGGCCGCCCTCGACCCCGTCTACACGATCGGGGACCAACTCGTCGAGGCGCTGCTGGCCAAACGGTCGATGCGGCGCTCGGCGGCGCGCCGCCGAGCCGCAGACCTGCTGGCCGAGGTCGGTATCCCCGACCCCCGGCAGCGCCTGGACAGCTACCCGCACCAGCTTTCGGGCGGGATGCGGCAACGTGCCGTCATCGCCTCCGCGCTGATCGCCGACCCCGAACTCATCATCGCCGACGAGCCGACCACCGCGCTGGACGTCACCATCCAGCGTCAGGTGATGGAGCTGCTCCAGGGCATCGTCGAGAGCCGGGGGGTGGCGGTCGTCCTCATCACGCACGACCTGGCGGTTGTCGCCGAGACCTGCGACCGGGTCGCCGTCTTCTACGGCGGGACGATCGTGGAGGAGGCGACGACGACCGGCCTGTTCGCGGCCCCGCGTCATCCCTACACCGCCGCGCTGCTGACGTCGCTGCCACGGATGGGCGGGACCGGGGAGTTCCGGCCGATCCCCGGCAACCCGATCCGGGTGGCCACCGAGCTGTCGTGCTGCCCGTTCGCCCCCCGCTGCGCCAGCGTCGTCGACCTCTGCTGGCAGCGGGTGCCGGCCGAGCAGACGGACGGCGCGCACCGATTCCGTTGCTTCCGTCCCGAGGACCCGCGATGACCGGCGAACCTGCGATCTCGGTACGGGATCTGTCCCGCAGCTACCGGCAGGGCCGGGGCATGTTCGCCCGGGGGACGCCGGTGCCCGCCGTCCGGGGCATCAGCTTCGACATCCCGACCGGATCCACCTTCGGTCTGGTCGGCGAGTCCGGCTCCGGGAAGTCCACCACCGCCCGGATCGTCTGCGGGCTGGAGCCGATGGACCGGGGCGCGGTCCGGGTGCAGGGCCGGGATGTCGGGTCCCTGCGCCGTCGGGACGTCAAGGCGTTCCGACGGTCCATGCAGATGGTCTTCCAGGACCCGATGGCTTCGCTCAACCCGTACTGGAAGGTGGGAACGCTGGTCGAGGAGGGCATCCGGGTGCACGACCTGGTGCCCCGCAACCGGCGCCGGGACCGGGTCGTCGAGCTGCTGGAGCGATGCGGTCTGCCGGCGTCGGCGCTGGACCGGCACCCCCACGAGTTCTCCGGCGGACAACGACAACGGATCTCCATCGCGCGGGCGCTCGCCGTCGAGCCGGCCATCCTCGTGCTGGACGAGCCGGTGTCGGCGCTGGACGTCTCCATCCAGGCCCAGATCCTCACCCTGCTGAAGCATCTGCAGGAGGAGTCGCACCTCACCTATCTGTTCATCGGCCATGACCTGGCCGTGGTGGAGCGCTTCTGCGACCGCGTCGCCGTCATGCGGCGCGGACTCATCGTGGAAGAAGGCTCCACGAGGGACGTCATCCGAAATCCCCAGGATCCCTACACCGAACGCCTCATCGAAGCCACGCCGGTTCCTGACCCGACGCTGCGGCGTCGCGTCCCACGAAAGGACCACTCATGAAGCTTCCCCGACCCGGGCGCCGCCCGCGCCCGGGACATCGACCCGCCGGGCGATCCGTCACGGCCGTTCTGCTCACCTCCCTGCTGGCCCTGACCGCCGCCTGTTCCAGCGCCAGCGGCACGGACGACGCCACCGGCAACGACGGGGAGACCGCTCTGCTCACCATCGGGCAGGCCGACAAGGTGATGAACCTCGACCCGGTTCAGCCGCCCACCGGCGGCCGGGAGACACGGGCGGTCAAACGACAGATCTTCGACGCCCTCGTGGTGCAGGGACGCGACCTGGTTCCGGCTCCGCAACTGGCCCGTTCGTGGAGCAATCCCGATGAGTTGACCTGGGTGTTCACCCTGCGCGACGACGTGACCTTCCACGACGGGGAGAAGTTCACCGCGGCGACCGCCAAGTTCAACCTCGACCGCATCCTCGACCCGAAGAACAACGCCTCGTGGCAGACCCAGCTGGCGGCGCTCGTCGCCGAGGTCAGCGTGAAGGGCGACCACGAGCTGGTGATCAAGACCAAGGCACCCGCCCCGACCCTGCTGACCATCCTCGCCTTCCAGGAGATCGTGCCGCAGCAGTACCTGGAGAAGGTCGGTGCCGCGGAGTTCAACGCCAAGCCGATCGGCACCGGGCCGTACAAGTTCGTCAGCCGCACCGAGGACCGCATCATCCTGGAGCGCAACGACGACTACTGGGGTGGCAAGCCCAAGGCGAGGCAACTCGCCTTCCAGACCATCCCGGACGTGGCCGCCCGCATCGCGGCGTTGCAGGCCGGCGAGATCAACATCGCCGACAAGATCCCCACCGACCTGGCGGACACGCTGACCGGCGGCGTCAAGGCCGTGTCGGCCAGCGGGACCCGGATCTACTTCCTCGCCATGAACGTCACCGCCGCCCCGTTCACCGACGTCGGCGTGCGGCAGGCGGTCGGCTCCGTGATCAACACCGAGGAGCTCGCCAAGAGCCTCTACAAGGGGCGCGCCCAAGCGCTCAACCAGCCGGCATTCCCGCAGATGTTCGGCTACCAGAAGCAGGCCGCCGGCTTCAGCTTCGCTCCGCAGCCGGCTACGGCGACCCTGAAGTCGGTCGGCGCCCCGGTGACGGTCGACATCAAGCAGTCCGACCTGACGCTGGCCCAGGCTGTGGTGGGGCAACTGACCTCGGCCGGCCTCAAGGTCAAGCTCCAGCCGCTCGAGGACGAGGCCTTCAACGAGGCCATCTCCACCGGCCGCAGCCAGGCATACCTGGGCTCCTGGGGGGTGGCCGAGGGTGACCTCGACGCCATTGTCGGCCGGCACTTCTGGGGCCAGCGTGGTGACGACAGCCGCTACACGAACTACGAGAGCGCGGCGCTGGACGCGCTGATCGAGCACGCTCGCGGCACCGCCGACCAGCCCACCCGGCTGGCGGACTACGCGAAGGTCATCGACCTTCTGGTGCGCGACGCGCCGTGGCGACCCCTCGTGACCCCGGACGAGATGTACGGCGTGTCCAGTTCGCTGCAGGGCTGGGAGCCGTCCCCCACCGGGATCTACCACCTCACCGAGGCGTACCTGGCGGGGTGACCTGTCGTCGACCGGGCCCGCGCCGACGGGCCGGGCCCGGTCGGCACTCCCGGAGGCGGTTCCGGCCCCCGGGATCACCCGTAGGCCCGCGTCAGCCCCACCGGCGCGCCGAGACACTTGTTTGGAGGTGTCATGCTCCGACTTCTCTTCAACCGTCTGTTGCAGACAGCGCTCGTGCTTCTCATCGTCTCCGTGATCGTTTTCCTGCTGTTGCACCTGGCGCCGGGCGACCCGGTCGACCGACTGTTCGGTGAGCAGAACGTCAGCGCCGAGCAGAAGGAGGAAGCGCGCCGCAACCTCGGTCTGGACCGGCCTCTGCTGCTGCAGTACCTGCACTTTCTGGGCTCGGCCGTCACCGGCGACCTCGGTAACTCGATCTTCCGTGGGGCCAGCGTCCTCTCGCTCATCAAACCGGCGTTGTTCGCGACGATCGAGCTGACCGTGGGCGCGGTGCTGGTCGCGACCATCGTCGGGGTGCCGATCGCGGTCGTGTCAGCCCTGCGACAGAACAGTTTCGTGGACCGCGCGGGCAGCGCCATCGCGTTGTTCGGCATCTCGATGCCGAGTTTCTGGCTCGGCATCATGCTCATCCTGCTCTTCTCGGTGAAACTGGGCGTACTGCCGACCGGATCACAGCTCGACCTCGGGGTCGACGTGCCACACCTCACCGGTTTCGTGGTGCTGGACAGCCTGCTGAGCGGTGACCCGGCCGCCTTCGGTTCCGCCCTGCGGCATGTGGCGCTGCCGAGCGTGACGCTCGGTACGGCGCTGGCGGCCACGGTCGTGCGAGTGTTGCGCGCCGGTCTGATCGAGGCGAAGAACCAGGACTTCATCGACGCGGTGCGGGCCCGCGGCGTCAGCCACCTGACCGTGGTCCGGCACATGCTCCGCAACGCGTTACCACCCACCGTCATCATGATGGGAGTCAAGATCGGTTCGCTGCTCGGCGGAGCGATCGTGGTGGAGACCATCTTCTCCTGGCCGGGCCTGGGACGGCTCATCGTCGAGGCGATCCGAGCCCGCGACTACCCGTTGGTGCAGGGCGGCGTCCTGCTGATGGCCGTGCTGTTCGTGCTGGTCAACCTCTGCGCCGACATCCTCCACGGCGTCCTCGACCCCCGGATCCGGCAGGGTAGGAGGAGCCGGGCATGAAGACTCTCGCGCACGTGCTGCGTACGGGACTGCTGCGCAGCTGGTCCACCCGCGTCGCGGTGCTCGTGTCCGTGCTCTTCGTCGTGGTGGGGGTGGCGGCGCCACTGTTGGTGCCACAGGATCCGAACGCCCAGGACCTCGGGGCGCGGCTGCTCGCTCCGCTGTCCGACGGGCACCTCCTCGGCACGGACCTGCTGGGTCGTGACGTGCTGTCCCGGCTCATCATGGGCACCCGGGTCGCGCTGATCGTCGCCCTGGTGGCGGTGACCGTGTCGGTGCTGATCGGCGTCGTGGTCGGTCTGGTCAGCGGATACTACGGCGGTTGGGTCGACTCGCTGCTGATGCGGCTCATCGATGCGTGGCTGGCGTTTCCGTTCCTCCTGCTGGCCATCGCCATCGTGGCGGTCCTCGGTCCCGGTCTCCGCAATGTGATCATCGCGCTGATAGCCAGCGGCTGGGTCCTCTATGTCCGCCTGGTTCGCGGTGAGACGCTGTCCCTGCGGGAGCGGGAGTTCGTGGCCTCGGCGCGGATGCTCGGCGTGGGCACCGTGGCGATCATGGTCAAGCACATCCTGCCGAACATCTTCGCGCCGATCATGGTGGTGGCGACGCTGGAGATCGGCGTGGTGATCGTGACCGAGGCCTCGCTCTCCTTCCTGGGACTGGGGGTCGACGCGGCCCAACCTACCTGGGGAGCGATGCTGGCCGACGGCAAAGCGTACGTCGCGACGGCCTGGTGGCTGGCACTGTTGCCCGGCCTGATGATCTTCCTGATCGCGCTGGCCGTGAACATCGTCGGGGACGCCCTGCGTGATCTGCTCGACCCGAGAACCAAGTCGTCGGCCCGGTCGGTCGATCCCGAACTCACCCAACACGCCGGCGTGACCGGCGATGCCAGAAGGAGTGCGCCGTGAGCCGGACGTCAACCTGGAGACGACTGCTCGAGATCGAGCCGCTGCTCGCGGAAGAGGAGATCGCCATCCGGGACACCGTGCGGCAGGTCGCCGAGAACCGGATCCGGCCCCACGTCGCGCAGTGGTTCGAGTCCGCCACCATTCCTGCGCGTGAACTGGCCCGGGAACTCGGCTCCCTCGGCGTGCTCGGCATGCACCTGGAGGGGTACGGGTGTGCGGGCCTGTCGGCCACGGCATACGGACTCGCCTGCCTGGAACTCGAGGCCGCCGACTCCGGGGTCCGCAGTCTGGTCTCCGTTCAGGGGTCACTGGCGATGTTCGCCATCCACCGGTACGGCAGCGAAGAACAGAAGACGGAGTGGCTTCCCCAGATGGCCGCTGGCGAGGCGATCGGCTGTTTCGGCCTCACCGAGTCGGACTTCGGTTCCGATCCGGGCGGGATGCGGACCCGGGCCCGCAGGGACGGCCGGGACTGGGTACTGAACGGCACCAAGATGTGGATCACCAATGGCTCGATCGCCGACGTCGCCATCATCTGGGCGCGGACCGACCAGGGGATACGCGGATTCGTCGTGCCGACCGCCACACCCGGCTTCAGCACGTCGGAGATCACCGGCAAGCTGTCGCTGCGGGCATCGGTGACCTCCGAGTTGGTGCTCGACGACGTCCGGCTGTCGGAGTCGGCGATGCTCCCCGGCGCGCACGGTCTGTCCGGGCCCCTGGGCTGCCTCAACGAGGCCCGCTTCGGCATCGTCTTCGGCGCACTCGGCGCTGCCCGCGAGTGCCTGGAGACCGCCACCATGTACGCGAACACCCGGCTGGTCTTCGGCCGGGCGCTGGCGGGATACCAACTGACCCAGGCCAAGCTGGCCGACATGGCGGTCGAACTGGTGAAGGGGCACCTCCTCGCACTGCACCTCGCCCGGCTCAAGGAAACTGGTCGGTTGCGAGCGGAGCAGATCAGCGTCGGCAAGTTGAACAACGTTCGAGAGGCGCTCACGATCGCCCGCGAGTGTCGCAGCATCCTGGGCGCCAACGGCATCACCCTGGAGTACCCGGTGCTCCGGCACGCCGCCAACCTGGAGTCCGTGCTCACCTACGAAGGCACCTCCGAGGTGCATCAACTGGTCATCGGCCAGGCGCTCACCGGTGAGGCGGCCTTCCGGTGAGCGGACCCGACGCCCTCGGCGGGCTCCTGATCGCCGACTTCGGCCGGGTCCTGGCCGGGCCGTACGCCACTATGCTCCTGGCCGACCTCGGTGCCGAGGTCGTCAAGATCGAACGGCCGGGGCAGGGGGACGACACCCGAGCCTGGGGCCCACCATGGGACGAGGCCGGCAATGCCACGTACTTCATGGCCGTCAACCGCAACAAGCGCTCGGTGGCCCTGGACCTGCGCACCGCGCAGGGCCGGGCCGCGGCGGAAGGCCTGGTGGCCCGCGCGGACGTGGTGGTAGAGAATTTTCTTCCCGGCACGATGGACCGGCTGGGGCTCGGGTACGACGACGTGCGGCGCGCCAACCCCGACGTGGTCTACTGCTCCATCACCGGGTTCGGTCGGCAGAGCACGTTGCCGGGTTACGACCTGCTGGTCCAGGCCGTCGGTGGGCTGATGAGTGTCACCGGCCCCGACCCCACCCAGCCGGTCAAAGCCGGGGTCGCCGTCGTCGATGTCGTCACCGGCCTGCATGCGGCCATCGGGATCCTTGCCGCCCTGCGCCACCGCGACCGGACCGGGCAGGGCCAACGGGTGGAGGTCAACCTGCTGTCCTCGCTGCTGTCGTCGTTGGTCAACCAGGCCTCGGGTTACCTCGCGACAGGTGCCGTTCCCCACGCCATCGGCAACCGCCATCCGAGCATCGCGCCGTACGAGACCTTTGCCACCGCCGACCGGCCGATGGTGGTCGCGGTGGGCAACGACCGCCAGTTCCGGGCGCTGGCCACGGCCCTGGGCACGCCGTGGTTGGCGGACGACGTGCGGTTCCGGACGAACGCTGCCCGGGTCGCCCACCGCGAGCCCCTGCACCAGGAGCTGAGTCGGCAACTCGAGCCGCGTACCGCAGACGACTGGTTCGGCCTGCTCAGCGCGGCCGGGGTGCCGTGTGGTCCGGTCAACGATCTCGCGGGGGCCTTCGCGTTGGCGGACCGACTCGGCCTCGACCCGATTGTGGAGATCCCTGACCAGGAACAGGGCATGACGTCCCGTCAGGTGGCCCATCCGATCCGGTTGAGCGCATCGCCATCGCGATACCGCAACGGCCCACCACGGCTCGGTGAGCTGTCTCCCGAGTTGCTCGCCCGTGCGGGCCACGCCGGGCCACTGCCGTAGCTGTCGCCCGGATCATCCGGATCCTGTGGTCCACGACGGTTCTTCCGCCCGTCCTCAGAGAATCCTCAGACGATCGAAAAGTATCGGCGCGGCGATTCCCGCAGGCTTTGCGCGGGTCCGGACCGGCGGACCCGCATGTCGAGGGAGAGATCGCCGCGGTGACTACCGCCCAGGCTCCCGCCACCGATGCCGTCGGGGTGGGTGGCGGCGCACAACAAGCTCAGCCATCCGAGGTGAGGCGGGATGGCGGGGCGACGATCCGGCCACGGATTTCCATCTGCGCTGGTCGATGTGATCGATGGTGTGACCTCATCCGTGGTTGCGGCCCCGACCGTACAGGGTGAGGGCGTTGCACACGTCGAAGACGCCGGGAACGTCCCAGGCCAGCTCGGCGGCGGCCGCCCTGGTAGCGGGGTCGGCGACCATGCCGGTGAGGATGACCACGGCGTTCTGCACGGTCACCGAGATCTGCTGCCGGCGGGTGGTCCAGTCGATGCTGATCCGCTGAGCAACCAACGCCGCGAGACGCAGGTCCTCGTCCAGCACATGGCTGTGTTCCGGAAAGTTGTTGTGCTCCGGGTGCGGCCAAGAAGTCACTCTCTGGCCTCCTTCGTCGATGTCCGTCCGGCCGGCGTCACGGCAGGGACGATGGATTGTCGGAACGACGTGCGGGGGACGGTCCCGTTGCCGGTGCCGATGATCCGCCGGGTCCGCAGGCTGGGCGCCCCCGAGGTGAGCACTCCGCCGTGACGGCTCACGCGGCGTTGAACATCGAGGAGCAGGCCGATCGCCGCTGCGTCCACATGCCGGCATTCGGGCAAGCCGATCATCACCTCCACGGGGCAGGGACAGGGCCCGGTCGATCGACGCGTGGACGTCGGACCGGCGGGGAAGGCCGGGTTCCTCGATGACGTGGATCTCGACCCGGAGCACCCGATTGCCCTGAGCACTCTGCCCGCGGATGGTGGAGGTCACTCCGCAGGTTGATGACAGTCCTGTGACAGAACCGAAGAGGCGGGACCGGGTAGGCCGGTGCGCCGATGTCCGTCTCGTATCCCGCAACCGTGACCGGACGCCGTCAGAGTGCGTCGATGGTCACCTTCGGTGGTGCCGTCAGGGTGTTGTGCACCGTGCAGTGCGATGCCACCGCCAGCAGCGCCTGCCTCCGGGCCGGCGGGAACCCCTGCGGCAGCCGTAGGCGCAGCTGGATGTCGGCCACCCGGGCCGGCCGGTCGGCCGCCATCCGGTACGTGACCGACACCCCCAGACCATCCCGGTCCAGGCCGTGGCGGGTCAGGTACCGGCCGGCGTAGAACGCCACGCAGGTGGCCAGCGACGCCACGAACAGTTCCGTCGGTGTGGGCGCCTCGTCGGCGCCACCCGCCTCCGCAGGTTGATCCACCAGCGACTGGTGCCCCCGCACCGCGAACTCGTACGACTCGCCCGCCGCGAACCGGACGTCGACCGTCCCGACCCCGTTCGTGGTCTGCACGCCAGCGTGGCCCATGTCCCGCTCCTCTCGCGTTCCCGATTCAGCGAACACCCGAGGCATGCCTGCGCAGAAGTTCCGTCCGGCCCTGGTGGGAGGACCTTCGACCCGGTGGTCCCGTCGGTGGGCCCGGTGCCGGATCGGCCGTCATCGGCGGGTGCTGCTCCGGCTCGCCTCCTGGAAGCGGCGGCCGGACAGCGGCATGCCGAACAACGGTGCCAGGGTGCAGAAGTCGAAGATCCCGGCGGCCAGTGGTGACAGGCCCAGCAGGGCCAGCAGCCACCACCAGCCGCCCAGCCACGCCCCGACCGCGATGAGCGCCAGCCCGAGGACGACCCTGGCGAACCGACCGGCGGGCGAGTTGAAGAACCTCAGGACGGGCACGGCCACCTCCGGCGCATACAGGACCAATCTGCGCAATTCCCCGCCAGCGTATCGCCGAAGCCGCCGCCGGGCCCGCGCTTCACCACCCTTGGCTGGCGGCGGGGCCAAGCGCATCGGGCAGCTCGTCGCGCCCGCGTACGCCGAGCTTGCGGAAGATGCGGGCCAGATGGTTGTCGACCGTACGCACGGACAAGCCGAGCGACTCGGCGATCTCCCGGCTCCGTACCCGCCGGGCCGCGAGTTCGGCGATCTCCAACTCGCGGCCGGTCAGCGCGTCGGCCTCGTCGGATGCCGGCCAGCGGGCGGATCCGGTGGTGGAGGCGATGGCCAGCGCGCGGTGTCGCAGCTTTCTGGACTGCTCGCCGGCCCCGGACCTCGCCGCCAGTTCGGCCGCGTTGGCCGCCGCCTGCGCGGCCCGGCCGACCATCCCCATGGCCAGCAACTCCTCGGCGCACTCCGTCACGACGTCGAGCCGCCGCTCCACCACGGCCCGCGCCCGGCGGGCCAGGAGCCGGTACAGGTCGGACACCTCCGAGTACGCGCCGAGCTGCGCGGCGACCTCCTCGGTCGGCCGGACCATGCCCGCCTCGTCCAGGGCCAGCACGCCGAGGTGAACGTTGTGGGCGGCGATCGCCGCTTCACCCGCCAGCCGGAGCGTCTCGTGCGCCGCCTGCCGATCGCGGTGGCGCAGCTGCCGCTCCGCTTCGACCCGCGCCAGATGCAGAGCAACCTTGGGGTCGACGCGTTCCTCTGGGGCGCACTGACCGGCGAGTTCCCGCGCGAGGGTGATCCTGCCCCGGCGCGCGAGCACAGCCGCCCGGAGGGCGCGGGCGGCCGGCCGGAGACCGGTGAAGTCCCGCCAGGCCAGGTGGCGTATCGCGCGGGCGGACATGGCATCGGCCTGGGCCATCCGCCCGGTGTGCAACGCCAGCTCGGCCGTTCCGTACTCCCACATGCCCAGGGCCGGGTCGGCGCTGTGGGCGGCCGCGTCGCGATAGCCGAGGGCAAACTCCTCGGCGCCGGCGAGGTTCCCGCCGAAGGCCATGGACAGGTACGCCGACAGGCGCAGCAGGTCCCCGGCGAACGGTGGGGCGATGTCGGTCGAGGCCAGCGCCTCCAGACCGGATGCCACATGACGTTCCGTCTCGCCGAGCGGACCGGCCGTGGTCGAGATCATGGCCGCGATGACCGCCTCGTTGACCCGCACCGCCGCCTGGGGCGCCGCCGGCCGTACCTCGATGTTGTCGACGGGAAGGCCGGCCATCAGGCGCCACTTGACGAGGTCGGCGGCCAGCACCGGACGCCACGACGGGTCGGTGACGGACGCGGCGATCCGGGTTACCTCCTCGACGGCGGTTGCCGGATCGGCCCGGCGGACCGCATGCAGCAATCCGACCTGTTGTCCCACCCGCACCCGGGCGCGGTCGTCGCCGGCCAGGACGAGCGCGCTGCGCAACGCCTCCGCCGCCGCCAGATGGTCGCCCTGTTCGGAATGGGCGGCACCCAGGACGAGCTGGGTGTCCGCGAGGTCGGGGTCGGCGAACCGGGCGAGCTGGAGCGCGCGGTCGGGGGCCTGTGCGTTGAGTGCCCGCCCGGCGGCGTCGAGGGCGACCGCGGGATCGATCCGTCGACCCGCCCGGGCGGCGAGCAGGACGGCGCCGGCCTCCCACCCGTCGCGGTCGCCGACCAGGGCGGCGGCCTCGCCGCAGTACCGGGCGTGAAGCTGAGGGCTCATCGAGGCCCGAAGCACGTCGTCGAGGAGCGGGTCGGTCAGTCCCACGGTGGGCCCGGAGACCTCGACGAACCCGTCGGACTCCGCCGGCCCCAGCGCCGCCGGATCCACGACCTCGACCGGCAGCGCCGACGCGACCGCGAGCAGGTCGAGCAGGTGCCGTGGGCCGGTGCCCGGGTCGGGCAGCTCCGGCGCCACCAGCTTCCGCAGCCGGGGCGACACCCGCACCGGGCCGAGCTCGATACCCGCGTCGGTGCGTACCGCCGAGGCGGCTGCGGCGCGGAGCATTTCGGCGGCACGGCCAGGGTTGCCGCGGGCGTGGGTCACGAACACCGCCGCAGAGGGCGCGGCGAGTTCGTCACCGAGGATGTCGGGGGCCAGGCTGAGCAGATCGTCGGCCCCGAGCGGGCCGAGTGTCTCGATGTGCCACCCCGTCGGGCCGGGGTCCCGCGCAGGTCTGGGCAGGTCCGCCAGCTCCCGCGCGGTCACGACGATCCGCGCCCGGACCCGGGAGATCTGGCCCAGCAGGACCAGCGACGCGCGGTCGAGCCGGTCGGCGTCGTCGACGGCGACGATCCGCCGCTGGGCGGTCACGATGCCGGGAAGGCGGGTGTATACCTCGAGCGGATCCGCGCCGCGCAGCCCCACGGCGGCCACGAGGGGGGCGAACGCGGCCAACGGCACCGCGGCCTCCGCGTCACTGCCTTCCAGCAGATCGACATCGACGCCGTCCGCGACGAGCCCTGCGACGACGGCCCGCAGGACGGACGTCCTGCCGGAGCCCTGGGGCCCCAGGACGGCCGCGCAGCGGCCCGCGGCCACGGCCGCGCGCAGGTTCGACAGCGCCTGGCGGCGACCGATCGGGATCACCTGCGCCAGGGTAGTGACCGTGCCGGCTCTGGGGAGTCGGCCATGAGTAGGGAGTACTCATCGCGCTTCGGTCAGCCGGACCGCACGATGGCGGCGTCGATCAGGAAGGACTTGCCATGACCCGCCGACTTGCCCTCCTCAGTGTCGCCCTGGTAGCGAGCGCGCTGTTGACCGGATGCGGTTCCGTCACCATCCCGATTCCCACCGGGGACGGTGGTTCCGTCGAGGTCGACACGAACGGCGATGGCAGCGTCACCGTCAACGGCGACGGGGGATCGGTCACCACCGGATCCGGCCTGCCCAAGGGCTTCCCGGCAGACGAGGTGCCGGTGATCGAGGGACGCGTCACCGGAGCCATGGCGATCAAACAGGCCGATGGCACCCAGGGCTACACGTTCGTCGTCGTCGTCGACGACGACATCGCCTCGGCCACGGACAAGGCGAGCGGCCTGCTGACCGACGCGGGCTACAAGCTGGAGAACTCGGTGGACAGCCCGGGGTCGACGGTCCGGTCGCTGGGCTCCGACGCCTGGATGGTGGTCATCACCGTGGCCGCCGCCGAGCAGGGCAGCGGGGTGAACTACGTGGTCGCCACCCGCGAGCAGTGACGTCGGCACGTCGTTGACCGGGGGCGCTCGTACTGGGCGTCCCCGGTCAACCGGTTGCCGACCGGAGAGCCTCGGTCAACCGGTTCCCGATCAGCCGGGCCGGGGCCGGTAGGCAGAAACTACTCATTGGGAGCCCGGGACGGTGGTGTGACGATCACTGCCGTGAACGAGATTCCTACGCGCAGGCATTTCCTGCGACGAGCGTCCCAGGCGGTGGTCGCCACCGCCATGGCCATGATGATCACCGCTTGCGGCACAGCTCTGGACGACCCGGATGCCAGCGCGCCGCAGGCACCGGCGCAGGCGCCGGCCGGCAGCCCGACCGCTGCGGCACCGGCCGTCAACAGCGCTGGTGAGGACCTTGATCAGCGCGTCAAGCTGATCAAGATAACGGTGAAGGACATTGCAGACCATGAGATCGACCAGGCGACCCGAACGATCACGTTGAAGTTTGCCGCGCCAGCCGATCCGGAGCAGCAGCGGATCACCTGCCAACTGGCGAACCCGGCAGTCGAAGACGTCGGGGCGCGGATCGTCCTGCAATACCCGGACACGTCCGTGAACTGTCGCGACTGATCGCCGTCCCCCTGCAGACACCCGGGGCGCGGCTACGCGTGACCCCGCCGGGTGTTCTGCGGGCCCTTCGACAAGATCGACGCGCTGACCGGCCGCGAGCTGGAGATCGCGCTGAGCTCGCGGCCGGTCAGGAGAAGGCAGGGCCCGGCACGCGGGGTCAGCTCATGACGTCGACCCAGTAGCGCAGCCGGTCGTCGGCGTGGGTGTGTTCCAGCTTCACCGCGTGGCGGGTGTTCTGGAAGTACCACTGCTCCTCGCCGCCGCTGTCGACGTGCACCTTCGAGTCGAAGTCGTGCTGGGTGAACCAGTCGGCGAAGCTGCGGGCGTCGTCGCTGGAGATGTCGCCGTAGACGTACTCCCAGGCGCTCGTCTCCGGTTTGGCGCTGACCAGCGTTCCGGGCGGCACCGGAAGGTAGTCGGCCAGGCCCTCGGGCCGCTCGGCCGCGACGGTGTCCGGCTTGGCGCCGCTCCCGTCGGCGGCAGCGGAGCCGGCGCTGACGGAGGTGGGTGGCCGGTCGTCGGTGCCGGTGGCACCGCAGCCCGGCAGGAGAGCCAGCGAGAACGTGACGAGGACAGCGAGGCGAGGCGTAGCGCGCACGGGTTTCCTAAATGAGTTCTGGGAGCGGGCCATCCGGCCCGCTCCTGATGGGCTGTAGCCGTCAGCCGGTGGGCACCCGGTTTCCTGGATGTCGAGTCCCGACGGCTGGTCGAGGTAGGGCTCGGTTGCGTAGGTGCCGCGCCCGGCCGGTTGCGACGTGAGCACCGCCGAGGCCCTGGGATGTCGTTCGGTCTTGTCGTCCAGGAGTCTCGGCCCGGCCATCGCTGCGGACAATGAGTACTCATTGCTCAGGCCGGCGACGAGCGGGCTCCTCGATCAGGACGTGTGCCCGGCTGGTTGCCGGGGTTCGGCAGGACATGTCGCCGGATGTCGGCCGGGCGCCGCCCTGGATGGTGGACGGGGGTGAGCGTCACGATGTGGGCATGACAAGCGACATCGCCGTGTTCGCCGAGGACCTGACGAAGTTCTACGGCCAACGTCGCGGCATGGAGGGGCTCACCCTGGAGGTCCGCGCCGGGGAGGTGATGGGATTCCTCGGGCCCAACGGTGCCGGGAAGACCACCACCATCCGGTTGCTGCTGGACTTCCTGCGCCCGACCTCGGGCCGCGCGACCGTGCTCGGGCTCGACCCGCGCCGGGACAAGGCGGCCCTGCACCGGCTGATCGGCTACCTGCCCGGTGAGCTGGCGTTCCCCGGCCGGGAGAGGGCGGACGAACTGCTGCGGTTCTTCGCCGACGCGCGGGGCGGCGTGGCGTGGTCGCAGGTGACCGACCTGGCCGATCGGCTGGAGTTGGAGCTGTCCCGTCCGGTACGCACCATGAGCAAGGGCAACAAGCAGAAGGTCGGCCTGGTGCAGGCGTTCATGCACCAACCGGCCCTGCTGATCCTGGACGAGCCCACCAGCGGCCTGGACCCGCTCATGCAGCAGGAGTTCCTGGCCATGGTCCGCGACGCCCGCGACGCGGGCCAGACCGTGTTCATGTCGAGTCACGTCCTCGCCGAGGTGCAGCACACCGCCGACCGGGTCGCCATCGTCCGCGACGGCAGGCTGGCCGCGGTCGAGCGGGTGGAGTCCCTCGGCAAGCGCGCCGTCCGGTCAGTCGAGATCCACTTCGGTGATCCCGTCGACTCGGCGGAGTTCGTCGTGCTGCCCGGCGTCAGTGACGTGGTCGTGTCCGGGCCGGTGCTCCGGTGCACGGTGGACGGCCGCCTCGACCCGCTGATCAAGGCGGCGGCGCGACACGACGTCGTGGACATTCTGTCGGCCGAGCCGGACCTGGAAGAGACGTTCCTGTCGTTCTACTACCACTCCGAAGGAGCCGGCGATGTTTCCCGCACTGGTGCGTAAGACCTGGCGCGACGACCGCCGCGCGCTGGTCGGCTGGGCCGTCGGCGTGGCCCTCTTCACCGTCATCTACACCTCCTTCTACAGCCAGTTCCAGGGAGCGGCGGAGCTCAAGCAGGACGCCCTGCCGCAGGAGATGCTCGACTTCCTCGGCATCGCCGACATGCTCTCGCCGGCCGGCTACCTGCAGGCGACGGTCTTCAGCCTGATCGGGCCGCTGTTGGTCCTCATGTGCGCGATCACGCTGACCGCACGCACGATCGCCCGGCCGGAGGAGGATGGCGGCATGGAACTGCTGCTGGCCACCCCGTTGTCGCGTACCGCCTTCGCCGGACAGCGCCTCGCGGCCACCGGCAGCGCCATCACGCTGGTCGCGGCCATCCCGCTGATCCTTTTGATGATCATCGTCCCCCGGGTGGGCATGGACATCGCCCTGTCCCACGTCGCGGCCGCCGGAGTCGGCCTGATCGCCCTGGTCTGGTGCTTCACCGGCGTCGCCTTCCTCGCTGGCGCGGCCACCGGAAAACGCGGCACCGTCCTGGCCGTCGCCGGTGTGCTCGCCGTGACCACCTACCTGGCCAACGCCATCGGCGGCATGTCCGACGGCTGGCAGTGGATGCGCTGGCTTTCACCGTTCCACTACTTCATCGGCACCGACCCGCTGCACACCGGCTGGCACGCGGCTCAACTGCTCACCCTCGCGGGCGTCGGCGTCGTGACCGCGGCTGTCGGGATGGTCCTGTTCGACCGCCGTGACGTCGGTGTCTGAAGCCCAGCGCGCGGGTGGCCGACGGCCGCGGGGCAGCCACCACCATGCCCCACCGGAACAGCCCGGGAACGATCACACCTGGCTGACCCGAAGCTGCGAGGACCTCCTGCGTGCCACGGCCGGCGAACAGCGGGGCGAGGCAGCCGCCCGGCTCGGTGCCCGCGCCGCCGACGAGGACCTGCCACCACGTGACCTCGTCGACGGCGTCTTCGCTGCTGCCGGCCGCTGGTGGAGCACGCCCCTCAAAGCCACCGACACCGCCGCCGCCGTCCACACCCGCTCCGCGGCGCTGCTGGAATCCGCTCATTCGGTGCTGTCGGCCGCCATGGACGGCTACCTCCACCAGGCCCGGTCCGAGCTGGTTCGACACCGCACCGAACGAGCCGCGTTCGTCGACGATCTGCTCACCGGCCGAGCCGAACCCGGCAGGCTGGCCGAACGCGCCCACCGCTACGGCATCCGCCTGTCGGCCACCCACACCGTCCTGGTCGCCCGCGCGCCCCGCCTCACCGCCGACATCGTCCGCCGCATCGACGCGGCGCTCGCCGCCCGCTTCGGCGAAGGGAACACCCTTACCACCCTGCACGACGGCGGCCTGGTGTGTATCAGCGCCGGAGGACTGCGAGGCATCGGGGCGGAACTGGCGCACCTGCTCCTGGCCGAGCTCGGCCCCGACGGCTGGCAGGTGGCCGTCGGTCGTGCCCACCCCGGCGTGCACGGCCTCGTCGACTCGCTCGACGAGGCCCGCAACGCCCTCGACCACGCCGGCAAACTCGGCTTCACCGCACCCGTGCTCCACGCCGCCGACCTGCTGGTCTTCCCCGTCCTGCTGCGCGACCGCGAGGCTATCACCGACCTGGTCACCACCGTCCTCGGCCCGCTCACCACCGCCCGCGGGGGAGCCCAGCCCTACCTGGACACCCTCACCGTGCTCTTCGACAAGCAGGGCAACCACACCGCCACGGCCCGGCAGATGCACCTGTCCGTACGCGCGGTCACCTACCGCCTCGACCGCATCCACCACCTGACCGGCTACCACCCCAACGAACCCACCCAACGATTCACCCTCCACGCCGCCGTGCTCGGCGCCCGACTGCTCGGCTGGCCAGCCAGGGCAGCAGGTTAGCTCCGGCGCACTCGTCCAGGCGGGACCGTTCGAACCTGAGGCACCTCATCGGGCGGGGCCGTGCCGGCCAGCCCGTAGGGCGCGGTCTCCTGGGCCTGCCGGTCGTCCGCCGCTGTGGGCCTGGGCGGGGGCTGGGCTGCCGAGGGCGACGGGGATCGGGGAGGGGTCAGCGTGCAGTCGGGATCCGAGCCGGAAGTGCGTAACGTGTTCGGTGTTCTGCGTGGCGGTCGGGAGGCGGGCCTGGCGGTGTTTCGCGGCCTCCCGTACGCCGAGCCTCCGGTGGGCGCCTCCGGTTCGCCGCGCCACGGTTCCGCTGCCGGCGAGATGCCCGCCGTCGTACTGTGGTGACGCTCAACTACCGCCTCGGTTTCGAGGGTTTCGGGGAGATCGACGGGGCCCCGGCCAACCGGGGGCTGCTCGACCAGGTCGCGGCCCTGGAGTGGGTACGGGACAACATCCGCGCCTTCGGTGGCGACCCGGACCGGGTGACGGTCTTCGGGCAGTCGGCCGGCGGCGGCTCGGCCGCCGCACTGCTGGCCATGCCGCGCGCCGCCGGACTGTTCCGGCGCGTGGCCCCTCGTCTTCCGCGACCGTGCCACGGCGCTGGGGTTCTTCGACGGTCTGGAACTGGTGGAGCCGGGGCGGGTCCAGGTCCACAAGTGGCGTCCGGACGGATCCGAGCCTGCGGGAATCGCGGACCGGGACATCGCCATGGACGGGGCGGTCGCGCGTAAGGGCCAACCGTCTGTCCCACGCGTCGTGGGTGGGGTCGCCGGACGTCAGGCGGACAGGAGGTCCACCTGGCTGGTGCATCTCGACGCGCTCGCCGAGCACCGACCGCTGGCGGGCCACGGCCTGAGCGGGGTCGACCAGCGGGGGTCCGGCGGCGCGGACCCCCGCTGGTGCGCTGGGGACCTCAGCCGGTGGGCAGCGTCGCCCAGCCCCGGTTGAAGGTCTTGCTGTCCTCGTCCGGTCGGTAGTTGCGTTCGATGTTGCCGGCCGCGTCCACCGAGAACCAGTGGATCTTGGTGCCGGTCGGGACGGTCAGCGTCTCGGCCCCCTCCCGGATGCCCGCCGAGGCGTACAGGGTGGACTCGAACGTCGGCCGGCTGCCGTCGAGGGTGTAGAACACCGCCGCCGGCTCGCTGACGTCGAACCGGACGCTGACCGCGCCCTCGGTGGCGCTCGGCGTGACCGACAGGGTGCTGGTCGGGCGCTTCTTGTCCTTGTCGTAGTCCCGGGCCACCCGCAGCAGCTCGACCAGGCCGTTGCTGAACTCCATGGTCTCCTGGTGCGCCTCCTCCCAGGTGGGCTGGAAGCTGGTGCCGACCTCGAAGTTCCAGGCGTAGATGCCGTACTTGTACCAGAGCATGTCGCCGGAGTTGCCGGCCGCCGAGTACAGCACGTCGGAGATCGGGCCGGTCCGGGCCGGGGTGACCGCCATGTTGCGGTGCCGCTTGATCGCGGTGAGGATGCGCGACGACGCGCCCCAGAAGAACGACTCCTCGGCCAGCGTCGGCCGGGGCGCGGAGATCCGGCCCGGGGTGGCGTACGCGCCCGGCGACCACATGAAGTAGTTGCCGGAGGAGTGCAGGTTCATCGAGAACTTCATGTTCGGCCGCTGGGCCAGCCAGTCGACGTTGCGGTTCTCCGGCTCGGACAGCTCGCTCGGCCCGGCGTAGGTGTCGCTGGTGCAGCTCGCCGACGCCCCCGAGTAGCCGTCGAAGAGGCTGTACTCGGTGTAGTTGCGGTTGTTGTCCACGCCCCACGAGTTACGGGCCAGCGCGTCGGTGGCACCGCCCGGCACACAGTGGTTGGTCATGTTGCGGCGCTGCGAGGCGTAGTCGTAGAACGAGTAGTGCCCGCCGTCCGGGTTGATCGACGGGACGATCCAGATGTCCAGGGTGCGCAGCAGCTGCTTGGTGTTCTCGTCGGTGGCGTGGTTGCGCAGCAGTCGCTCGGCGGTCTCGATGGTCACCAGCGGCGGCACCCACTCCCGCGCGTGTTCCTGCGCGTACGCGAGGACCCCGGTGCGGGAGCCGTCGCGGTACTTGCCGATCCGGATGGCGTACACCGGGTGCGGGTCGCGGGAGACCCCGGCCGGCGCCTTCAGGTTGTCCGACAGCGGCGTCGGCGCGACCGGCGCGACCACCCCGGCGCCGGCGTCCCCCCGATAGGTGTACGCCGTGACCAGCGCCCCCGCCTCGGCCGTCAGCGCCGCGGCGACCTGGGCGGCGGTGCTGGTCACCGCCCCGGCGGCGTCGGTGGCCAGGCTGACCCGGATGGCCTTGCCGGTCACCGTGACCGAAAGCGGCTGGTCGGCCGCGCCCGGGGCGGCCAGCTCGACGGTGATGTCGTTGCCGCCCTCGTGCCCCCAGGCGAGCGAGTCCACCGCGACCCGGGTGGCGTTGGTCCCACCCAGCACGACCTGCGCCTTACGCCGGTACCCGTTGGTCTGGTAGGGCAGCTTCACCACCTCGGCGAGCTGCGGGTAGGCGTCGGCCAGCCGCTTGATCCGGTCGTACAGCTCGGTCGGGGTGAGGTAGCTGGTGACGAAGTCCTTCTGGTAGCCGGGGCCCTCCGGGCTGTCGGCCGGGATCGGCAGCCACTCCTTGACCTCGGCGACCGCCACGTCGCCGGTGGGGCTGGTGATCTGGATGCGCTCCGGCCGGGCGGTGACGGCGGCGGCGCCCCGGTGGTAGAGGTAGACCCCGGCGTCGACGAACCGGGAGATGTTCTGGGTGCCGCCGGAGCCGATCTCGGTGCCGGGGCCGTTGTCCCGGGCCACGGTCAGCGTGCTGGTGGAGGTCTGCCCCTGGGCCCACTTCGCCTCGACCGAGAGCACCTGGTTGGTGCCGGAGGTGTAGTAGTCGGCCCGGATGATCTTCACGTCGGAGGCGGCGGCGCTGCGCTCCAGGGTCGCCGTGTACGCCCGGTTCTCGGCCTGATGGGCGGCGATCGTGGCGTCCCGCTCGCTGATCCGTTGCGCGGAGTCGTCGGCGTCGTGCAGCACGGCGCCGACCCGGTAGCCCATCCGCTTCAGCCCGGCGACCTCGGTCGGGGTGACCACGGCGTGCACCACGATGCCCGCCTCGGTGGGAGTGACGTGGTGGTCGAGGTCGACGCCGGTGGCGACCAGCGCGTCGAGTTGGGCGGTGCCGTCGACCGTCACCTCCACCACGTCGGCCTGCTCGTCGGCGGAGCGTTCGAGCGCGACCGGGGCGTCGGCCTCCCGGTCGGGCGGGGCGGCGGTGCCGGCGGTCGCCGGGCCGGCGAGCAGCAGCAACGCCACGCCGGCGGCCGTGGCGGCGGGTAGCCGCCGCCAGCGGCGGGGGAACGCGGAACGGGACATCTCGGGCCACCTTTCCTGGGGGTGCGAGACCGGCCGACGGCGCGCGGCAGCGCCCGCCGTCGGGCGGGTGTGCGAAACGGGGAGGTCGGACGCCGACAGTCGGGCGACGGTGGGCGACCGAACACGACGTCCACTCCGCCGACGACGGGGGACACGGGGGTGTCCTCCGGACGCGCGGAGGCGACGGACCGGCGCCGATCCGGTCTGCGTGACGGGCGGGGGGCGTACCTGGTTACGGTAGGTCGTGGGGGCGTTGCCGATCGGTGCGCCCATCCTGGCCGTGCCTGCTCGGATCTGTCAATGATCTGTCCGGCCGGACACGGACTGTCACAGCGCGGCGGCGCGGGTGTCCTCTCCGGACGGCCGGTCCGGCGGCGACGGTCAGGACGCCGACCGGTAGTGGCCGGCGAGTCGACCGAGCTTCATCGCCAGGTGCAGGCACAACCGTTCGTTGCCGTCTTTGAGGTCGGTGTCGGCGAGCTGCTCGACCCGTTGCAGCCGGTAGTAGAGGGTGGTCCGGTGCAGCCGCAGCTTCTCGGCGGTCGCGTGGGCGTTGCCGGCCAGGTCAAGGTACGCCTCCAGGGTCTCCAGCAGCACCTGGTGGGCGTCGTCGTGCAGTAGCCGCTCCAACCCGGGGTGCACCCCGGCGATGTCGAGGTGCCGGCCGTCGAGCTGGGACAGCACCCGGTAGATGCCCAGGCCGGCCCAGGAGACGACCCGGCCGAGCGCCGGCAGCTGCACCCCGACCCGGGCCGCCTGCACCGCCTCCCGGTAGGACTGCACCGCGTCGGCCAGCCCCGGGCGGGACTGGCCGATCCCGGTCACCGTCCGCTCCACCGAGGACAGCCCCCGGGTCGCCTGGCCCAGCGCCTCGTCGAGATGCTCGGCGGCGGCCTCCAGGGTGGGCTGGCCGGCGATCCGGCCGCCACAGATCAGCAGCACCCCGTGGTCGGGCCAGACCATGTGCAGCGACTCCCGCACGCCGAGCCACCGCCGGGTCGCCACCAGCGCCTGCTCCAGCGCGATCCGGGCCACCTCGTCGGGGTGCCGCCCGGCGGCGGGGACGAGCTGGACCACCACGGCGGTGGTGGGGCCGTCACCGGCGACCGTGCCCTCCTCCAGCAGCGCCCGGACGGCGTGCGCGCGGGCCTGCGGGCTCTCCACCAGCAGCGTCCGGGTGGCCTCCGACTCCCGCTGCGAGGCCAGCTCGCCGAGCAGGTTCTCCCGGTAGAGGGCCAGCGACAGGTCGGTGAAGGCGCTGGTCGCGGTGGCGATGTCGGCGTCGGTCATCGACCCGTCGTCGTCGATGAACCAGACGAACCCGAGCAGCAGGTCGTCGTGCCAGATCGGCACGCAGACCCGGGGGAGCAGGTCGAGGTCGACGTCGGCCGGGGTGCGCACCGGCTCACGGGCGGTGAGCACGCCCATCCGGCGGAACCAGGCGATCACCTCGGGGGTGGTCTGCCGGCGCAGGATCGACATCCGACGCACCTCGTCCATCGGCCCGTCGTGTTCGCTGTAGACGACCACCCGCTGCCGCCGGTCCTCGATGAGGGCGGGACGCCCCACCCGGGCGGCGACGGCATCGACTATGCGTTGAAGCTCACCGTGCATGGATCTCCCCTGGTTGGCTGCGCGGCAGGGGTGCGACAGCCGGTGCCCTACCATCTGCGGCCGGTGGCCCCGGGCGCAAGGTCCACCGGGGATCTACCGACAAAAGGACGGCCCCCATGGCGACTGTTCCGGCAATTGTCCGAAGCGCCGCCGTGATCGCCGATCGTAGGGTTCCGGTGCGGTGGGCAGCGGGCCACCGGAGCGCAGGAGGGAACGCCCGAGTGACAGCTGGTAGGCCCTGGCGGGGGGTGCTGGTCGCCATCACCACACCGTTCCGCGACGACCTCGGCGTCGACTTCGACCGGCTCCAGGAGCACGTGCGCTGGCTGGCCGAGGCGGGGTGTCACGGGGTGACCCCGTGCGCGTCGGTGGGGGAGTACCGGGCGCTGTCCGACGACGAGCGGGCCGACGTGGTGCGGGCGACGGTGCAGGCCGCGCCGCCCGGCTGCGCGGTGCTGCCCGGCGTCGGCGGGTACGGCAGCCGGCAGTCCCGCCGCTGGGCGGAGCAGGCCGCCGCCGCCGGGGCGCACGGGGTGCTCGCCCCACCCCCGGACGGCTACCCTGCCGGCGACGCCGACGTGGTCGCCCACTACCGGGAGGTGACCGCCGTCGGCCTGCCGGTGGTGGCCCACAACGACCCGTACGACACCCGGGTGGACCTCACCCCGGAGCTGCTCGCCCGGGTCGCGGAGACCGACGGGATCGTCGCGGTCGAGGAGTTCTCCGGCGACGTCCGACGGGTGCACCGGATCAGGGACCTCTGCCCGCACGTGGACGTGCTGGCCGGCGCGGACGACGTGCTGCTGGAACTCGTGTTGTGCGGGGCCCGGGGCTGGGTCGCCGGGCTGTCCAACGCGCTGCCCCGGCAGGCCCTGCGCCTCTACGACCTCTGTGCCGCCGGTGACCTGGCCCGCGCGTTGCCGCTCTACGCCGAGCTGCACCCGGCGTTCGGCTGGGGCTCCCGGCCGGAGGCGGTGCAGGCGATCAAGCTGGCGATGGACTGTGCCGGGCGGTTCGGTGGACGGTGCCGCCCGCCGCGCGGCCCGCTGCCGCCGCCGGTCGCCGCCCGGCTGCGCCGGGACCTGGTCCGGGCCCTGTCCGTCACCGTCGACCCGGTTGCCGACGGCCGTCCCCGCTGAGCCGTCCGGGCTGCTCCGGGCGGTGCCGGGGCGGGCCGGGCCGGTCGGTCCGGACCGGGGCCCGGCCGGTCACGACCGGCTGCCGGTCCTTCAGGTGTCGGAAGCCGCCGGTTCACCTGCCGACATCTGCACGGTGACCCGCCCCGGCCCGGCCTCCTAGATTCGCTGCGCGGCCCGGTGCACGGCTGTCCCGGCAGTCACCCTCGGGACACCGGTCACCGGCGGCCGCGTCCCTCCCGACGAGAGGTGAACCCGTGCACCGTGCTCCCCGCAACACCCCCCGACTGCGGCGTCGCGTGCTGGCCGCGGTCCTGGCCGGCACGCTCGTGGCGACCGCCTCGACGCAGGCCGCCGCGGCCCCGGCCAATCCGGCCGGCGGCACCGCGCCGTTCCAGGTCCTCGACCCGCAGGCGTGGCAGAACCCCGACACCATGACCTGGGACGACTACCAGGCGGTTCCCGGCAAGAACTGGGCCGATCCGAGCGTGCGGGGCTCGATCCGCAACTTCAAGATCGCCCTGGTCGCGCTCGACTATCCCGACCAGACGTTCGCGGTTTCCCAGCGGGCCCGCTCGACGGTCTTCGGCAACCCCCAGTCGGTCGCGGCCAACATCCCCCGCGCCGACGTGCCGAAGTTCTACCAGGACTTCCTCAACACCCCGAACACCCTGAACAAGGGGCACACCCTGCACGAGTACTGGATGCAGGACTCCAACGGGCGCTACGGCGTGGACCTGGCCGGGTTCGGGCCGTACCAGATGCCGGCGAAGTCCTACCAGTACGGGCTGGACAACAGCTTCAACCCCGGCGCCTGCCCGAGCGGTGACACCTGCAACAAGAACATCCGCACCGACGGGCTGGGCGCCTGGCGGGCGGCGGTCGGTGACGAGGTCGCCAACCAGTACGAGCTGGTCTTCATCCTCAGCGCCGGGCAGGACGAGTCGTCCACCTGGCAGGAGTTCGGGCAGATGATCTTCCAGAACAAGGAGGACGTGCCGGATTCCTGGGGCCCGCCGGACCCGAACCTGCCGAACTGGGCCAAGACCCGCTACGTGGAGTGGACCTCCTGGAAGGCGGCGGCGACG
Source organism: Micromonospora sp. DH13 (assembly GCF_020873825.1). Taxonomy (NCBI): domain Bacteria; kingdom Bacillati; phylum Actinomycetota; class Actinomycetes; order Micromonosporales; family Micromonosporaceae; genus Micromonospora; species Micromonospora sp. DH13. The sequence continues at coordinate 310,882 of NZ_JAHWGR010000002.1, forward strand.
TTGTGGCCCAACGCCGGTTCCGGCTCCTCCACCCAGGGGGAGAGCTCCGGCATGGGGGTGTACGCCCACGAGCTGACCCACCTGCTCGGCATCGGCGACAACTACAACAACCCGTACGGCGAGCCGTTACGAAGGGCGTACACCGGCATCTGGAGCATGATGTCGCGCGGTTCGTTCAACGGACCGGGCGGCCCGCACACCCGCTGGCAGATCCCGCCGACCAACGGCGGTTCGATGGGGTCGCTGCACACGGTGCGGGACAAGCTCAAGATCGGCCTGCTCGGTGAGGAGCACGTGCTGCGGCTGTCCCGGGAGGCGCTGGCCTCCTCGGGCCTGGTCGTCGCCCAGGTGACCGCCCGTGCGGTCGACGCCGGCCCGAAGGGGCTGACCGGGGTGAACATCGCCCTGAACAAGGACCTCTCGCCGGCCTGCACGGTCGCCACGAACCCGCTGTGCGACGGCGGGAGCTTCAACAACTACACGGTCGAGGTCGTCGACCGGATGGGCGCGGACTCGTTCACCCCGGACCGGGGCGTGCTGCTGAGCAAGACCAAGAACGCCGACAGCGCACCGTTCCAGTGGGTGGTGGACGCCAACCCGCAGGACATCGACATGATCGATTTCTACCGGCCGGACGGCACCCCGCAGAAGATCACCATGGGTGACTACCGGCAGCTCTCCGACGCGCTGTTCCACGCCGGGGCGGACACCGGCAGCCAGTACGAGTACGTCGACGAGGCCAACCGGCTGCACTTCTACATCATCGACCTCAAGCGGGACGCGGCCGGCTCGCTGTCGTACACGGTGGCGGTGCGGTCGCTGGACGGCACCGGGGGGCCGAGCACGCACGGCGTGACCCTGGGCAAGGGCGAGGTGACCAGCACCGGCAAGCCCACCAACCGGGGTGTGACCTGCTCGTTCGAGCTGACCAACAGCGGCGTCTACTCGGCCGGTGGGCAGCAGCACCCGGAGAACGCGACCGCGTACCTGAAGTCGGACGTCTACCGGCTCTCGGCGGAGGTGGCCGGCACGGGCTGGCGGACCTGGCTGCCCAACCCGCTGGCCACCGCCCAGTTCGGCAAGTCCACCACCGTCCGGGTGTCGGTGGGGGCCACCGCCGCCGCGGCGGACACCGGCTTCGTCAAGCTCACCGCGACCTCGGAGAGCGACCCGTCGAAGACGGTGACCAAGCAGTGCCGGGTGGAGAAGTCCTGACCGGAATCGACCGACGCCGTGGGTCCGTGGTGGCGCAGGCCGCCACGGACCCACGGCACGGGTGGGGAGGAGACCACGTGCGGCTGACCACGAGCGCCCGTCGCGGCGTCGGCGCGCTGGCGGTCCTGCTGCTGGCCGGCGCCGCCGGCTGCGGCGGCCCCGACGCCGAACCGGAGGCGGTCACCCCGACCACCGTCCGGGTGCTGGTCCGCGACATCAACATCCGGGCCGAGGGCGTGGACTGCGCCGGCACCGGACCGTACCTCTACTTCCACCACCGGGCGCCGTTCCGGGTGCTCGACCCCGCCGGGGCGGCCCTGGTCACCGGGACGCTGCCGGCGGGCACGGCGGTGGCCGCCTTCGCCGAGGACCTCGGGGTGGAGCGGGTGCCGACCTACTGCGAGTTCGCGGTGCCGGTGCAGGTGCCGCAGCGGACCGGGTACCGGCTGGAGGTGGCCGGCCGGCCGGCGCTCGACCTGACCCCGGACACCAGCGAGGGTCCGGCGCTGGTGGCGGTGGTGCCGGCGTGAGGCGGCGGCTGCTCGCGCCGCTGCTGGCGGTGCTGGTGCTGGCCGGCTGCACCGCCCGGCCGGCCGCCGAGCCCGCACCGGCGCTCGCCGGCGGCGCGTCGACGTTGCCCGGCCCGGTCCCCGCCGACCTGGCGCTGCGCCCGGCGCCCGGCACCGCGCCGGCCGCCCCCGCGTTCACCGGTGGGCTGACCGACGGCACCCCGCTCACCGCCGCCCGGCTGTGGGCCGACCGGCCGGTGGTGTTCACCTTCTTCAGCTCCTGGTGCACCACCTGCGTCGACCGGCAGGACGCGCTGAGCGACCTCGCCCGCCGCTACCGGGACCGGGTGGTCTTCGTCGGGGTGGCCGGCGCCGACCAGGCCGACGAGTTGCAGGACTACCTGCGTGCGCACCGGGTGGAGTATCCCGTCGTCGTGGACGAGCAGCAGACGATCTGGCGGTCGTACGCGGTGCGGGAGCCACCGGCCGTCGTGCTGGTCGCCAAGGGCGGCGCGCTGCTGCGCGGGTGGCCCGGCGGGCTGGACGCGGCGGCGCTGGAGCAGCGGCTCGGGGAACTGGTGCTGGCCGGCTCCGGGTAGCCGCCCGGATGGTGACGGCCGGTCCCCGCCGGCTCGTGCGGGCGCGGCGTCGAATCGACGGGAGGTCGACGCCGCGCCCTGCGGCGTGCCCGTGTCCTCGGATCCCCGTCACGGCCGGTGTTCGCGCTGGTGGGGGTCGGTGGATCGACGGGGGAGGCCGGTGCGGGCGACCGTCCGGCCGCTCCCCGCCGACCATCGGGAACTTCTGTTCGCACGAACAAAAGTTTCTCCGTTCGAGGTCTATCTTTAGCTGGCGGTCGCCGTTAGTGTCCGGTTCACGGACGTAACACGGTTGACATCACCCCTTGATCGACCAGCCATCTACCGGGCCACGCGTATTCGGCGGCGCAGGTCCTTCGACCCTCCTAGTAGGACTCTGCACGTCTCCACGGTCCGCAGGGCCGCTTTCGAAAGGTGGAAATTGTGAACGAGGATCAGCGCCGTATGGCCTCCGACCCCCAGTACCGCGCCCAGGTCACCCGCCGTCGGCTGCTGGCCGCGTCGGCCGGCGCCGCCGCCGTGCTCGGCGCGGCCGGCCTGCCGGTGCTCCAGACCAACGGTCCCGCCCGCGCGGACGGCAAGTGGCGGGTCGACCCGCTCATCCCGGCGCAGAACCGGGGCATCATCCTCTACAGCGTCCGGGACCGGATCTCCGCCGCCCCGGACGACAGCGGCGTGCCCTACGGCTTCGAGCGGGTGCTCGCCAGCCTGGCCGAGATGGGCTACAAGGAGATCGAGTTCGCCGGCTACAACCAGCACACCTCGATCCTGGGCCGGCAGATCACCCCGACGGAGATCCGCAAGATCCTGGACGACAACGGGCTGGTCGCCAACGGCACCCACACGAGCATCCGGGCGGACACCTTCCAGCAGCAGCTGGACATCGCCGAGGAACTCGGCATGAAAAACATCGGCACCGGCAGCGACCCGACCAACAGCGCCTACCAGTCCGACTGGGACGCCGCGGCCGACCTGTGGAACGAGCTCGGCCGGCAGGCCAAGGAGCGCAAGATGCGCCTCTACACCCACAACCACGACGTGGCCTACTCGTTCCTGCTCGACAGCGGCCCGTTGGACGCCAACGGCAAGCCCACCCGCTCCTCCGGCGTGCGCCGGCTGGAGTACTTCTTCGCCAAGACCGACCCGAAGTACGTCTTCTTCGAGTGCGACATCTACTGGGCGTACGTGGCGCGGCACAAGCACACCACGTACACCAACTCGGCCGGCCAGCAGAAGACCTCGCTGTTCGACCCGATCCTGAACGTGGCGCGGCGCACCAAGCGGTTCCCGCTGTTCCACGCCAAGGACGGCAACCGCAACACCGCGCTGCCCAACGGCTACGAGATGATCCCGCTCGGTGAGGGCGACATCAACTTCCAGCAGTTCTTCCAGACCATCGGCGAGTCGGACTTCCACCACGCCAACTGGGAGATGGACACCGCCCCCGGCGGCACCGCCAACCCGGGCCAGTCGCTGGACTTCGCCCGGCTCAGCTACGCCAACATGGCCGACCTGACCATCTACACCAACGACTGACCCGCCCGGCGGCCGTAGCTGGGCACCGCCCGGCCGCACCGCCGCCGGCACCCAGGTGGCGGTCGCGTCCCCCCGACGCGATCGCCACCTCCCGGGGCCCGCCCCGACCGTCCGCGCCGCCCGGCGGCCCCGGACGGCGACCGGGCGCACCGCCCCCCGTAGCCCGTCACCTCTTCCGACCCGTGACCCCGGGCCGCGCTGCCGCGCGCCCCCGGCACGGGTCCAGGCCGTACGCAGCTCCCCGGTCGGCGAACCGCACGGGATCGGGACGGCGTCGTCCCGTACCCCATGGGAGAGCGAGACGCAGCACACACCACCCGGGTGGCCCCGGCGTCCCGCCCGGAGCAGGCAGCACATCGTCCCCCCACCGGAGGAACCAGATGGCAAGATCGGTACACCGATGGCTCGCCGCGATCGCAGGGGTCGGGATCGTCGTCCCGCTCGCCGCGACCGCCCCGGCGTTGGCCCAGCCGGCCCAGGACAGGACCAGCGTCCTGGTGTTCACCAAGACCGACGGTGAGCGCCACCCGTCGATCGACAAGGGCGTCAACGCGATCCGCACCCTGGGCAACGGCAACGGCTTCACCGTCGACGTCACCCAGAACTCGACCGCGTTCTCCGACGACAACCTGGCCAGCTACGGCGCGGTGGTCTTCCTCAACACCACCGGCGACGTGCTCAACGGCAGCCAGGAGGCGGCCTTCGAGCGCTACATCCGCAACGGTGGTGGCTACCTCGGCGTGCACGCCGCGGTCGAGGCCGAACCGTCGTGGACGTTCTACCGCGACATCGTCGGCACCACCGCCGCCGGCACCGCGTCGAGCGGGCCGGCGAGCATCGACGTGGCCGACCGGGCGCACCCGGCGAGCAAGCCGCTCGCCCGGCAGATCAGCCTGAACGACCAGTGGTACAACTTCACCACCAACGTCCGGGGCACCGCGCACGTGCTGGCCACGGTGGACGAGAAGACGTTCACCGGCGGCACCATGGGCTACGACCACCCGATCTCCTGGTGCAAGGACTTCCAGGGGGGCCGGTCGTTCTACACCGGGCTCGGCGACTCCGCCGACACGTACGCCAACGGCGCGTTCCGCAAGCACCTGCTCGGCGCGATCCAGTGGTCGGCCGGCATGGTCGAGGGGGACTGCGGCGCGACGGTCAAGGCCAACTACGAGAAGGTCATCCTCAACGACGAGCCGGGCGAGCCGATGACCCTGTCGGTGCTGCCCGACGGTCGGGTGCTGCACAACACCCGGGCCGGTGAGATCCGGCTGTACGACCCGGAGACCGGCGCCAGCCCGGTGATCACCACCATTCCCGTCTACCAGCACGACGAGGACGGCCTCCAGTCGGTCACCGTCGGCCCGGACTTCGCCACCGACAAGTGGGTGTACGCCTACTACGCGCCGAAGCTCGACACCCCCACCACGGACGCGCCGGCGACCAGCGCCGACCCGACCGCGTGGGACGTCTACAAGGGCCACAACCAGCTCTCCCGGTTCAAGTTCGTGGAGGAGCCGACCCCGCACCTGGACCTGGCCAGCGAGCAGAAGATCATGAAGGTCGACACCGACCGGGGCATCTGCTGCCACGTCGCCGGTGAGGTCAAGTTCGACGGCAAGGGGCTGCTCTACCTGGTCACCGGTGACGACACCAACGCCGGTGGCTCGGACGGCTTCACCCCGATCAACGAGTCGCCGACCCAGGGGCCGGGCTACGACGCCCAGCGGTCCGCCGGCAACACCAACGACCTGCGGGGCAAGGTGCTGCGGATCAAGGTGAAGGCGGACGGGTCGTACAGCATCCCGGCCGGCAACCTCTTCCCCGAGTCCGAGGACCGCGACGACCAGACCCGCCCGGAGATCTTCCTGATGGGTCTGCGCAACCCGTTCCGTTTCGACGTGGACTCCCGCGGCTTCGTCTACATCGGCGACTACTCGCCGGACTCGCAGGTGCCGAACCCGGCCCGGGGACCGGAGGGCACCGGTCGGTGGATCGCCACCAACAAGGCCGGCAACTTCGGCTGGCCGTACTGCTACTCGCCGACGCTGCCGTACATCGACTACGACTTCGTCACCAAGCAGTCCAAGGGCGCGTTCAACTGCGCCGCGCCGGTGAACGACTCGCCGCGCAACACCGGCCGGCAGGTCCTCCCGCCGGTGCAGGACCCGCAGCTCAACTACACCTTCCGGGCCACCACCACCTGCGCCGAGGCGTACCTGGCCACCCCGCCCGGCACGTGTGAGTTCAAGTGGCCGGTGCTCGGCACCGGTGGCGTCGGCCCGATGGGCGGCCCGGTCTACAAGTACGACGCGGCGCTGGCCTCCGAGACCAAGTTCCCGGAGTACTACCAGGACGCGGTGGTCTTCGGGGAGTTCACCCGGGACAAGATCTTCATGATGCGCACCAACGGCAGCGGCAAGCTGGTCGGGGTGGAGCAGTTCCTGCCGGGCTTCGTCTTCGACAACCCGATGGACATGGAGTTCGGCCCGGACGGCAACCTCTACCTGCTGGAGTACGGCGACGGCTTCTTCCGGGCCAACCCGGACGCCGCGCTGTCGGTGATCCGCTACGCCAAGGGCACCCGGGCGCCGGTGGCTGAGCTGCACGCCAGCCCGACCTCCGGCCAGGCGCCGCTGACCGTGCAGTTCTCCGCCGAGGGCTCCTACGACGCGGACCCGGGTGAGACCATCACCTACGCCTGGGACTTCGACGGCAACGGCACCACCGACTCGACCCAGCGGGACGCGTCGCACACCTACACCACCAACGGCGTCTTCACCGCCAAGCTGACGGTCACCGACTCCAGCGGCAAGACGGCGGTGCTCACCCGCGAGATCACGGTGGGCAACACCGCGCCCACCGTGAAGGTCACCTCGCCGCTGTCGGGCACCTTCTTCAACTGGGGTGACACCGTGCCGTGGACGGTCACCGTGACCGACCCCGAGGACGGCCCGATCGACTGCAGCCGGGTCACGGTCTCGTTCGTGCTCGGCCACGACACCCACGGCCACGGCATGAGCGACGCCAACGGCTGCTCCGGCTCCTTCGAGACCCCGGCCGACGGCGCCGACCACGCCGGTGGCTACCTGTACGGCGCGATCAGCGCCACCTACACCGACAAGGGCGCCAACGGCCAGCCGGCGCTGTCCTCCCTCGACCAGGTGGTCCTGCAGACCTTCCGGCAGCAGGCCGAGTTCGCCCAGGTTCAGCAGGGCGTCACCCTGGCGAACACCACCGACGCCGGTGGCGGCCAGCACGTGGCCGGCATCGACAACGGCGACCACATCGCGCTCGACCCGATCAACCTGGGCGGGATCGACACGATCACCTTCCGGTACGCCGGTGGCTCCACGGCCACCGCCGGAACCCCGCGCGGCATCGTCGAGCTGCGGCTCGACTCGCCGACCGGTGAGCTGGTGACCAGCGCGACGCTCAACGCGACCACCGGCACCAGCGCCTGGGCCAGCCAGACCTTCCCGGTCAGCCAGGCGGCCGGCACGCACGCGCTCTACCTGGTCTTCAAGCCCGTCTCCGGCGGACCCACGACCAGCCTGTTCAACCTCAACTGGGTGGAGTTCGGCGGCCCGACCTCCTGACGTCACCGCCCGGACGCCGGGAGGACGGAGACTCCGTCCTCCCGGCGTCGCACCGGCACCGGGGCGGCCACCGGCACCCGGCCGGGCGGCACCCGTAGGTGCCCGTACCGGCCGGTGGCGACGGTGGCCGGCCAGGTCTGACTGACCGGCCAGTGGCCGGCCGATCGTCGATGATCTAGCGTCCCGTGCGCCCGGGGGCCACGCCCCGCCCCGGCACGCAGCGAAAACGAGGGGGGACCGTGCCGTTCCGTAACGATGCCGCCGACCGAGGGGGACAGCCTCGCCCCGACCGCCCGGGGCCGGGCGTGACCTGCCCGCCGGGCTGGCGCCCCCTGCGGGTGGCGATGATCGGCCAGAAGGGCGTGCCGGCCACCTACGGGGGGATCGAACGGCACGTCGAGGAGATGGCCAGCCGGCTGGCCGGCCTCGGCCACGAGGTGACCGTCTACTGCCGGGACAGCTACGGCGCGGTCGAGGAGACCCGGCACCGGGGCATCCGGTTACGGCGGGCCCGCACCGTGTCCAGCAAGCACCTCGACGCCATCGTGCACTCGGCCACCTCCACCGTGGCGGCGCTGGCCGAGCGCCCCGACATCGTGCATTACCACGGCCTCGGCCCGGTGCTGACCGCGCCGCTGGCCCGGTACGCCTCCCGGGCCCGGGTGGTGCTCACCGTGCACGGGCTGGACAACCAGCGCGACAAGTGGGGCCGGGCGGCGCGGGCCGTGCTCGGCACCGCGTACCGGCTCAGCGGGCACCTGCCCGACGCCCGGGTGACCGTGTCGCGGGGCCTGGCCGCGCACTACGCCAGCCGGTTCGGCCGGCCCGCCCGCTACATCCCCAACGGGGTGGTCGCCCCCACCCACCTGCCGCCCCGGGAACTGTCCCGGTTCGGCCTGCGCCCCGGCAACTATCTGCTGCTGGTCGGCCGGCTCGTCCCGGAGAAGGCCGCCGACCTGCTCGTGCGGGCGTTCCGTCAGCTGCCGACCGACCTGCGGCTGGCCATCGTCGGCGGTTCGGCCTTCACCGACGGGTACGTCGCCCAGCTCCGCGCCGCCGCCGCTGACGACCCGCGTATCGTGTTCACCGACTTCGTCTACGGCGACGTGCTGGCCGAGCTGTACTCGCACGCGGCGGCCTTCGTGCAGCCGTCCCGCCTGGAGGGGCTGCCGCTGACCGTGCTGGAGGCCGCCTCGTACGGCCTGCCGGTGGTGGCCAGCGACATCGAACCCCACCGCGAGATGCTCGACCGCGACGGCCCGGGGCAGCGGCTGTTCCGCGACGGCGACGTCGACGACCTGCGCCGCGCGTTGCACACGGTGACCGCCGATCTGCCTGCCGAACGGGCCGGCGCCGCGCTGCTGCGGGACCGGGTGCTCGCCGAGTACAGCTGGGACGCCGCCGCCCGTGAGCTGGAGGAACTCTACTTCTCGCTGGCTCTGCGCGCCCCCCGCCGGGGGGAACCGGACGTTGGGTCGCCCACGGTCGGCGTAACGGCCCATGTCTCCCGACCTCGGCGACCGTTAGATTAGGCCGTCCTTCCGGCCGTCGGCGGCGACCGGCAACAGTTCCCTGGAAACGAGTGGTCGGCGAGCGGTGGACGGACAGCGACACGGCACGGAGAGTGACCTCGCCCTGCCCGCCGACGGGCGGCGCCGGTGGGCCGCCGGTGATCCGACCGCCCGCCTGCTGACCGTCGGCGCGGCCCTGCTCTGCGCCGTGGCGGCGGTCGCCGTCGGGTTGGCCGCCACCGGTGGCGGCCGGGTCGGCGCGGTGCTGCCCCTGGCGGTCCTCGCCGGGCTGGCCGTCGGCGTGCTCGCGCTGACCCGGTTCGCGGCGTACGTGCTGCTGATGCTGGCGGTCCGCTCCTGCGTCGACCTGTTCAAGCTCAGCGGCCCGACGGCCGGCCGGGCCGACGGCGCGGCGGCGACCCGGGCGATGGATCCGTCGACGATCCTCGCGGTCCTGTTCCTGCTCGCCGCCGGGCTCTGGCTCGCCGCCCAGCTGCGCCAGCGGGGCCGGCTGCGCGGCTCGCCGCTCGGCGTGGCGATGCTGCTGGTCGGGGCCACCTCCCTGGTCAGCGCGGCGGGGGCCGCCCAGCCGGTGCCCAGCGCCCTGGAGGCGCTGCGGATCGGCACCGTGGTGGTGATGTTCGTGGTCCTGGAGCAACTGATGCCGGACCTGCCGGCGGTCCGCCGGGTGCTGCTCGCCGCGTACGCCTCGCTGGCGCTGGCGGTCGGCTACACCGTCGTGCTGTCCCTGCTCGGCCACCCACCGGCCGAGGTCAAGGGGGGCTTCACCCGGATCAGCGGGCCGTTCGGCCAGTCCACCACCTTCGGCCGCTACCTGATGTTCATGGTGATCTTCGGGTTCGGCATCTACCGCTACCTGAGCCGCCGGCTCCGGCTCGGCCTCGGCGCGCTGCTCGCCGCGTCGCTGCTGTTCCTGCTGCTCACCAACACCCGCAGCGCGATCCTCGGCGCGGGACTGGGCCTGCTGGTGGTGGCGGTGCTGCACCGCAGCCGGCGGATGCTGGTGGCGCTCTGCCTGGTCGCGGTGGCCGGGGTGGCCCTGCTGCCGAGCGTGGCGCACCGCTTCGGGCAGCTCGCCGACAGCACCGCCGTGGGCGGCGGCCCGACCGGCAACACCCTCGCCTGGCGGGTCGGCTACTGGTCGGAGATCGTGTCGCTGGCCAACCGCAACCCGGTCACCGGGATCGGCCCCAACATGACCAAGTTCGAGGCCGACGAGGCGAAGAAGCCACACAACGACTTCCTGCGCGCGTACGTGGAGACCGGGCTGGCCGGGCTGCTGGCGTACCTGGCGATGCTGGCGCTGTGTCTGCACACCGGGCTGAACGCGCTGCGCCGGGCCCCACCGGGGAGCCTCGGCCGGGGGATCGCGATCGGTTTCCTGGGCTGCGCGGTCGCCTTCGTCGCGGTCAGCGCGGCGTCCAACGTGATCTCGAACGTGGTGACCCTGTGGTACTTCGCGGCGTTCGCCGCGGCAGCCGGCGCGGTCGCCCGGGGGCTACCGGCCGAGCCGACCCGGGTGGCGACGCCCCGACCGGTGGGCACCGGGTGGCACAACCGATGAAGCAACGAGCAGTGGGGAGCGGCAGGGTGGAGATCGTCGACTATCTGCGGGTCGCGCGGCGTCGACTCTGGCTGCTGGTGGGCATTCCGCTGGTGGCCGGGGCGGCGGCCGCGCTGGTCGTCCTGCTCGGCCCGCAGCAGTACGCGGCCACCTCGTACGTCGCCGCGCCCGCCCTGGTCGGCGGCAGCGCGGCCCAGCAGTACACCGGCACCCAGGCGGCCAACCAGTTCGCGGCGGCCTTCGCCGCGGCGGTGACCTCCCCGCAGGTGGTCGACCAGGTGGCGGCCGACACCGGGGTGCCCGCCGACACGCTGCGCGGCGGGCTGGCGGTCAAGCAGGTCGGCGCGAGCAGCCAGCTCACCGTGACCTACACCGCCGCCGACCGGTCCACGGTCGACCCGGTGCTCGCCTCGACCGGCAAGCGGGCCCTGGCCTTTCTCTTCGCCAGCCAGGTCGGCATCGCCACCGACGAGGTGAAGACGGCCACCGACGAGCTGACCACCGCCACCCGGGCGATCAACGACTGGGAGAAGGCCAACAAGGTCAGCCAGCCGGACAAGCTCTACCAGTCGACCCTCCAGGAGATCGCCAGCCTGCGTCAGCAGCAGTTGCAGATGCAGGCGGTCGGCAACTCCCGGGGGGCCGACGCCGCCGCCGAGTCGATCAGCGCCGGGCAGAAGCGGCTCGACGGGCTCGGCCCGAAGCTGCCCGACTACCAGGCGCTGATCGCGCAACGGGACAGCGCCGCCAGCGCGTTGGCCTCGGCCCGGCAGCGGCTGCAACAGGCCCGCGCCCAGTCCCAGGCCGCCGACCCGGAGAAGGTGACCAGCGTCGGCGAGGTGCAGCCGGTGTCCCGGGTGAAGGCGTTGGTCGGCCTGGTGCTCCCGGTGCTCGGCGCCGGCCTGCTGCTGGCCGTGCTCCTGGTCGCGGTGCTGGAGTGGCTGTCGCGCAGCCGCCGGGCCGGCCAGCCGTCGGCCGTCGGTCGGGCGGCTCCGGCCGGTGGGGGGCGCGGCAGCGACGACACGGTGGTGCTGCCGGCCGTCACGGCGACCGTGGCCGAGCAGAACTCCCGGCACCGGTAGGCGGGGGTGCCGGAAGGGTCCGCGCGGGGCGACCAGCACGTCCGGGGAATGGCCCGGGGCGGCGGGCTCAACCTGCTCGGCGCCCTGCTCAGCCAGGCGGCGGTCTTCCTGATCATGCTGCTGCTGGCGCGGGTGCTGGGCATCCGGGAGGTCGGCCGGTACGCCCAGTGCTACGCGGTGCTGTCGCTGGCCGGGCTGCTGTCGCTGTCCGGGTTCCGGGCCGGCCTCACCCGGTTCGTGGCGGTGCACCTGGCCGACGCGGACGCCCCGGCGCTGCGCGGCACCATCCGGTTGGGACTGGCCGTCTCGGCCGGCTCGTCGGTCGTCCTCGCCGGGGCGCTGGCGGCGGGCGCACCCTGGCTCGCCGACCGGCTGCACGACCCGGGGCTGGTCACCGGCCTGCGGCTGGTCGCGCTCACCCTGCCCGCCTCGACGGTCTGCGAGGCGGCCCTCGCGGCGACCCGGGGCTGGCGTACCCAGCGGCCGTTCACCTTCATCGGCCAGCTCTACGAGCCGGGCGCCCGACTGCTGCTCACCGCGCTCGCCCTGGGCACCGGGGTGGGGCTGACCGGGGCCTTCTGGGCGCTGGTGGTGGCCGGCTGGTCGGCCGCCCTGCTCGCCCTGCTGGCGCTGGGCCGGCTGGTGCGCCGGGTGCCGTCGGCCCGCCCGGTGCACCGGCCGGGGGAGCTGTTCCGCTTCTCCACGGTCAGCTGGGTGTCGTCGCTGTCGTCGACCGGGCTGATCTGGGTCGACACCCTGCTGCTCGGCTTCTTCGCCAACCCGGACATCGGCGTCTACAACGTCGCCACCCGGCTGGTCACCGTCGCCATCTTCGTCCTCGCGCCGGTCAACGCCGCGTTCGGGCCGTACCTGGCGCACCTCTACCACCGGGGGGACCTCGACGACGTCCGCCGGGTCTACGCGGTGGCCACCGGCTGGGTGGTCCGGCTGTCGCTGCCGGCGTTCGTGGCGCTGCTGGTCCTCCCCGGCGACCTGCTGCGCGTCTTCGGCGGCGAGGTCGCCACCGGCGCGGCGGTGACCGTGATCCTCGCCCTCGGCCAGCTGGTCAACGCGGCCACCGGCCCGTGTGGCACGGTGCTGAACATGTCCGGCCGGGTGGCCCTCAACATGGCCGACAACCTGGCCGCCCTGCTGCTCAACGTGCTGCTCAACCTGTGGCTCATCCCGGCGTACGGGATCGTCGGCGCGGCGGCGGCGTGGAGCGCCTCGCTGATCGTGGTCAACGTCGCCCGGGTGGTGCAGGTCCGCCACCTGACCGGCGCGCTGCCGTTCACCGTCGGGATGGCCAAGGGGCTGGCCGCCGGGGTGGCCGCGCTGCTCGCCGGGCTGCTGGTGCGCTGGCTGGTGCCGGGCTGGCCGGGGCGGCCGGCCGCCGGGCTGACCGCGATCGTGGCCGTCTACCTGGGGACCGTGCTGGCACTGGGCCTCAGCCGGGAGGACGTGATGGTGCTGCGCACCCTGGCCCGCCGACGCCGTCGCGGCGGCCCGCCCGATGCCGCCGGGGACGGTCCCGCCCCGGCCGTCGACCAGGCCGGCCGGGCGGTGTCGCGGTGAGCGCGGGGCCGCGGCGGGCCACCGTGGACCGACTGCGCCGGATGGTGCGCGGCACCCGCGCCTGGGCGCGGGCGGCGCGGCCCGGTCCGGTCGGCGCGCTGCCCGATTTCCTGATCATCGGCGGGCAGCGGTGCGGCACCACCTCGCTGCACCACTACCTCGCCGCGCACCCCGACGTGCGGGCCGCCACCGGCAAGGAACTCCAGTTCTTCAGCCTGCACTACGGTCGGGGGCCGCGCTGGTACCGGGCGCACTTCCCACCGGCCGCCCCCGGCCGACGCAGCTTCGAGGCCAGCCCCTACTACCTGTTCCACCCCGGCGTGCCGGCCCGGGTGGCGGCGACGCTGCCCGAGGCCCGGTTCGTGGCGCTGCTGCGCGACCCGGTCGAGCGGGCCTACTCGCACTACCTGCACACCCGCTCGTACGGGCTGGAGCCGTTGGGCTTCGCCGAGGCGCTCGCCGCCGAGCCGGGGCGGCTGGCCGCAGCGCTGGCCGACGGGCCGGACACCCCGGCGGCCCACCACGCGCTGCGCAACTTCTCCTACGCCGCCCGGGGCCGCTACGCCGAGCAGCTCGACCGCTGGTACGCCCACCTGCCCGCCGAACGGCTGCACGTGATCCGCAGCGAGGACCTGTACGCCGACCCGGCGACCGCCTACGCGGGCGTGCTGCGGTTCCTCGGGCTGGCCCCGTACGCCCCGGCGGAGTTCGCCCGGCACACCCGCCGGGCGGACACCGGCCCGTCCCAGCTCACCGCCGAGTTGCGGGCCGAACTGAGTGCCGTCTTCGCCCCGCACAACGCCCGCCTCGCCGCCCTGCTCGGCTGGCCCCGCACCTGGTGAACGGCCACCGCGTCAGCGGATCGGGGCGAGGACGCCGGCCGGGTCGCCGTTCGCGCGCAGCAGCACCGGGCTCGGCCCGATCGGCAGCGCGCCGGTGCGGGCGGCCGGGTCGGCACCGACCGGGCCGCCGGTCACCCCGGCGGTGGCCGGCAGCGATACGGTGCCCCCGGTGGTCGACCAGACCACCAGCGTGCTCTCCGCACCCCGGCGGAAGGCCACCCCGGTCAGCCCCTTGGCGTTCACGGGTTCGACGGTCGCGTCCCGGGCCGCCGCCGCCAGGGCGGCCATCATCGCGCCGGCCTGCCGCTGGGTGCCGTCCGGGTCGAGCAGGCCGTAGCGGACCTCCGCGCCGGCCCGGTTGTCGGGGTTGTACGCCAGCGGCAGCCAGAGCACCTCGTGGATGCCCCCGGCGACCAGCAGACTGACCACCTTGACCATCTCGTCGCCCCGGGCCGCGGCGTCGTCCGCGCCGTCCTTCCAGAACTGGCCGACCTCCCACGCCTGCACCGGCACCCCGGGCGGGGTCTCCGCGCGCAGGTAGTCCAGCAGCGCCGGCACCCCGGAGAAGTGCTCGTAGAAGTGCAGCTGCCGGACGTCGACCACCCGGTCGTCGAGCAGCTTCTCGGTGACCGCCAGGTAGGCCAGGTTGCGGGAGTTCTGCGTGTTGTCCAGCGCCGCGCGCAACGCCGCCGGGTCGGCGACCGCCGGGATCAGCCGCCCCCGGGTGCCGATCCGCCGCTGGAAGTACGCCTGGTAGGCGGCGACGGCCTGGTCCGGCTGCCCGGCCCGCAGCAGCCGGTCGGCCACCCCCATTCCGTACGCCACGCTGCTCATGCCCGAGTCGACCACCGTGGCCTGCGGGTCGGCCGACCGGATCGCCTCGGCGGCGGCGGTGACCAGCCGGCGGTAATCCTCGGGGCTGCCGGCCCAGTACTGCTGCGCGTTGACCTCGTTCTCGATGGCGTACTCGCGGACCCCGTACGGGGCGTACCGCTGCACCAGGGCGCGGACGAACGCCTGGTAGGCGGCGAGGTCCCGGGGCATCGCCGACTCGGTCTTGTTGGCCTGGCCCCGGGTGAACTTCGCCGTCCCGCCGGTGGCCCAGCAGACCCCGGTGCGGATCTTCAGGTGCAGGGTGATGCCGAGCTGCCGGCTGCGCTCGGCGATCCGGTCCACCGCCGAGAAGTCCGGGCTGCCCTGGGTCTTCTCGATGTCGCACCAGCTCAGTTCGTGATACGTCGCCGAGCCGGAGAGCTTCTCCAGGTAGGGCACGAACTGGTCGTAGCGGGACCAGTCCCAGTGCGCGCCGAACGGGTTGCGGGCCGTCGCGCCGGCCGGTGGCGCGCCGGTGGCACCGGCCGACGGGGTGGCCGCCGACGGGCCGGTCGCCGACGGGGCCGGGCGGGGCGCGGGATCGTCCGAACAGGCCGCCCCGGCGACCAGGGCGGCCAGCAGCACCCCGGCGAGCAGCACCCGCCGCCCGGTCCGGCGGCTCACCGGTAGCCCAGTTCGCGCAGGGTGGCACCGGAGAAGATCCGGACCAGCACCCGCAGGAAGGGGTCCAGTTCCCGGCGGTAGGTGCCGACCCGGGAGCCGTAGATCGGGGCGTCGGTGCCGGCGGCGGCCCGCCGACGATCCGCCTCGGCGGTGTACTTGCCCGCCACGTCGTGCTGCTTGCCGTCGTAGTCGAGCACGCCCGCCTCCCAGGGTTCGCCGAGGAACTCGAACAGGCCCCGCATGGCCTTCTCCGGGTCGGTGACCGTCTCCTCGTAGCGCAGTTCGTGGTAGCGGTCGGCCGGCAGCCGGGCCCCGGAGGCGCGGGCGATGCGGATGTAGCGCGGCCACTTCACCACGCACTTCACCGCCGACCAGTAGCCGAACCGCTTGCGGTGCGACACCACCACGTCCCGGCCGTCCCGCACGACGTGCACGAACTGCGCGTCGGGGAAGACCTCGGCCAGGAAGTCGATGGACAGCGCGTAGAGCGGCGTCTTGTCGGCCCAGCGGGTCTTTCCCCGGGACCGGGCGTAGTCGGCCTGGATGCCGCCGAAGAAGTCGGCGATGCGGCCCAGCCAGTATTCCCGGGGGAACCCGAAGCGGGCCAGCCGCTCCCAGTCCCGCCCGACGATGCGTTGCATGTCGGCCAGGAACCGGGTCTCCGGGCCGCAGCTGACCCGGGAGTGCGAGTCGAGCACCAGCCGCAGCATCGTGGTGCCGGACCGCTGGCAGCCGACCAGGAAGATCGGCCCCCGGGCCGCCCCCGCCCGCGCCGCCGGGGTGTGCGGTTCAGCCATGCTCCACCGCCTCCTGCCGGCCGGCCGCCGCGTCCAGCCGCCCGGCCAGGGTGGTGCAGAGCGCCCGTACCCGGGCGTCGATCTCCAGCCGGGGCCGCGCCGGGGTGCGCGCGCCGACGTGCGCGTGCAGCACCGGGTCGTACGGCAGGTCGAGGAAGGCGCACAGCCGCCGGGTGGACCCCGCCGGGTCGGCGACCAGCAGGTCGTACGAGCAGAGCAGGGTGTCCGGGCGGTCGGCCAGCCCGAGGGAGAAGTACAACGAGTTGCGCACGTACCAGAACAGGGCGGCGGCGGTGTGCGGGGTCATCCGGTCGTAGTCGAAGCCGGCGACCAGGTCCCGCATCGGCGCGTCCAGGCGCTGCCCCTGCCAGCGGTCCCCGATCGTGCCGTCGGCGATCGCCCGCAGCGCCCGCAGGTTGGCGTCGCCGAACTTCGCCACCTCGGAGCGGGCCCGGTCGTCGACGTCCCGGTACGCCCACAGCGCCCGCCCCGGCGCGACCCCGGCCAGGCCGAGCAACTCGTCCACCCGGTGCGTGTCGCACAGCGGCTTGACCAGCACGTACCGGTGCCGGCTGCGGCGGATGACGGCGCCGAGCACCGGGTCGGGGCGCAACCGGAAGCGGTGGAACACGGCCCGGTCGTTCTCGTTGCGGACCTCCACCGACGGGTCGGCGTCCAGCCCCCGGGTCAGCATGTTGGTGCCGGAGCGTTGCAGGCCCACCAGGTAGACCGGGACGGCCCGGCCGGGCGGCCCGGGATGGGCCCGCCGCCAGCGCCACTTCGCCAGCGCGGTGCGGGCCCGGTCGACCGGGTCGAGCCGGTCCTCCTCGATCAGCCGCCGGACGCCCTCGGTGCGCGCCCAGCGCAGGTGCCGGCGGACCCGTCGGGCGGTGTACGCCAGCGCCGAGGGCTCGTCGGGGTGGGGCACCGGTCCTCCTCGGGCACGTCAGGCGGGGTGGGGCACACGGTACCGGCAGATCATCACGGGTGGCCACGTGGCCGTGTGGTCGACCGGCGATGGGCCGTGTGGTCAGCTTGGGGATCATGAGCTGGACTCACGACGTGGCTGGTGCATACGGTGGGGCCCCTGGTCACCGCTGCCGTCCGGGGCGACCACCCCACCCCTGGACCCCGACGAACCGCAGCAGCCACCCCCGGAGCGGGCCGATGCGTGTCCTCCATGTCAACAAGTTCCTCTACCGGCGCGGCGGCGCCGAGGGCTACCTGCTCGACGTCGCCGAGCTGCAACGGGGCGACGGCGACGAGGTGGCCTTCTTCGGCATGACCCACCCGGACAACGACGCCCCCACCCCGTACGCCCGGCACTTCCCGCCCCGGGTGGAGCTGGACCCAGCGCCGCGCGGCGCGGGCCGCCGGGCGGCGGTGGCGGCCCGGATGATCTGGTCGCCGGCCAGCCGGCGTGGCCTGGCCCGGGTGCTCGACGAGTTCCGACCCGACGTGGTGCACCTGCACAACATCTACCACCAGCTCTCCCCGTCGGTGCTGGCGGCGGTGCGGGCCGCCCGGGTGCCGGCGGTGATGACCCTGCACGACTACAAGCTGGCCTGCCCCAGCTACCAGATGCTCGACCGGGGGGCGGTCTGCGACGCCTGCGTGACCGGCGGTCCGCTGCGCGCGGCCCGTCGCCGCTGCAAGGACGGATCGTTCGGGGCCAGCTCGCTGCTGGCCGTCGAGTCCTGGCTGCACCGCACCACCCGGGCGTACGGGCCGGTGCAGGCGTTCGTCAGCCCCAGCCGGTTCCTGGCCGACGTGATGCGCCGGGCCGGTGTCTTCCCCGACCGGATGCACGTGGTGTCGCACTTCGTCGACGTCGCCGCGACGGCGGTGAAGGCGGCCCCCGGCGGGCCGGTGGTCTTCGCCGGCCGGCTGGCCCCGGAGAAGGGCGTCGACGTGCTCATCGAGGCGCTCACCCGACTGCCCGACGACGTCGTGCTGGAGGTGGCCGGGGACGGCCCGGCCCGCGACGGGCTGACCGAGCTGGCCCGGCGGCGGGCCCCCGGCCGGGTCCGGTTCCACGGCCGGCTGGACAAGGCCCGGCTGCACGAGCTGGTCCGCTCGGCCACGGTGGTGGCGGTGCCGTCCCGGTGGAACGAGAACCAGCCGATGGCGGTGCTGGAGGCGTACGGCTGTGGGGTGCCGGTGGTCGCCTCCGACCTGGGCGGGCTGCCCGAGCTGGTCACCGCCGGGGTGGACGGCGAGGTGGTGCCCGCCGACGATCCGGTCGCGCTGGCCGCCGGGCTGGCCCGGGTGCTCGCCGACCCGGCGCGGGCGTACCGGATGGGGCGGGCCGGCCGGGCGCGGGTGGAGCGGGACTTCTCCCCGCAGGCGCACCTGACCCGGTTGCGGGAGGTCTACGCGACCGCCGCGCGGACCGTGCGGGAGCCGGTGTGAACCCGCCGGTGCGGGTGCTCTACCTGGCCGGCAGCGGACGCAGCGGCAGCACCCTGGTCACCACCGTCCTCGGGCAGTACCCGGGGGCCTTCGCCGCCGGGGAGCTGCGCTACCTGTGGCAGCGCGGCGAGGTGGAGAACCGGCCGTGCGGCTGCGGCCGGCCGCTGCGGGACTGCCCGCTGTGGCGCGCGGTGGCCCGGGAACTGCCGGTGGAGCGGGCCGCCACGATCGCCGCCGGACTGCGGGGCCGGCTGCGGATGCGCGGGCTGCCGGCGCTGCTGCGTCGCCACCGGCGGGGGGTCCGGCCGGTGCCCGCACATCCCGACGACGCGGCGCTGGCCGACCTGTACGCGGCCGTGGCCCGGCACACCGGGGCCCGGGTGGTGGTCGACTCGTCGAAGCTGCCCCCGTACGGCGCGTTGGTCGGCGCGCTGCCCGGCATCGACCTGCGGGTGCTGCACCTGGTCCGCGACCCCCGGGCCACCGCCTTCTCCTGGCGTCGTCGCCGGGGGCTCGACGGCGACACCGATCCGGAGCTGATGAGCCGGCCGCCGGCATGGAAGGCGGCCCTGCTTTGGCTGGTGTGGAACACCGTGACCGTCCGGCTGTGGGGTGACAGTGCCCCGGAGGGCTACCTGCGGGTGCGCTACGAGGACCTGACCGCCGACCCGGAGGGGACGCTGCGCCGGATCGCCGACTTCGCCGGGGTCGACCCCGACGGGGGCCCGTTCACCGGCCCGGCGACGGTCCGGCTGACGCCGACGCACTCGGTGGCCGGCAACCCGTCCCGGCACCGGACCGGTCCGGTGCCGATCACCGCTGACGTGCAGTGGCGGCGCGACCTGTCCCGCTGGTCGTACGCGCTGGTCACCGTGCTGACCGCGGCGGGGCTGCGCCGGTTCGGCTACCCGTGGCGGCGGGGTGCCCCGGGCCCGGCGGGGGCCGACCGGTCGGCG
This sequence comes from Micromonospora sp. DH13, assembly GCF_020873825.1. Lineage (NCBI taxonomy): Bacteria > Bacillati > Actinomycetota > Actinomycetes > Micromonosporales > Micromonosporaceae > Micromonospora > Micromonospora sp. DH13. The sequence goes on from NZ_JAHWGR010000002.1 coordinate 330,597, forward strand.
GGCGACGGGCGGCCCGCGCAGGGTCGGCCGGCTGCGGCCGGTGGGCGGCCGGTGGGCGTCGGGCGGTCGGGGCCGGCCCGGCACGAGGAGGGTTGAGCGATGTTGGCGGTGGTGGTGGGCACCGGGCGGTGCGGGTCGACCCTGGTGCAGGAGCTGCTGTCCCGGCACCCCGGGGTCGGGTTCGTCTCCGGTGTCGACGACAAGCTGTCCCGGCTCAACCTGACCGGCCGGCTCAACGGCCCGCTGTACCGGCGCTCCGCGCCCCGCCCGGCGGGGATGACCTCGCTGCGGCACAGCCGCCGGTTGCTGGAGAAGGGCCGGCTGCGGGTCGCCCCGTCGGAGGCGTACCACCTGCTGGACCGGCACGTGCTTGCCGGGTTCTCCCGCCCGTGCCGGGACCTGACCGCCGAGGATCTCACCCCGTACCTGCGGCGGCGGCTGCGCGCCTTCTTCGACGCCCGGATCGCCCGGCAGGGCTGCCGGCTGCTGCTGCACCACGTGACCGGTTGGCCGAGGACCGGGTTCCTGCGGGCCGGCTACCCGGAGCTGCGGGTGGTCAACGTGGTCCGCGACGGCCGGGCGGTGACCAACTCCTGGCTCCAGATGGGCTGGTGGGACGGCTGGCGAGGGCCGGACAACTGGTTCCTCGGCCCACTGCCGACCGACCTGCGCCGGGAATGGGAGGAGTACGACAGGTCGTTCCCGGTGCTCGCCGCGCTGGGCTGGAAGATGCTGATGGACTCCTTCGCCGAGGCCCGCGCGGCGCACCCCGAGGCGCAGTGGCTCGACGTGCGCTACGAGGACCTGCTCGCCGACCCGCGCGGCGAGGTGGCCCGGATGCTCGACTTCCTCGACCTGGACTGGTCGCCGGCGTTCGAGAAGGGCTTCGGACGGTACCGGTTCCACGCCGGTCGGCAGGCCGCCTACCACGAGGAGTTGGGCGACGCGCAGCTCGCCGCCGTGGAACGGGTGCTGGACAAGCCGCTGCGGCAGTGGGGCTACCGGGACTGACCGGCGCGGCACACCGCCGTCGGGCTCGTCGCGTCGGCGTCGTCGGAGCGGCGTGGGAAAAGTTCCTACAGGTGCAGGTGGTGGTGCCGGTCGGTCGGCCCATAGCGTGCGGTTCTCGGGACATTCAAGGAGACTGCATGGCTGCAACGGGAACACCCCTTCGCGCCGGGGCGGCCGTACTGGCCGCGGTGCTGCTCGCCGCCCTGGGCGCGGCGCCACGGGCGGTGGCGGCGTCGGACGCACCGGCGATCGTGGTCCAGGACGGGGTCACCCAGCCGGTGTTCGGCTACGCCGACGCCATCCGGGAACGCCTGTTCATCGACTCCACCTTCGACAGCGACAACGACGGTCTGCGCGACATCATCGCGTTCGACCTGATGCGACCGGCGGCCACCGCGAACGGGCTCAAGGTGCCGGTCATCATGGACGCCAGCCCCTACTACTCGACGGTCTGCCGGGGCAACGAGTCCGAGTGCAAGGCCGACCTGGACGGCGACGGCCTGCTCGACAGGTGGCCGCTGTTCTACGACAACTACTTCGTGCCGCGCGGCTACGCGGTGATCCTGCTGGACATGGTGGGCACCAACAACTCCACCGGCTGCCCCACCACCAACGCCAACCAGGACAATCTCAGCGCCAAGCAGGCGATCAACTGGCTCAACGGCCGGGCCACCGCGCGCAACGCGGCCGGCCAGGTGGTCACGGCCGACTGGCACAACGGCAAGTCGGGCATGATCGGCAAGTCGTACGACGGCTCGCTGGCCATGGCGACGGCGGTGACCGGCGTCAAGGGCCTGACCACGGTGGTGCCGATCAGCGGTCCCACCGAGTACTACGACTACGTGCGCAGCAACGGGGTGGTCACCCGGGGCAACAGCTACGTGGCGTCGCTGGCCAACACCGTCACCAACCCGGAGCGGCGGGACTACTGCAAGCCGGTGCGCGACGCGATGGCCGCCGCCGACGGCGACGAGCACGGCGACTACACCGCCTTCTGGAACGAGCGCAGCTACGTCAAGAAGGTCCCCAACATGACCGCCAGCGTGCTGCTCTACCACGGTCTCAACGACGACAACGTCCGCCCGGACCACTTCAGCAAGTTCTGGTACGCCCTGGCGGAGAACAACGTCCCGCGTAAGCTGTGGCTCTCCCAGGAGGGGCACGTCGACCCGTTCGACTCGCGCCGCGCGGTCTGGGTGTCCACCCTGCACCGGTGGTTCGACTTCTGGCTGCACGGGGTGGCCAACGGGATCATGGACGAGCCCCGGGTCGACCTGGAGCGGGCCGCCGACGTGTGGGAGACCCACGCCGACTGGCCGATCCCCGGCAAGGCCGACACCGAGGTGTTCCTCCAGCCCGGCACCACCGGGGCCGGCGGCCTGAAGCTGGTGCCGACGGCCAAGCCGGCGACCGGCGTGTTCCAGGACAGCCGTACCCAGAGCCAGAACACGATGATCCTCAACCCGGACACGGTGCAGCCGAACCGGCTGGCGTTCCTGTCCGCGCCGCTGACCGCGCCCCTGCACATCTCGGGCACGCCGACGGTGCAGCTGCGGGCCTCGGCCGACCAGACCGACACCAACTTCGGGGCGATCCTGGTCGACTACGGCACCGACGAGCGGGTGGCGCACCGGGCCTCCGGCGAGGGCATCATCACCCTGGCCACCGAGGACTGCTGGGGGCTGAACAGCCCGACCGACGACGGCTGCTACAAGCAGACCGCCAAGCGGGTCGCCACGGCCGACTACGAGCTGGTCACCAAGGGCATCATGGACGCCCAGAACCGGCAGTCCATCCGCACCGCCGTGCCGCTGGTGGTGGGGGAGTCGTACAACTTCACCTTCCCGCTGCTGCCGGAGGACTACGTCTTCAAGCCGGGCCACCGGATCGGCGTGATCATCGTGGCCAGCTACCCGCAGTACTCCAGCCAGGCGGACACCACCGCCGCGAACATCAACGTCGCACTGAAGAGCAGCAAGATCGTTCTTCCGGTGGTCGGCGGCACCACCGCCGCCCACGCGGCCGGTCTCTGACCGGTCCCCGGGTGGCCACCGGCGCAGCACCGCTGCGCCGGCGGCCACCCGGCCAGGTCACCCGTGCGGGGGTCGCCGTCGCGCACGACGTGACCGTCGGCGAGGGCGGGCTGAAGCAAGCACCTATTGACAAACATTGTTAACAATCGGACCCTGCTGAGAGAGCGCTCTCCCGTCCCGTCTCCAGCGAGGTGTCGCCATGCGTCTCCGAAGAAAGCTGCTTGCCGCCGCGTCCGCACTGCTCGCCGGCCTCGCGGCCGCCGTCGTCGCCACGCCCGCCCACGCGGTCGGACCGGCGTTGCTGCCCGTCACCGTCACCAATACCACCGGCCGCAGCGACGCGGTCTACCTCTATGTCATCGGCGTCCAGCTGTCCACCGGCCGGCTCGGCTACGTCACCTCCGGCGGCGCCTTCGCGCCGTGGACCGGCGGCCAGATCCCGCCGTCGCCCGCGCCGGACGTCTCCATACCGGGCCCCGGCAACGGCGGCAGCACCACCCTCCAGTTCCCCCGTGGCTTCTCCGGCCGGGTCTACTTCGCCCTCGGGCAGAAGCTGAAGTTCTTCCTCACCCCGGACGGGCTGGTGCAGCCCGCGCCCTGGGCGGCCGGTGACGCGAACCGCGACATCCTCTTCGACTGGAGCGAGTTCACCTACAACGACTCCGGCCTGTGGCTCAACAGTTCTCAGGTCGACATGTTCGCGATCCCGCACGCGGTCACCGTGACCGGCGCCAACGGCGTCACCAAGCGCACCGGCGACGTGGTGGCCAACGGCCGCAACGCGGTCATCGACGGGATCCGGGCGCAGCCGGGCTGGGCCAACACCGTCCACACCCGCTCCGACGGGACCGTGCTGCGCGTCCTGGCTCCGGGCAAGGCGGCCGCGGCCGGCCTGCTGAGCACCACCTACCTGGACTCCTACGTCGCCTCCGCGTGGAACGCGTACACCGCGAAGACCCTGACCGTGGTGCCCTTCGCCGACCAGCCGGCCATCAGGTACTACGGCCGTACGTCGGGCAACACCATGACCTTCACCAACGGCAGCGGCCAGGTGGTCGCCTCCTTCAACCGGCCCTCCTCGGCCAGCGTCTGGGGCTGCGACGGCGACCTGCCCGCGCCGAACGACCAGGTGGTCGGCCCGATCTCGCGTACGCTCTGCGCCGCGCTCAACCGGGGCACGCTCGGCACCATCGACACCCAGCCCACCACCAACGCCGCCGACTTCTACCGCAACAGCCCCACCAACCAGTACGCCCGCCTGATCCACGCCAACATGACCGACGGCCGGGCATACGCATTCGCCTTCGACGACGTCGGCGGATTCGAGTCGCTGGTGCACGACGGCGACCCACGTGCGGCCGGGCTGATCCTCAGCCCGTTCTCCGGCGGCAACCCGACCACCGGGGTGCCCGTGGTCAGCACCTGGAACAACAAGTGCATCGACGTGCCGAGCTCCAACTTCGTCGACCGCGCGCCGTTGCAGATGTGGAACTGCAACAACACCAACGCGCAGAAGTGGACGTTCAGCGGCACGGCGCTGAAGAGCCAGAACAACAAGTGCATGGACATCGACGCGGGGTCGACAGCGAACGGAGCGGTGGTGCAGCTCTACACCTGCAACGGCACCGGCGCCCAGCAGTTCACCCTGAACGGGGCCGGAGACCTGGTCAACCTTCAGGCCAACAAGTGCGTCGACATCAAGGACGCGAACGGCAACGACGGCGCGAGGCTCCAGCTCTGGGACTGCGCCGGAACGGCCAACCAGAAGTGGCGCACGGGCTGACCGGCCGGTGCGACGGGGGCGGGGGCGCGAGTCGCCCCCGCCCCCGGCAGGGCGCTTGACGAAGCCGACTCGCACACCCTGCTCGGCACCGTGCTCCCGGCGGCGCTGCGGTGCCACCAACCGACCGTCACCGCCATCGCCGACCACCTGACCGCGCGCGAGTGTCGCGGTGGCTGCCGATCCGGCTGCCGGTCTCCGGGCCGGTCACCGTCTCAGCCCGGAGCCCGGACGTGTCGGGTCCGGTCCCCGGTCCAGGCCGCCTCGAGGATCGCGGTCAGGCTGGCGGTGTCGGTCGGGCCGGGATGGTTCTGGATCAGGCGGGTGACGCCACCGGCCATCTCGGCGAAGCGCGGGAGGTCGGCGCGGGCCACGCCGATGTCCGCCAGCGTGGCAGGGATGCCGATGTCGGCGAGGAGGCCGTCGAGCCAGGTGAGGAACGCGTCCGCGGCCTCGGCGTCCGAGGCGTCGGCCACGTCGAGCCCGCACGCCCCGGCGAGGACGGCCAGCCGGTCGACGATGGCATCCCTGGCCGCGTCCAGCGCGTACGGCAGCAGCAGCCCGACGCCCAGGCCGTGCGGCGTGTGGGTGGCCGCGCCGATCGGGTACTGGAGAGCGTGCGGGGCCGCGTTGCCCGCGTGGGAGAAGGCGAGCCCGGCGAGCATGGACCCGTAGGACATGTCCGCGCGCGCGTCCGTGTCGCCGCCGTCCCGGACGGCACGACGCAGGCTGCGGGCGATCCGCTCGGCGGCCCGGAGCGCGTAGTGGTCGGTGACCGGGTTGCGGCCGAGGAACACCTGCTCCACCGGGTCGCGTGGTGCGTGGGCCCGGGGCCGCGCGGTGTAGCTCTCCACCGCGTGGCAGAACGCGTCGATGCCGGAGTGGGCGGTGACGGTCGCGGGGCAGGTGTAGGTGAGTTCGGGGTCGACGATGGCGAAGTCGGGCACGATGTGGACGCTGGAGACCCCCACCTTCAGCGCGCGGTCCGGGTCGGTCAACACCGAGACGGGGGTGAGCTCGGAGCCGGTGCCGGACGTCGTCGGGACCGCGACGAGGGGAAACGTCGGCCCGGGCACCTTCGACTCGCCGTAGAAGTCGCGTGGCGTCCCACCGTGGCGCCGGATGACGCCGACGATCTTGGCGAGGTCGATCACCGTGCCGCCGCCGATGGCGAGGATGACGTCGGCGTCCACCTCGGCGGCGGCCGAGACGGCCAGGTCGACATCGGTGAGTGGCACGTCCGGGGTCGCGTCGGAGAACACCGCGACGGCCTCGACCTTCTCCCGCACGGCGGCCACGATCTCGGCCACGCCCGGCTGCCCCAGGAGAATCCGGTCGGTCACGATCAGGACCCGCGAGCCGCTCTCGGCCACCACTCGTGGGATGTTCTGCGCGACCCCTTCGCCCACGATCAGCTGGCGTGGTCCGCGGACGGTCTCAAGCATGTCGGTGCCTCTCCGGAACGTCGGCGGCGATGTGCTGGGCGGGCGTCCGGGTCACCTGCGGGACCGGGACGGCGTCGGCCGGGTCGGGTCGCCCGGGTGGCCCAGGCGCCCCCGGGTGGAGGCCGGTCACGGCAGGTCGATCGCCGCGTAGGTGAGGTCGAGGTATTCGAGGATGCCCTCGTGCGACCCCTCCTTGCCGATCCCGGACTGCTTCACGCCTCCGAACGGGGCCGACGGGTCCGAGATCAGGCCACGGTTGATGCCGACCATCCCCGTCTGCAGGCCCTCGGCGAACCGGATCGCCCGCTGCAGGTCACGGGTGAAGACGTAGCCGACGAGGCCGTGCTCGGTGTCGTTGGCCTTCGCCAGCACCTCGTCGTCGGACGTGAACGGGATGATCGGCGCCACCGGGCCGAAGATCTCCTCCCTCAGCATCCGCGCGTCCTCGGGCACGTCGACGAGGACCGTGGGCGGGTAGAAGTGGCCCGGCCCGTCCGGGCGCTCGCCGCCCACCAGGACCCGGGCGCCGCGCTCGACCGCGTCGGCGACGAGCTTGTCGATCGTGGTGACCGAGGCGTCGTCGATCAACGCCCCGACGTCCACGCCGTCGTCGAGGCCATGGCCCACCGAGAGCGCGCCCATCCGCTCGGCGAAGCGCGCCGTGAACTCCTCGCGCACCGGCTCCTCGACGTAGATCCGGTTGGCCGCGATGCAGGACTCCCCGATGTTGCGCATCTTGGCGACCATGGCACCGTCGAGCGCGACGTCCAGGTCGGCGTCCGCACACACGATCAGGGCCGCGTTGCCGCCCAGCTCCATGGAGGTACGCAGCACGTTGTCCGCAGCCTGCCGGAGCAGCACGCGCCCGACCTCGGTCGACCCGGTGAAGGAGAGCTTGCGGGTCCGACCGTCGGCCAGCAGCGCGGAGACCACCTCGCCGGAGCGCTTGGTGGTCACCACGTTGACGACACCCGGGGGAACGCCGACCTCCTCCATGATGCGGGCCAGCAGCAGCATGGTGAGCGGCGTCTGGGCTGCCGGCTTGGTGATCGTCGTGCAACCGGCGGCCAGCGCGGGGGCGATCTTGCGGGCGCCCATGGCCAATGGGAAGTTCCAGGGCGTCACGAAGACGCACGGTCCGACCGGCTTCGGCACGGTGAGGATGCGGTAGCCACCCGCGGGCGCGGTGCTGTAGCGCCCCTCGACGCGCACCGCCTCCTCGGCGAACCAACGGAAGAACTCGGCGCCGTAGGCCACCTCTGCCCGAGCCTCGGCGAGCGGCTTGCCCATCTCGAGCGTGATCAGCCGGGCGACCTCCTCGGATCGCGCGGTCAGTGCCCGGTGCGTCGCGGTCAACAGCTCCGACCGCTTCCGCGGCGGGGTCGCCGCCCACTGCGCCATCGCCGTGCTCGCCGCGTCCAGCGCGGCGAGCCCGTCGGCGACACCGGCGTCCGCCACCTCGGCGATGGTCTGGCCGGTGGCCGGGTCCTCGACGGCGAAGGTGGCTCCGCTTGCGGCGTCGCGCCAGGTGTCGCCGATCCGCAGCCGCCGGTGCTCGGGGGCCAGGACGTTCGTCGGGTCACTCACTGCGTCGCCTCCTGTGATGATCTTGGTGATGTCCGGCGTCCCGGCGATCGCGCCGTGCGCGTACCGGACGGGCCGCCCGCCCCCGTCGGCCGCGCGGCTACCGTCCGGCCGCGGACAGCGACAGCCCGGTCTCCGCGTCGAACAGGTGCGCACGGTCCAGGTCGACCGTGACCTGCAGCCGCTCGCCCGGCGTGCCGGTGACGGTGGGTCGTGCCTTGACCTTGAGGACCTCCGTCCCCACGAGGACGTCGACCACCGTCCGGTCACCGAGCGGCTCAAGTCCGTAGAGTTCCCCCGACAACGACGCGTCCCCGCGCTGTTCGATGGACAGGTCCTCCGCGCGCAGGCCCAGCAGCAGCGCACGACCGTCCTGCGCCGTGGTCCAGCGGGGCCGGGGCAGCGTCCAGCCTCCCGCACCGATCAGCCGATCTCCCTCCGCCCGGCAGGCGAGCAGGCTGATCGGCGGGCTCCCGACGAAACCGGCGACCCACTGGTTGGCCGGCCGCTCGTACACCTCGGTCGGCGTGCCGACCTGTTGCACCTTCCCCTCCTTGAGGACCGCGACCTGGTCGGCCATGGACAGGGCCTCGACCTGGTCGTTGGTCACGTAGACGAAGGTCGCTCCGAGGCTGCGGTGGATGCGGGTGAGCTCGGTGCGCATCTCGACGCGGAGCTTGAGGTCGAGGTTCGTCAGCGGCTCGTCCATGAGGAACGCGCGCGGGCTACGCACCAGCGCCCGGGCCAGGGCGACCCGCTGCATCTCACCGCCCGACAACTGCGCGGGACGACGCTGCAGCAGACGTTCGATGTGCAGCAGGCTCGACATCCGCTCGACAGCAGCGGCGATCTCGCTCGCAGAACAGCGGCGTGCCCGCAGCGGCGAGGCGATGTTCTCGTACGCCGTGCGTCGCGGGTAGAGGGCGTAGTTCTGGAAGACCATGGCCAGGTCGCGTGCGGCCGGGGCGTCACCGGTCGCGTCCCTGCCGTCCAGGTGCACCGACCCTGCGTCGAGCCTGTCGAGGCCGGCGATCGCCCGCAGGGTCGTCGTCTTGCCAGCCCCGGAGGGCCCGAGCACGACGAAGAACGAACCGTCCGGCACGTCCAGCGTCACCCCGTCGAGGGCCTGGACCTTGCCGAAGGACTTGCGCAGCCCGTGCACTGCCACGGTACCCATCAGGCCACCAGCTCTTCCGTGCGCACGTCGTAGACCGCCGGGGTTCCGCCGGTGTGCCGCAGCCCGACCGGTGCGTCAGCGGCGAACCGGACGGTCGGTGGCATCCGAACCCGCACGTCGCGCTGGCCGCCGTGGTCGACCACGTAGATGATCTCGTCGCCCAGCCACTCGGCCGAGACCACGCGGGCCGGGATCGAACGTTCCGCCCCGGGCGCGGTGACCTCCAGCGCCTCCGGCCGGACGCCGGCGACCAGGCGACGGTCGCGCGGCAGGCCCGACGGTGGCGTGAGGGCCAGGCCGCCCTGACCGCGCAGGCTCCCGTCGGCCACCTCCACCTCGATCAGGTTGATCGGCGGGGAGCCGATGAACGCGGCGCAGAAGAGGCTCGCCGGACGGTCGTAGACCTCCAGCGGCGTGCCGACCTGCTCGACGCGGCCCTTGTTGAGGATGGCGATCCGATGACCGAGCGACATCGCCTCGACCTGGTCGTGGGTGACGTAGACCATGGTCGCCCCCAGTTCCCCCTGCAGGTGCTTGATCTCCGTACGCATGTCCGCCCTCAGCTCCGCGTCCAGGTTGGTGAGAGGTTCGTCCATGAGGAAGGCGCGTGGTCGTCGCACCAGGGCGCGGGCCAGCGCGACGCGCTGCTGCTCCCCGCCGGACAGCTGGCGCGGTCGCCGGTCCAGCAGCGGACCGAGCCGCATCAGCCGGGCGGCCTCGGCGACCCGCGCCTGCACCTCCGGCTTGGGCAGCCCCTCGGCACGCAGGGGGAACGCCAGGTTGTCGCGGGTCTTCAGGTGCGGGTAGAGCGCGTAGAACTGGAACACCATGGCGATGTCGCGCTCGGCGGGCGGCAGATCGTTGACCAGCGTGTCGCCGATGCGGATGTCGCCCGTCGTCTGCCGCTCCAGGCCGGCGATGGCCCGCAGCGTGGTCGTCTTGCCGCAGCCCGAAGGGCCGAGCATCACGAACAGCTCGCCGTCGCCGATGGACAGGTCCACGTGTTCGACCGCGACCGTTCCGTCCGGGTAGCGCTTGTGCAGGGCGGTCACCTCGATGCCGGCCATCAGCGTCGCACCGCCCCGAGCGTCACGCCGGCGACGAGGTGCTTGCGCACCAGGTAGGCGAAGACGAGCACCGGCAGGGCGAACACGACGGAGGCGGCGGCCACCAGACCCCAGTCCACGGTGGTGCCGCCGATGAGGCCGGCGATGGCGGGTGGGGCCGTGCGGACCTCGTCGCTGGAGGTGAGGAAGATGGCGAACACGAACTCGTTCCAGGAGAAGATGAGGGCGAAGACCGCCGTCGCGGCGATGCCGGGCACGAGCAGGGGGAGGGTGAACTTCCAGAACGCCTGCAGACGGGTGTAGCCGTCGAGCATCGCGGCGTCCTCGTACTCCGCGGGCACCTCGTCGACGAACCCCTTCATCATCCAGATCGTGAACGGGACGTTGAACGCGGCGTAGATGAGGATCAGGCCGAGCTTGCTGTCGATGAGCCCGACCTGGCGGTACATGAGGAAGATCGGGATCACGACCACCACGGGCGGCATGAAGCGGGTGGACAGGATGAAGAACAACTGGTCCTTCTTGGCCTTCAGCGTGAACCGTGAGTAGGCCCAGGCCGCCGGGACCCCCAGCACGGTGGCCAGCACCGTGGAGACCCCGGCGACCACCACGGAGTTGAGGAACGAGACGGACAGGGCCGAGCGACCGCCGTCGGGGGCGACGAACACGTCCTTGAAGTGATCCAGGGTGACGTTGAAGTCGAAGAACTTCGCCGGGATGGCGTAGACGTCCCGGTTGTCCTTGATGGACGTCTCGATCATCCACAGCACCGGGAAGAGCATCACGACGGCCAGCACGGTCAGCAGCACGACCTCCAGCGCGGGGCGGCCCCGGCCGCCGAAGCGGCGCGCGGGGGGCGTGCGATCCCGGGCAGGAGCTGCGGACACGGCCTCGTCGACGGAGACGGCCATCAGCCCTCCTTGAGCTTGTTCAGGTAGCGCAGGTAGAGCTGCGTGAGGACGACGACGACGAGGACCATGAGGATTCCGTACGCCGAGGCGGTGCCGGTGTTGAAGCCCAGGAACGCGACCTTGTAGACGTGGAACGACAACGTCTCGGTGGAGACCCCCGGGCCCCCGTTGGTGAGGATGTAGACGAGGTCGAACAGCCGGAACGCCTCGATGGCCCGGAACAACACGGCGATGAGGAGCAGCGGCCACACCAGCGGAAGGGTGATGGTGCGGAACCGGAACCACTCGGACGCCCGGTCGATCGAGGCGGCCTCGTACAGGTACCTGGGCACCGCGGTGAGGCCCGCGAGTGCGATGAGCATGATGAAGGGCGTCCACTGCCAGGTGTCGACAACGATCAGGGAGACCAGTGCCGTCCGCTGCCGGGTGAGCCACTCCACCTGCTCCAGGCCGATCGAGCCGAGCATGCTGTTGACCACGCCGAACTGCGCGTCGAGCATGAATCGCCAGAACAGCCCGACCACGACCGGCGACAGCATCATCGGGACCAGGAACAGTGTGGTCAGCAGTCCTCGCCCGTGCGTACGCCGGGAGATCAGGTAGGCGATGGTGAAGCCGAGCACGGTCTGCAGGGAGACCGCGCCGACCACGTAGATCAACGTCGTCAGGGCCCTCGTGTGGACCTGCGCCGACGTCAGGATGGCGGTGTAGTTGCCGAACCCGACGAAGTTGGCGGGCCCGCCGCGGGTGGCCGAGTAGTCGGTGAACGACAGGTACAACGCCCACAGCAACGGGAACACCGACATCGCGAGCAACAGCAGCAGCGCGGGGGAGATGAAGGCCACGGCGAGCCCGCGGTCGCCCAGCCGGGGGGACCGGCCCCGGGCAGGCGGTGTCGCGGACGCCACCTGCCCGGGGCCGTCGGTCGTCAGAGGGACGGGCTCACTCACAGTCCGCCGCCGCCCTTGCGACCGCTCGAGTCGAGCACGCTCTGCTGCTCCCGGGCGATGTCGTCGAGCGCGTCCTTCGGCTTCTTCGCGCCGTTGAGGGCCGCGTTCACGTTGGTGTTCTCGATGTCGACCAGGCGCGCGTACTCGGGCACGTTCCACATGTCCCGCATCCGGGGAACCGAGTCGGCGTACACCTTGTTGAACGGCCCGGCGTTGAGGAACTCGGGCGACTCCAGGGCGTCCGTACGCGCCGGCACGCCACCGGCTGCGGCCCACTTCTTCTGGATGTCGGGCCGCTCGAACCACTTCATGAAGTTCAGCGCCTCCGCCTGGTTCGCCGCGGGGGAGTAGGCCGACACGTGCATCCCCATGCCGCCGAGGGGGACGAGGTTCGTCTTCTGGCTCGGCAGGGTGGCGAAGCCCAGCTTGTCGAGGATCTGCTCCCGCGTGGTGCCGAGCGTCGACTGCTTCGGGTCGAGCAGGCCGCCGCTCGCGGCGATCCAGTTGAACGCGATGCATGCCTTGCCCTGGGCGACCGCCGCGTTCACCTCGTCGATGAACCAGTTGCCGGAGCCCTTGGCGGTCAGCGGCTTCATCTTGTTGACCAGGACGTCCATCGCCTCCTGGCCCGCGGCGTCGTTGAGGACGCCGTCGATCTTGCGCGTCTTGGGGTCCCAGAGGTTGCCGCCGTAGATGCCGTTGACCGTGTTGTAGGTGACGGCCGCGGCGTCGGAGCCGTTGGCCTGGTGGAACGCCAGCCCGCTGACGCCGGGGTTGTCCGCCTGGCACTTACCGGCGACCGAGATCATCTCGTCCCAGGTCTGCGGCGGCTTGTCGCCGATCAGGTCCTTGCGGTAGATCATCGTCCAGGTGTCGCCGAGCAGCGGCAGCCCGTACAGGCTGGCGTTCTCGTCGCGCTTGCCGGTCTCCGCCTGGGGGAACTGGCCGTAGGCCGCCAGGAGGTAGGGGTTGTAGGCCTTGACGTCGATGTTGTTCTTGACGAAGTCGGTGAGGTCGAGGATGTTGCCGTTCGTCACGGCCTCGCCGATGTGTTGCGAGTCCAGGATCGCGATGTCGAAGTCGGTCTTGTGCGCGGCGAACTGGGTGAACATCGCGTCGTGCCAGTTCGCGTTCGGCACGGTGTTGACCTTGATGGTCGCGTTCGGCCGCTCCTTCTTGTACTCCGCGTTCGCGAAGTCTTCCAGGGCGTGAGCGGGGGGCCAGTCGAACCAGATGAAGCTGAGGGTCAGCGGGTCCTTGGTGAGCTCCGGGATGGTCGCCGGTGCCTTGGGGGCGCCCGCCTTCGCGTCGCCGTCGTCCTGGCCGTCGCCGCAGGCCGCCATGGTCGTGGCGACCAGCAGCATGGCCGCCGTCGCCAGCCGCGCCTTTCGCCCGGGAACGGACAATCGTCCTGTCAGCTTCGGATGCCGCATCTTCTGGCCTGCTTTCTGGTGGGGGTGTGGAGCCTCGCTAGGTGCTTCGCCGAGCAGGTGCCGGGTCGTTCAGGCGTGTTGCCGGGCTGTCGCGGGGCCGACCCGCGGGGGTCGGGCGTCGCGAGCGCGCCGGGACGCGCCGGGTCCGCGCGCCGTCGAGCGGCCCTTCGACCCGTCCGGGCCGGTGACGACCGGGGAGGGGTGTCGAGCATGCTCGTGGGAGCGTCAGGTGATCGAGTGGAGCGGTGGCAGGTGGTTCCGGCGGTGCAGAATGACGGGCGCCCGTCGAATTTCCTATACGATCGAGCGGGGCGTCAGCATGTCGCAGCGTGGTGACTGGTGTCAACAGGTTCCCGAAGATGCAGGAAAGGACCTCACGTCACGATGGACGACGAAGCGATGACCGCGCGGGGCCGTAGGGTCGTGACGGGTGGGACGTCGTCGGGCAGATCCGGCGGTCGGCTCGCCGACGAGGTGTACGACACGCTGCTCGGACAGCTGATGTCGCTACGGATCGAGCCTGGCTCCCGCGTCACGATCGACGTCCTGGCGCGGGAGCTGGGGGTCTCGCAGACGCCGATCCGCGACGCTCTGAACCGCATGGAGGCCGAGGGCCTGGTCGTGCGGGTGCCCCATGCCGGCTACCGCATTCCCCCCCAGATCACCCGGAACCGATTCGAAGACATGCTCGAGGTCCGCCTGCTCCTGGAGCCGGCGGCGGCGCGCAGGTCCGCCGAACGCGCCTCCTTGCCGCAGGTGGCCGGGCTGCGCCGGATGCTGGAGGAGATGGCGGAGCTGGAGGGGGGCAGCGAGCCCCTGGCCTACGGCGCCTTCGGGCTGCGCGACGCCGCCTTCCACGATCTCGTCGCGCTGAGCGCGGGGAACCAGGTCATCCGCGAGGCGCTCGCCCGCCTGCACAGTCACGTGCACCTCTTCCGGCTGCACCACGACACCCAGGTCACCCACCTGGCCATGGCCGAGCACGAGGAGGTCGTGGCCGCGATCGCCGCGCGTGACCCCGACGCCGCCGCCTACGCGATGCGGCGGCACATCCTGCGGTCCGGCGAGCGCTTCCGGCGACTGTTCGACGAGGTCGAGGGTGCGGACGCGATGGCGGTTGAGGCTTGACGGGCGGGCGGGGCAGGGGAATGCTAGCCCAATCGGATCGGATTGGATCGCGTCCGCCTCACCGCCACCAGACACGAGGAGAAGCAGGTGCCCAGAGCGCTGCTCCTGACCGGCGACGCCGCCGAGGAACTCGACACCATGTATCCCTACTACCGCGTCCAGGAGGGCGGCTGGGACGTCGACGTCTCGTCACGGACGTTGCGTGACGTGCAACTGGTCATCCACGAGTTCGACCCCAACTCCGACGCCTACGTGGAGAAGAACGGCCGGAAGCTGCCGGTCGACGTGCCCTGGGCCGAGGTCGACGTCGAGCGCTACGACGCCCTCATCATCCCCGGGGGGCGTGCCCCCGAGTGGATCCGGGTCGACGCCGACGTCAGGCGCATCACCGAGCATTTCTTCGCCCGCAACCTCCCCATCGCGCTGGTGTGCCACGGCGCGCAGGTCCCGGCGGTGTACGGGCTGCTGAAGGGCCGGAAGACGGCGTGCTTCCCCCCGATCACCGGGGACATGGAGAACGCGGGCGCGACGGTCATCGACGCCCCCGACGTCGTGGACGGCAACCTCGTCTCCTGCCGGGGCTGGCCCGACATGCCGCAGTTCGGCAGGGCGATGATGGAGGTCTTCTCGAAGTCCGTCGACCCCGCGTCGGCATGAGCACACCCGGCCTGCCCCGGTGACGGCACTGCGGACCGTCACCGTCGACGGCTCTCCCGTCCACGTCTTCGAGAGCGGCGCCGGGCCCGCGGTGTTGATGCTGCACGGCTCCGGACCCGGCACGACCGGGTCCGGAGCCTGGGCGGCGACGGCGCAGGCGCTGGGCGCGTCCTGGCGCGTGCTGGCCCCTGACCAGGCGGGATTCGGCCGCACCCCCGTCCCGGCGGGCTCCAGGGGCGGGCTCAGGCTGTGGACGGAGCAGGCCGCCGGCCTGATGGACGCTCTCGGTATCGAGCACTACGCGGTCGTGGGTCACTCCATGGGCGGCGCCGTCGCGCTGGCGTTGGCGGCCGCGCGCCCCGAGCAGGTCAGCCGTGTCGTGGCGGTCTCGACGATGGGCGCCCCCGGGGCGCCGCTGTCGGCCGACCTCGACGCGATCTGGGCCGCCCCCGCCGGCCCGCCCGGGGCCCGGGACATGCTGAGTCGACTCGTCCTCGACCAGGCGCTCGTGACCGACGCGGCCGTCGAGACCCGCGCCGCCGCGATGCGGGCGGGTGCGGCCGCGTTCGCGTCGTTGTTCCCGCCACCCAGGGCGCGCTGGGCCGACGACCTCACCCTCTCGACGCAGACGCTGGCCGCGATCCGCGCGCCCGTGCTGCTCGTGCACGGCGCCGATGACCGGGTCACTCCGCTCGCGACGTCGACCCTGCCCCTGCTCGAACACCTGGCCGATGTCCGGCTGCACGTGCTCGGCCGGTGCGGGCACGTGCCGGCGATCGAGCACCCGCACGAGTTCCGGCAACTGCTGTCGGGCTTCCTCCGCCGGGACAGCCGCCCCTGACTGCTGCGCCAGGTCCGCGGCCCGCGCTCAGGCAGCTCAGCGGGAAGCAGGGCCGGGCCTGCTCACCGGCCGTCGCCGGAGCAGCAGGAGCAGCCCGACTGGCATCCACAGTCGTCCTCCCCGCCCGGGGCGGCGGCGGTGGGCGTACCGGCCGCCGGGGCCGCGCAGCAGGCGTCGCCGCGCCAGGCCGCGCGGCCTTCCTTGACGGCGACGGCGGCGATGACGAGCGCGGCGAGCGGGTCGGCCCAGGACCAGCCGAACAGGGCGTTGAGGCCGAGGCCGACGAGCAGGACCGCCGACAGGTAGGTGCAGAGCATGGTCTGCCTGGAGTCGGCCACCGCGGTGCGGGAGCCGAGTTCGCGGCCGGCGCGGCGCTGGGCGTACGACAGTCCGGGCATGATGGCCAGGGACAGCGCGGCGAGGACGAGGCCGACGGGGGAGTGGTCGGCGTCGGCGCTGCCGAGCAGGGCGCGGACGGATTCGACGGTGACGTACCCGGCGAGGGCGAAGAACGAGACCGCGATGACGCGCAGGGCGGTCTTCTCCCGGGCCTCGGGGTCGCGGCCGGCGAACTGCCAGGCCACGGCGGCGGCGGAGGAGACCTCGATGACGGAGTCGAGGCCGAAGCCGATCAGCGCGGTGGACGAGGCGATGGTGCCGGCGCTGATGGCCACGACCGCCTCGGCGACGTTGTAGGTGATGGTGGCGGCGACCAGCAGGCGTACCCGCCGGGCGAGGACTGCCCGGCGGGCCGGCGTCGGGCCGGCCGGGGCCTGGACCAGGGGCAGGGTCATCAGCAGCAGCCCTTCGTGGCGGCGTCGGGGCAGGCGGCGGGGTCGACGGCGAGCACGAGGCCGAGCAGGTCGCCGAGGGCGTGGGCGAGGCGCGGGTCGGCGAGCTCGTAGCGGGTGCGGCGGCCTTCGGGGGCGGCCACGACGAGGCCGCAGCCGCGCAGGCAGGTCAGGTGGTTGGACAGGTTCTGCCGGGTGGTGCCGAGCAGGTCGGCGAGCTGCGCCGGGTAGCCGGGGCCGTCGCGCAGCGCCAGCAGCAGGCGGGCCCGGGTGGGGTCGGACAGGGCGTGGCCGAACCGGGCCAGCACCTGCCCGTGGGTCAACGTCTCCACATCCCGGATAGTACATCCGTGGCTGTATCAAGCAAGGCGGTCCGACGCAGCCGGGCCCTGGCTCGGGGCGTCAGACGTCGGATTCGACGGCGAAGGTGTTGCCGTCCGGATCCTGGAACCAGGCGATACGTCCACCGCCGGCCCGGGCGGTGATTCCTCTGGCGTCGTGGTCGAGCTGGTCGTACCGGATGAACCCGACGCCGGCCGAGGCGAGCTCGTCGACGATCCGCTCGATGTCGTCGACATACCATGTCGCCAGCGTCGCCGGGCTCTTCCCGGCGGTGACCGACTGGTAGACGTTCAGCGCCGCCACGCCGCCGGAACCATAGACGCGGCTGCCGCCGGCGATGTCGGCGCTGGGGCCCGACCGCAGCGGCCGTAGGCCCAGTCGGCCTTCGTAGAACGCGACCGCCCGTTGTATGTCGGACACGGCGATCGAAGCTCTGAGGTGATATGTGTTCAGCGGCATGGACCACTGTCGCACACGCAGACCCCGGGGTCAGGGTGAACCAGGCAACGCGCGAACCCCACCCCCGCAGCCGCCGACGGCTGTGGAGGTGGGGCGGCGTTCCGCACGGATGCCGGCGCTCAGACCCAGAGTGGACGCGGGTTAGGAGTGCGGCTTGTCGACGTACCCGATCTCCTCCAGCTTGCCGTCGATGAGCCGGTAGGTGGCCGTCCGCTCGATCACCAGCTCGACCATCGAGGCGTCGTCGGGCCGGGTCAGGTAGACCACCTGCGCCTGGCCGGCACCGATGGTGACCTTCTCGACCGGGGTGCGGTCGCCGAGGTCGACCGTGCCGACGTAGGCCGGGGCGCCCTTGACGTTGCGCCAGAGCACGATGCCCCAGAACTTGCCCGTCCCGCCGCCGTCGAGCATGATCGCGCGCACCGCGTCGGCGGCGCCGTCGCCGGTCATGTCGCCGATCGCGCACGGCGGCTGCAGGGCGACCACCACGCCGTCCTCGCCGGCCCAGCGCCCCTCGGTCAGCGGGATCGGGTCGGGGTAGTCGTTGTATCGCACCTTCGTGCTGCCCAGCTCCGACTCGGCCACCTGGTCGCAGGTCAGCGCGGGAACCTTCGCAGGCGGCGCGGCGGTCGGCGAGACATTGTCGTTCTCGCTGCTGCCGTCGCCGAACGGCTCTTCGGCCACCGGCGAGTCCGCCGGCGTCGTGGTGTCGCCGGGGCCCGGCGCGGCGCCGTCGTTGATCTCGATCGTGCAACCGCCCGCCACGAGGACCAGGGCGAGCGCGGCCAGCGGCAGCAGCGTCCTGCGCATGTTGTTCCTTTCGATGAAGTCGGCCGCAGCGTAGTGCGCCCCCGCCACTGCCGGACTTCATCGCGTTCGGCGCGGGCCAGCCCCGGGCGCCGCGCCGGCCGAGCTACCTCAACCGATGCCGTCGACCGCGGCCCGGAGCGCACTGATCGACGGATCCCAGCTGAAGTTCAGCACGGGGATGCCGGAAGCGGCGGCGTTGCTGTCGCCGCCGAGGACCACTGCCCGCGGCTTGCCGGTGCCCTGGGGGACCACCAGATACCAGCTGCCCTTCACGTTCGCGATGAACACGTCGTCTACCTCCTGGTCGGTGGGGTCGGGGGTGGCGGCGTCCCCGGCGTAGTTCTCGAAGTCCGCCGTGGCGCCGAAGTTCGTCGGGCTTGCGGTGTTCAGCCAGAGGCTGGTGTGCACATGCGGCCCGACGCCGTAGTCACTGCCGTTCGCCGAGGCGCCGGAGTATGCGATCGTCTGTCCGCGCGACACGCGTTGACCGGTCGAGACGGCGATCGACGAGAGGTGCAGGTGCCGGGTGTAGTTGCCGTCGTCGTGGGCCATGCCCACGACACGCCCGGTCGCGGTGGAGGTGTCGGTCTTCACGAAACGGATCGTGCCGTTGGCCGCGGCCATGACGGGCGTGCCGGTGCCGACCGCGTAGTCGGTGCCCGGCTCACCCGAGGGGGGCGTCCGGTTCCGGTGGTCCTGCCAGGAGCTCGAGATGCGGACGTTCCCGCACGGCCGCTGATAGCTGCCGGCAGCCCGGGCGGGGTCGGGCAGCAGGGCAAAGGCGGCCGACACCCCGGACGCCGCCAACGCGGCGCCCGTGATGAACCCCCGCCTCGAGAGTCCTCGCAGATAGGCGACGCCGGCGAGATCCTCCGGCCGCAGCTCGCCGTGGCTGACATCCTGTAGGTCAGGGTGAGGCTCCTCGTTGAGGATCATCAATGCAAACTAGGGCCACTTCCGGTGCGGGGCAAGGGTTTCTCCCCGGTCGGCCCGGAAGTCGCGTGTGCCCGCGCCGTCGCGGGGCAGGTCCGGGAGCGTACGTCGTGGTCGCCGCCGCGCGGCCCGCCCGACGCCCGACACGAACCCGACGTGCGTAATCGGCACATAGTTGCGTGCTCGGCAACGTTGTGGAAGCCTCACTCAGTGTTGAGGCCGAGACGCAAGCGCTGGTTCGGGGGCGTGTGATGCTGAGAAAACGATCGACTGAACCTCGTGCGGCAGGCGGGGACGCGCCCCTGCCCAAGGAGCTGCAGAAGATCGCCGTGGTGGTCCTGGTCGGCCTTCTGCTGATGCAGCTCGATGGAACCATGGTGGGCATCGCGCTGAACACCCTCTCCGGTGAGCTCTCCGTCTCCGTGTCGACCCTCCAGTGGGTCGTGACCGGCTACCTGCTCGCGCTGATGGTGGGCATGCCGATCGCCGGCTGGGCGGCCGACCGGTTCGGCACCCGCAGAATGTGGACCGTCTCGCTCGTCGTCTTCCTCGTCGGCTCGGTGCTCTGCGGCATCGCCGTCAACATCGAGACGCTGATCTTCGCGCGGGTGGTGCAGGGCCTCGGCGGCGGCATGATGGTCCCCGTCGGGCAGGCGATGCTGATGCGGGTCGCCGGCGCCGAGCACCGCGCGCGTCTGGTGGGGCTGATGGCCATCCCGGGCGTGATCGGCCCCACGCTCGGCCCCGTCGTGGGCGGCGTCATCGTCGACGACTTCAGCTGGCGGTGGATGTTCCTCATCAACATCCCGATCGGGCTGATCGCCTTCTTCCTGGCCGGCCGCAACCTGCCCAACTTCAAGGAGGAGGCCCGCGCCGCGCTGGACGTGCTCGGCGTGGTGCTGCTGGTGCCCGGCCTGGTGGCCGTGGTCTTCGGCCTCTCCCGGGCGGCCGCCGGCGGCCTCGGCGACCCCCTGGTCGTCGCGCCGCTCGTCACGGGCGTCGTGCTGATCGCCGGGTTCATCATGCACGCCGCCCGGCCGAACATCGAGGCCCTGGTGTCGATGCGGCTGTTCAAGTACAGGAACTTCGCGGCGGCCAGCGCGTTGACGTTGCTGGCGGCGCTCACGATGGGCGCCGGGATCGTGCAGCCGCTGTTCCTGCAGCAGGTGCACGGCGAGAGCCCGATGGGCGCCGGCCTTCTCCTGGTCGGTTTCGGTGTGGGCTCGGCGCTCACCTCCGTCGTGCTCAGCCGCGTGTTCAACCGGCTCGGCGCGAGGCTGGTGGGGACCGTCGGCCTGGCCCTGACCTTCACCGGAACGGTCGCGTTCACGCAGTTCTACGCCAGCACCGGGCGGGTGTTCATCGTGCTCGCCATGCTCCTGTCCGGGGTGGGGCTCGCGATGGTCACCCTGACCATGTCGACGGCCCTCTACGTCGGGCTGCCGCCGCAGCAGATCGCCCGCGCCACCGGCGCCTCGCGGATCGTCCAGCAGCTCGGCCTCTCGACCGGCACGGCGGTGATCAGCCTGGTGCTGCAGATCCAGCTGACCAAGCAGACCGCCGGGTCCGACCTGGACAGTCTCGCGAACGCCTACCACCACGCGTTCTGGTGGAGTGCCGGCTTCCTCGCGCTCGCGATCGTACCGGCGCTGCTGTTGCCCGGGCGGATCCCGGCGACCCCCGGCGCCCAGGACAAGAAGGTTGCCCAGGCGCAACCCGCGTGAGCGGGACCGGGACGGCGTCACCGGTCTTCTCGACATCTCGTTGATCTGGAAAGGAAAACAGGAACATGACTGCGAACTCCATCACGGCCGAGGCCGCCGGGACGCTGACGCTCGGCGGTGGCCTGCCCGTGCGCCGGCTCGGCTTCGGCGCGATGCGGCTGGCGTTCGGCGGCTCCGTGCGCGATCCCGAGACTGCCGCCACGGTGCTGCGCAGCGCGGTCGACAGCGGGGTGAACCACATCGACACGGCCGGCTTCTACGGGTTCGGTGACCTCCACTCGCACGAGGTCATCCGGCAGGCGCTCTCCCCGTACCCCGCCGATCTGGTGATCGCCACCAAGGTGGGCCCGGTGATCGAGGGCGGGGTGGTGCCGACCGCGGAGGCCAAGCCCGACCAGCTCCGCCAGCTCGTCGAGGAGGACCTGCGCCGTCTCGGGGTGGACCGCCTCGACCTGGTCTACCTGCGGGTGGGCGGCGCGACGGCGGCACCGGGCGGCGTGTCGATCGGGGACCGTTTCGCGGCCCTCGCGCAGCTTCGCGAGGAGGGCCTCATCCGGCATCTCGGCGTGAGCAACGTCGACGCGGAGCAGCTTGCCGAGGCGCAGGCCATCGCCCCGGTCGCGGCCGTGCAGAACCAGTTCCACGTGCACTTCCGTGGTGACTCCGAGCTCGTCGCCCAGTGCGCGAAGGACGGCATCGCGTACGTGCCGTTCTTCCCGGTCGGCGGCGGTGGCGCGCCCATCGACCACGACCGGCTCAAGGCCGTCGCGGAGCGCCACGGAGCGACGACCCGGCAGGTCGCGCTCGCGTGGCTGCTCGCCGTGTCGCCGGCGATCCTGGCCATCCCCGGCACCAGCGTGCTGGACCACCTCACCGAGAACATCGCGGCGGCCGGCCTTGCCCTCACCGACGAGGACATGGCCGCCCTGTCCGAGTAGCGCGACCGCGGGAGTCACGCCTGCCGGAACTCCCGGTCGATCAGGTCCATCAGCTCGTCCGCCGAGGCCGCCCCGATCATGGCGCCCTCGGCGGCGCGCTGTTCGGCCTCGTCCACGGGGTCGGGGCCCAGGGCCAGCAGCCGCAGCCGGTGGTCGATCAGGTCCCGGGTGGCGTCCCCGGGAAGCGCCGCGAGGGCCGCCTCCAACCGGTCCAGGTGTTCGAGGACGGCCTCCGCGGGTGACGGCTGCGGCGGAACCAGGCGCTGCCGCACGTGGTCCGCGAGAGCCCCCACCGTCGGGTAGTCGAAGACGAGCGTGGCGGGCAGCGGCAGGCCGGTCGCCCGGCGCAGCCGGTTACGCAGCTCGAGCGCCGTGAGGGAGTCGAACCCCAGGTCCTGGAACGGGCGGTCGGTGGCGATGTCGCCCGGCGACCCGTGCCCCAGGACCGCGGCCAGGTGACCCCGCAGCACCTCGACCGTGACGGCCCGCTGCTCGTCGTCGTCGCGGCCGACGAGGCGGGCCGCGAGGTCCGGTTCGGCGCTCTCGGCCCGGCGGCGGGGCACCCGGACCAGGTCGCGCAGCACCGGGGGCAGCGCGTCGGCGACGGCCTGGGCGCGCAGTTCGCGCAGGTGCAGCCGGGCCACGACGACGGTGGGCAGGTCGGCGTCGAGGACGCCGTCGAAGCAGGCGAGCGCCTCGTCGGTGGGCAGCGGGACGAGCCCACGGCGGGCCGCGCCGCCGTGCCGGCCCTCGTCGAGTCCACCGGTCAGCGCGCTCTTCTGCTGCCACGGACCCCACGCCACGGACACGGCCGGAAGGCCGAGGGCGTGCCGGTACCGGGCGAGCCCGTCGAGGAAGCTGTTGGCGGCGGCGTAGTTGGCCTGGCCCGGCGCGCCCAGGACGCCCGCAGCGGAGGAGAACAGGACGAACGCCGAAAGGTCGAGGTCCCGCGTCAGCTCGTGCAGGTTCCAGGCGGCGTCGACCTTCGGGCCCAGCACCGTGTCGAGCCGCTCGGGGGTGAGGGACGGCACCGTGGCGTCGTCGAGGGTCCCGGCGGCGTGGACCACGCCCGTGAGCGGGTGCTCGCCGGGTATCGCCGACAGCACCCGGGTGAGCGCGGCGCGGTCGGTGGTGTCGCAGGCCGCGACGGTGACGCTCGCGCCGAGAGCGGACAGCTCGGTCGCCAGCTCGGGCGCGCCCGGCGCGTCCAGGCCGCCGCGGCTGACCAGCACGAGATGTCCGACCCGGTGCGCGGTGACGAGGTGCCGGGCGACGAGGCCGCCGAGCGTGCCGGTGCCACCGGTGATCAGCACCGTGCCGCCCGGCCGGAAGGCAGCCGCGAGCGCGGGCCGGGCGTCGGCCCCGCCGCTCGCGTCGTCCGTCGCCGACCACCAGGCCAGGCGAGGCACGTACGCCCTGCCGTCGCGGACCGCCGCCTGCGGTTCCCCGGACGCGATCACCGCGGCGACCGCCTGCTCCGTCGCGGTGGCGTCGACGTCGACGAGCTGGAAGCGCCCCGGATTCTCCGCCTGCGCGCTGCGGACGAGGCCCCAGACGGCAGCTGCCGCGAGATCCGTCACCGGCTCCTGCTCGGTGCTGCCGGTCGCGCCCCGGGTGATCAGGGCGAGCGACGACCCGGCGAAGGTGTCGTCCGCGAGCCACTCCTGCACGGTGTGCAGGGTCCGGTGCGTCGCGAGGTGCGCCTGTGCCGCCGGGTCGGCTCCCGCGCCGTCCGGGACCGACACGACCACGACCGGGGGCACCGGTGCGCCGCCGGCGAGCGCCGCGCGCAGGTCGTCCAGGGTGGCGTGCCGAGGAGCGGAGACCTGGTCGACGGCGGTCGCGCCGACGAAGACCAACGGCTGGGCGGGGGCCGCCGGCGCTGTCGCCTCGACCCACCGCCACCGCAGCGTCGGTGCGCGGTCGCGGGCCGCTGCGCCGAGATCGCCGCGCAGGGGGCGCATGCGCAGCGCGCCGATCCGCCCGGCCGGCCGGCCCTCGGCGTCGGTCAGGTCGAGGCTGACCGCCTGGTCGGCGGAGGACCTGATCCGGACGCGGAGCGCCCTGCCCACGGTCGCCTCCAGCGAGAGCCCGGTCCAGGAGAACGGCAGCAACGCCGCGGAGCCGGCCGCCTCCCGCGCCCGCGCCGGGTCGGCCATCAGCGTGTGCAGGGCCGCGTCGAGCAGCGCGGGATGGACGCCGAACCCCCCGACGTCCACGTCCTCCGGCAGGGTCACCTCGGCGCAGAGCTCGTCGCCGTGCCGCCAGGCCGCCCGCAGGCCCTGGAAGGCCGGGCCGTAGAGCTGGCCCTTGGCGAGGAACCGGTCGTACACGGCGTCGAGGTCGAGGCGCTCGGCGCCCGGCGGCGGCCAGGCCGTCAGCCCCTCGGCGGCCGGCGGCGCGGTGCCGGTCAGCGTGCCGCTGGCGTGCAGGGTCCAGTCCGCGTCGTCGTCCTCGGACTCCGGTCGCGCATGCACCGTGAGCTGCTGTGTCCCGTTCTCCTCGGAGGCGACCACCAGCTGCAGCCGCACCCCGCCCTGCTCGGGCACCACCAGCGGCGCGAGCAGCGTGAGCTCGTCGACGGCGGCGCCGCCCGCCAGGTGCGCCGCGTACAGCGCCAGTTCGACGAAGGCGGCTCCGGGCACGACCACCACGTCCTCGACGCGGTGGTCCGCGAGCCAGGGATGGGTACGCAGCGAGACCCGGCCGGTGAAGATCCGCTGACCGTCCGCGGCGACCGACAGCCCCGCGGCGATCAGGGGGTGCCCCGTGTCGTCCAGGCCGGCCGACGTGACGTCGCCCGTCGCGGTCTGCGCCTTCAGCCAGTAGTGGCCGCGTTGGAACGGGTAGGTCGGCAGGTCGAGCCGAGCGGATCCACGGGGCAGCACCGTCGTCCAGTCCACCGGCGCGCCGTGGACGTGGGCCCTGGCGAGGGCGGCCAGCACATCCCGGGCGCCGTCCTGGTCGCGGCGCAGCGTCCCGCCGACCTGGCCCGTACGGCCGGCGCGCTCCAGCGACTGCTCGATGCCCACGGCCAGCACGGGATGCGGGCTGGCCTCGACGAACAGGTGGTGACCGGCGTCGAGCAGGGCCTCGGTCGCCGCGGCGAACCGGACCGTGTGCCGCAGGTTCCGGAACCAGTAGCCGGCGTCCAACTCGGTGGTGTCCACCGGCGCTCCGGTGAGCGTCGAGTAGAACGGCACGGTGCCGGCGCGCGGCCGGACCGGCCCGAGAGCGTCCAGCAGCTCGTCGCGGATCGCGTCGACGTGCGGGCTGTGCGAGGCGTAGTCGACGGGGATGAGCCGGGCGCGGACGCCGTCGGCCACGCACCGGGCCACGAAGTCGCCCACGGCGGTGACGTCGCCGGCCACCACGCAGTCGTGCGGTCCGTTGACCGCCGCGAGGTGGACGTCGCCGGCCTCCGAAAGACGCGCGGTGACCTCCTCCGCCGCCAGGGACACCGAGGCCATCGCGCCCAGGCCGGCGATCCGGGTGAGGATCCGGCTGCGCAGCGCCACGACGCGGGCGGCGTCGTCGAGGGACAACACACCGGCGACGTACGCGGCGGCGATCTCGCCCTGGGAGTGCCCGACGACCGCGTCCGGCACGACGCCGGCGGCCCGCCAGAGCGCGGCCAGCGACGTCATGACCGCGAACAGGGCGGGCTGGACGACGTCCACGCGGCCCAGGTCGGCCGAGCCGGGTGCGCCCCGCAGCACGTCGAGCAGCGACCAGTCGGTGTGCCGGTCGATCGCCTCGGCGCAGGCGCGCAGGTGCTCGGCGAACACCGGCGACTGCTCCAGCAGGTCGAGCGCCATCCCCGTCCACTGCGAGCCCTGCCCGGGGAACACCAGGACGATCCGCGCGGGGCCGGTGGGCGTGTCCGCCCGGACGACCGCGGGATGCTGCTCACCGGCGGCCACGGCGTCCAGCCCGGCCAGCAGCTCGTCCCGGTCACCGCCGACGACGACGGCGCGGTGGTCGAAGGTCGTGCGCGCCGTCGCCAGGCTCCAGGCCACGTCGGTGGCCCGCGTGTCGTGGTGCGCCCGGGCGTACGAGGCGAGGCCGGCGGCCTGCTGCCGGAGGGCGGCCGGGGTCCGCGCCGAGACGAGCCACGCGAGAGGGGTGGGGTCGCCGTCGGGGCGGCCGGGCGACAGGGCGGCCGGCGTCGCCGTCGCCTCCGGCGCGGGGGCGCGGCGGCTGTCGGCGTCCGCCGGCTGCTCGAGGATGACGTGGGCGTTGGTGCCGCTGATGCCGAACGCGGACACCCCGGCGCGCCGGGGCCGCCCGGTCTGCGGCCACGGGGCGGTCTCGGTCAGCACCGCGACGCCGCTGTCCGCCCACTCGACGTGCGGGGTGGGCGCGTCGACGTGCAGCACGGCGGGGAGGAGGCCGTGCTCGATCGCCTGCACCATCTTGATCACGCCCGCCACCCCGGCGGCCTGCTGGGTGTGGCCGATGTTGGACTTGACGGAACCGATCCACAGGGGACTGTCGTCGGAGCGGGCCCGTCCGTACGTGGCGATGAGCGCCTGAGCCTCGATGGGGTCGCCGAGGGTGGTGCCGGTGCCGTGTGCCTCCACGGCGTCCACGTCGGCGTGGCCGAGCCCGGCGTTCGTCAGGGCCTGGTCGATCACCCGCTGCTGGGCCGGCCCGTTCGGCGCCGTCAGGCCGTTGCTGGTGCCGTCGGAGTTGACCGCGCTGCCCCGGACGACCGCCAGCACCCGGTGGTTGTTGCGCCGCGCGTCCGACAGCCGTTCCACCAGCAGCAGGCCCACGCCCTCGGAGAAGACGGTGCCGTCGGCGGCGGCCGCGAACGGCTTGCAGTGGCCGTCCGGCGCGAGGCCGCGCTGGCGGCTGAAGCCGACGAACACGCTGGGCGAGGGCATCACGGTGGCCCCGCCCGCCAGGGCGAGGTCGCACTCGCCGTTGCGCAGCGCCTGCACGGCCAGGTGCAGGGACACCAGCGACGAGGAGCAGGCGGTGTCGACGGTGACGGCCGGGCCTTCGAGGCCCAGCGCGTAGGCGATGCGGCCGGACGCGACGCTGCTCGACGCGCCGGTCAGCAGGTAGCCCTCGACCGCCTCGGCGGCCCGCGACGCCCCGCCCGGGTATCCGTAGGAGGTCATGCCCACGAAGACGCCCGTGCGGCTGTGCCGCAGCGACTCGGGCCGGATCCCGGCGCGTTCGAGGGTCTCCCACGCGGTCTCCAGGAGCACCCGCTGCTGCGGGTCGGTGCCGAGCGCCTCGCGGGGGCTCATGCCGAAGAACTCCGCGTCGAAGTGCCCGGCCCCGTCGAGGAAGCCGCCGCGGTCGACGTAGGTGGTGCCGGCGTGGTCCGGGTCGGGGTGGAAGAGCCGGTCCAGGTCCCAGCCGCGGTCCTGCGGGAACGTCGACACGTGCTCGCCGCCGGAGACCACGACGTCCCAGAGGTCCCTCGGCGACCGGATGCCGCCGGGGAAGCGGCAGGCCATCCCGACGATCACGATCGGATCGTCGGCCTCCCGCGTCGTCGCCGCCCGGGCCGTGGCCGGGCGGTCCTGCCCGCTCACCCGCTCGTGCAGGTGGCCGGCGAGCGCCGCCGCATGGGGGTAGTCGAAGATCAGGGTGGCGGGCAGGCGCAGGCCGGTCTCGGCGTTGAGGCGGTTGCGCAGCTCCACCGCCGTGAGCGAGTCGAACCCGATCTCCTGGAACGGACGCCGCGGGTCGATGGTCTGCGGCGCCGGGTGGTTCAGGACGGCGCCGACGTTGTCGCGGACGAGATCCAGCAGCAGGGCCTGTTGTTCCGCCTCGGAACGACCGGCCAGTTCCCGCTGCAGCGCGCCCTGGCGGGCGGCGCGCCCGCCGACCTGGCGGCGGGTGGGGTTCAGGAAGCCGCGCAGCACGGCGGGGGCCGCCCGGGTGTCGGCGGCGGCCCGTACCGCACCGAGGTTGATGCCGGCGGGGACCAGGTCCGGTCGGCCGCCGTCGAGCCCGATGTCGAACAGCGCGAGGGCCTCGGCGTCGGACATCGTGGTGAGCAGGCTGTGCGCGACGGCGTGCCGCTTGTCGTCGAAGAGTTCGGCGGTGATGCCGCTGGCGCTCTGCCACAGCCCCCAGGCGAGCGAGACGGCGGGCAGTCCCCGGGCGTGCCGGTGGGCGGCGAGCGCGTCGAGGTAGGTGTTGCCGGCCGCGTAGTTGGCCTGGCCGGGGTTGCCGAGGGTGCCGGCGAGCGAGGAGAAGAGCACGAACGCGCTGAGGTCGTGTGCGGCGGTGAGCTCGTGCAGCTGCCACGCCGCGTCGACCTTGGGCCGCAGCACCGGGTCGAGCTGCCGGGGCTCCAGCACGGTGACGGCGGCGTCGTCGGTGACCCCCGCCGAGTGGACGACGGCGGTGAGCGGGTGCTCCGGCGGGATTTCGTCGAGCAGCCGGCGCAGGTCCTCGCGGTCGGCCACGTCGCAGGCGCGGACGACGACGTCGGCGCCCAGCCCGGCCAGCTCGGCCTGCAACTCGGCGGCGCCGGCGGCCTCGATGCCGCGCCGGCTCACCAGCAGCAGGTGCCGCACGCCGTGCGCGGTGACCAGGTGCCGCCCGACGGCCGCCCCGAGGGTGCCGGTGCCGCCGGTGACCAGGACCGTGCCGTCGGCGTCGAGCGGGCGCGCGACGGTGAGCACCAGCTTGCCGGTGTGCCGGGCCTGGCTCATCAGCCGGAACGCCTGAGGGGCCTGCCGGACGTCGAAGGCCGTGACCGGCAGCGGGGTCAGCGCGCCCTGCGCGAACAGCCGGCCCAGGTCGGCCAGCATCCGCTGGACGTGGTCGGGGCCGCTCTCCACCGTCTCGAAGGCCCGGTACGCGACGCCGGGATGCCGGGCCGCCACCTCGGCCGGGTCACGCACGTCGGTCTTGCCCAGCTCCAGGAAGCGCCCGCCGCGGGGCATCAGCCGCAGCGAGGCGTCCACGAACTCGCCGGCGAGCGAGTCGAGGACGACGTCGAAGCCGTCCCCGCCGGTGGCGGCGCGGAACGTCTCCTCGAAGGCGAGGGTCCGCGAGTCGGCGACGTGCCGCGCGTCGAAGCCCATCGCGTGCAGGGTGTCCCACTTCGGTGTGCTGGCGGTGGCGTAGGTCTCGGCGCCCCAGTGGCGGGCGAGCTGGACCGCCGCCATGCCGACGCCGCCGGTGGCGGCGTGGACCAGCAGCCGCTGGCCGGGCCGCAGGTCGGCGAGGTCCCGCAGGGCGTAGTAGGCGGTGAGGAACGCGACCGGCGCCGCGGCGGCCTGCACGAACGTCCAGCCGGCCGGCACGCGGGTCAGCGCCCGGCGGTCGGCGACCGCGACCGGCCCGACGGCCCCGTCGCTGAACAGTCCCATCACCGCGTCGCCGGGGGCCAGGTCCGTCACGCCCGCGCCGGTGTCGAGGACGACACCGGCGGCCTCGCTGCCGATGAGCGCCTCGCCGGGGTACATGCCGAGCGCGATCAGCACGTCGCGGAAGTTCATCCCGGCGGCCCGGACCGCCACCCGCACCTCGCCGTCGGCCAGCGGCTGCCGGTCGGCGGCGCAGGGTTCCAGGACCAGGTTGTCGAGGGTGCCGGGGCCGCTGCTGGACAGCCGCCACGCGGTGGCGTCGGCGGGCGGGACAGCCATGGCCTCGGCGTCGGCGTGGATCAGACGCGCCGCGTACGCCTCGCCGTCGCGCAACGCGAGCTGCGGCTCCCCGGAGGCCAGCGCCGCCCGCAGCCGGCGCAGCGAGCTCTCCCGACCGTCCATGTCCACCAGGTGGAACCGG
The DNA here is from genome assembly GCF_020873825.1 of Micromonospora sp. DH13. Classification (NCBI taxonomy): domain Bacteria; kingdom Bacillati; phylum Actinomycetota; class Actinomycetes; order Micromonosporales; family Micromonosporaceae; genus Micromonospora; species Micromonospora sp. DH13. The sequence continues at coordinate 360,375 of NZ_JAHWGR010000002.1, forward strand.
TCGGGCTGCTCCAGTTGGGCCACGCGCAGGAACCCCCACGCCGGTGCGGCGGCCAGGCCGGTGACGTGGTCGCCGGCGCGCGCGGCGACCGCCCGTTCGGTGACGACGACCAGCCGGCTGTGCTCCAGCCGTTCGGCGGCGAGCCACCGCCGCACCAGATCGTGGACCCAGTGCGTGGTCGCGTGGGCCCCCGACGGCGGGTCGGCGTCGGCCGGCGGGGCGGGGGCGAACGCGACCACGGTGCCCGGAACCGGTGCTCCGGCGTCGACCGCCGGCCACCACGACTCGGGGTCGGCGACCACCCGGAGGTCGCCGCCGAGCCACTCGACGGGCTGCGGCGGCGCGCCGAGGACCAGCCAGTCGCCGTCCTGCTCGGCCTCGGTGCCCGCGGTCACCGGCTGCCAGGCGAGCCGGTAGAGCGAGCTTCGCCGGGCGGCGCTGGCGGCGGTGCGCCCGGCCGAGAGCGGCCGGACGGTCAGCGCCTCCACCGACGCGACCGCAAGCCCCGCCTGGTCCATGACGGACACGCTGACGGTGTCGGGTCCCTTTGGGCGCAGCCGGACCCGCACGGCGGTGGCGCCGACGGCGTGCACGGACACGCCGCGCCACGCGAACGGCAACCGGGTCCGGCCGTCGTGTTCGCCGCCGGACAGCGCGGTGGCGTGCAGCGCGGCGTCGAAGAGGGCGGGGTGCAGGGCGAACCCCCGGGCGTCGACGTCGTCGGGCAACTCGACCTCGGCGTACAGGTCGCCGCCGAGGCCCCAGGCGGCCCGGAGCCCGCGGAAGACCGGGCCGTACGCCAGGCCGATGTCGCTCAGCCGCGGGTAGACCTCGGCGGTGTCCAGGCGGGTCGCCCCGGCCGGCGGCCACAACTCGACCGGAGCGGGCGCCGGGGCGACCTGCGGGAGCAGGAGGCCGGTCGCGTGGCAGACCCACGGGGCGTCCTCGGCGTCCCGGTCGTCGTGCTCCGCCCGGGAGTGGATGGTGACCGGGCGCTCCCCGTCGGCTGCTGCCGCGCCGACCAGCACCTGGATCTGCACCGCGTCGCGTTCGGCCACGACCAGCGGCGTCTGCAGGGTCAGCTCGGCGAGCTGGCCGCACCCGACGCGGTAGGCGGCGTGCAGGCCCAGCTCGACCAGGGCGGTCGCGGGGACGATCACCTCGCCGTGCACGGCGTGGTCGGCGAGCCACGGGTGGGTACGCAGGGACAGCCGGCCGGAGAACAGGTGACCGCCCCCGTCGGCCAGCATGGTCTCGGCGGCCAGCAGCGGGTGGCCGGCCGAGCCCAGCCCGGCCGACCGGACGTCGCCGCCGGTCTGCGCCCCGTCGGGCCAGTACCGGTGCCCGACGAAGGGGTAGGTGGGCAGGTCGACCGGGGTCACGTCGCGCCGGGGCAGGACGGTCGCCCAGTCCGGGGCCGCACCGTGGACGTGGGCCTGGGCGAGGGACTGCAGCAGCCGGTCCGGGCCGCCGTGGTCGCGGCGCAGCGTGCCGTGGGCGGTCGCCGGCGTTGCGCTGTCGTCGATGGTCTCCTGCAGCGGTGTGGTCAGCACCGGGTGCGGGCTGACCTCGATGAACAGGGTGTGCCCGTCGGCCAGCAGGGCCCGGACGGCGGGTTCGAGCGCGACGGGCTGCCGCAGGTTGCGGTACCAGTAGGCCGCGTCGAGCGAGCCCGTGTCGGCCGGCGCGGCGGTGACGGTGGAGTAGAACGCGATGTCGGCCGGCACCGGGGTGATCCCGGCGAGGGCCGCCTCCAGCCGTTCGCGCAGCGGCTCGACGGCCGCGGTGTGCGAGGCGTAGTCGACGGGGATCACCCGGGCCTGCACCCCGTCGGCCTCGCAGGCCCGGACGAGGTCGTGCAGCGCGTCGGGGGGCCCGGCCACCACGGTCGAGCCGGGCGCGTTGACCGCGGCGATGCTCAGCCCGTCGCGGCCGGGATGCCGGAGCAGGCGCTCGACGTCGGCCGCGGGCAGCGGCAGCGACGCCATGCCGCCCGTGCCGGCCAGGTCGAGCAGCAGCCGGCTGCGCAGCGCGACGATCGTCGCGGCGGCGTCGAGGGGCAGCGCGCCGGCGATGTGGGCCGCCGCGATCTCCCCCTGCGAGTGGCCCACGACCGCGTCCGGGCGTACCCCGGCGGCCTGCCAGACCCGGGCGAGCGACACCATGACGGCGAACAGCGCGGGCTGGACCACGTCGACCCGGTCCAGGGCGGGCGCGCCGGGGACGCCGTGCAGGACGTCCAGCAGGGACCAGTCGGTGTGCGGGGCGAGCGCGTCGGCGCAGGCCCGCAGGTGCTCACGGAAGAGGGGGCAGCTCTCGGACAGCTCGACGGCCATCCGGTCCCACTGCGAGCCCTGCCCGGGGAAGACGAACACGGTCCTCGCCGCCGCGCCGTGCCCACTCACCACGGACGCCGCCGGCCTGCCGTCCGCCACGGCGGCGAGCCCGGCCAGCAGCTCCTCGGCGGTGTCGGCGACGACGGCCGTACGGTGCTCGTGGTGTTCGCGTTCGAACGCCAGCGCGTGGCCGATGTCGGCGAGCCGGTCGCCGGGCCGGGCGGTCGCGAACTCCCGCAGCCGCGCGGCCTGCCGGCGCAGGGCCTCCTCGCTCCTGGCGGAGAGCAGCCAGGGCAGCGTGCCGCCGGTGAGCAGCGCTCCGGCCGGGGCCGCGCGGTCCGGGGCGGGCTGCGGTGCCGGCCGGGGCGGTGCGGCCTCCAGCACCAGGTGGGCGTTGGTGCCGCCCACCCCGAACGACGACACGGCCGCCCGGCGCGGACGGCCGGTCTCGGGCCACGGCCGCGCCTCGCCGAGCAGGCTCACCTGCCCGGCGTCCCAGTTCACGTGCGGCGTGGGCGCGTCGATGTGCAGCGTCCGCGGCAGCAGCCCGTGCTGGAGGGCCAGCACCATCTTGATCACTCCGGCCACGCCGCCGGCGCCCTGCGGGTGACCGATGTTGGACTTGACCGAGCCCAGCCACAGCGGCTGGCCCGTGGGCCGGTCCTGCCCGTACGTGGCCAGGAGCGCCTGCGCCTCGATGGGGTCGCCCAGCGTCGTGCCGGTGCCGTGTGCCTCGACGACGTCGATGTCGCCGGGGGTGAGCCGGGCGTCGGCCAGCGCGAGTTCGATCACCCGTTGCTGCGACGGGCCGTTCGGCGCGGTGAGCCCGTTGCTGGCGCCGTCGGAGTTGACCGCCGACCCGCGCAGCACGGCAAGGACCCGGTCGCCGTCGCGGTGGGCGTCGGACAGCCGGCGCAGCATCAGCATGCCGACGCCCTCGCCCCAGCCGATGCCGTCGGCCGCCGCCGCGAACGGCTTGCACCGCCCGTCCGGCGCCAGGCCGCGCTGCCGGCTGAACTCGGTGAACCAGGCCGACGTGGCCATGACGGTGACGCCACCGGCCAGCGCCCGGTCGCACTCGCCGTTGCGCAGTGCCCGGACGGCCAGGTGCAGCGCCACCGCCGAGGTGGAACAGGCGGTGTCCACCGTGACGGCAGGGCCTTCGAGCCCGTACGCGTACGCGATCCGCCCGGACATGATGCTGGCCTGCGTGCCGGTCAGCACGTAGCCCTCGACCTGCGCCAGGGCGGGCAGCAGGCTCATGTTGTAGGTCTGGCCGATGCTGCCGACGAACACGCCGGTACGCGTGCCGCGCAGCCGCGCCGGGGGGATGCCGGCCCGCTCCAGGGTCTCCCAGGTGACCTCGAGCAGTTGGCGCTGCTGCGGGTCCATCGCCAGGGCCTCGCGCGGGCTGATCCCGAAGAACTCGGCGTCGAAGCGGTCGGCGTCGGCGAGGAACGCCCCCTCGCGGGTGTAGCTCTTGCCCACCGCGTCGGGGTCGGGGTCGTAGATGTCCTCGATGTCCCAGCCGCGGTCCGTGGGCACCCGGGTGACGGCGTCCCGCTCGGCCACGAGCAGCTCCCACAGCTGTTCGGGGGAGCCCACGCCACCGGGGAAGCGGCATCCCATGGACACGACCGCGATCGGTTCGTGCCCACGGTCCTCGACCTCCTGCAGCCGCCGGCGGGCCTGGCGCAGACCGGTCGTGGTCCGCTTCAGGTACTCGCGCAGCTTCGCCTCGTTCGCCATCGGGTCGAGCTCGGCCGACTCAGAACTCATCCACGCCTCGCACGGGACTCGAAATGATTGCATAACGGCGTCGCGCAGGGCGGGCGCCAGTGGCAAGAATGGCACCGGATTCTAACGGTCGGCTTGGTCGCCGCTAAATTGCGGAATCGCCGCCGACGAATTCCGGGCGGCTGGTTGCCGAGGTCCGGGGCGGTCCCGGCGGTTCTGCATCGGCGGGCCATCGTCTGCTGGCCGGGCGCACCGAATCCGTACGGAAACGGATAGGGCTTTTAGGGCGAATTTAAAGAACGGCAGCATAATGTGTGGACGGCGTTCGCCGAGGAGAGGTGAATGTTTTGAGTGGCATTCTCAGTCGATCTGATCCGCGGTCGTCGGTCCTGCCGGACGGGCTCCGCGTCCTGCGGTCCGGATCGGCCACCCAGGGCGTGCTGACCACGAACGAGGAGTTCTCCGCGTGGCTGCGCGAACGTGAGGCGACCGACTCGATGACGGTCGAGCAGGTCCCGCTCGACGAGATGAGGGGCTGGCACTTCAGCGCCGGCCGCGCCGCGCTCGTGCACGACAGCGGCAAGTTCTTCAGCGTCGGCGGGGTGGACGTCTCCCGCACCGGTCGCGGTCCGCGGTCCTGGCAGCAGCCGATCATCCGGCAGAACGAGGTCGGGATCCTCGGCCTGCTGGCCAAGGAGTTCGGCGGCGTCCTGCACTTCCTGATGCAGGCCAAGATCGAGCCGGGCAACCGCCGGCAGGTGCAGCTGTCGCCGACGGTGCAGGCCACGCGCAGCAACTACACCAAGGTGCACGGCGGGGCGTCCACGCCGTATCTGGAGCACTTCCTGCGTCCCGGCCGCGGCCGGGTCCTCGCCGACGTGCTGCAGTCCGAGCAGGGCACGTGGTTCCTGGGCAAACGCAACCGCAACATGGTCGTGGAGACGACCGACGACGTCCCCGTCCGGGACAACTTCCGGTGGCTGACGTTCGGTCAGATCCGGCAGCTGCTCACCGTGCCGAACATGATCAACATGGACTCCCGCACGGTGCTCTCCTGCCTGCCGAGCGACACCTCCGGCTGGCTGTTCGATCCGCTGGCGGGCAACGGCGACTGCGCGGACCCGGAGTTCGCCTTCGATCTCCAGCGGTCGCTGCAGGCTTCGGAGGCGGAGGGCCGGCACACCGACGCCGAGATCATCAGCTGGCTCAACGACGTCCGGATCGACACGGCGATCGAGCTCCGGTCGGTCGGCCTGGCCCAGCTCGAGGACTGGGAACTGTCGCGTTCGCGCATCGAGCACCGGCAGGGCAAGCACTTCCGCGTCATCGGGGTCTCGGTCGCCAGCGGCCAGCGCGAGGTCACCCAGTGGGCCCAGCCCCTCATCGCGCCGTGCGACGTCGGGCTGGTGGCCTTCCTGACCCGCCGGATCAACGGTGTGCTGCACATTCTGATGCGCGCGTCGGTGGAGGCGGGGTTCCTCGACGTCGCCGAGCTCGGCCCCACCCTGCAATGCAATCCGGCGACCTACGCCGACCTGCCGCCGCAGGAGCGACCGCGCTTCTACGACTACGTCCTCGCGGCGCGCGACAACATTCGATACGATGTGCTGCTTTCCGAAGAGGGCGGCCGTTTCTACCATGCCGAATGTCGTTACCTGGTGCTTGAATGCGATGCGGAGCCGGCGGTGCTGGAGCCGCATCCCGACTTCCGCTGGATGACCGTGCGGCAGTTGACGGCATTGTTGCGCCACCACAACTACGTCAATGTCCAGGCCCGCACTCTGCTGGCCTGCCTGCACGCCCTCTGGTGAGGGCCGTGCGGCGGCGGACGACGCGGTGCGCGAAGGAGGATGAATGACGACGGCTTCACAGGAGAGCGCCCGGTGGGCCCGGCGGTTCGTGCCGGCGGCCGAGGCCGCCCCCGTGCGGTTGCTGTGCCTCCCGCACGCGGGCGGCTCGGCCAGCTACTTCCACCCGTTGGCCCGCCTGCTCGACACGCGCGTCGACGTGCTCGCGGTGCAGTACCCGGGGCGCCAGGACCGGCGCCTGGAGCCGTGCATCGACGACATCCGGGTCCTGGCCGACGCCGCGTTCGAGGCCCTGCGGCCGGTGCTCGACCGGCCGGTGGCCCTCTTCGGGCACAGCATGGGCGCCACGCTCGGGTTCGAGCTGGCGCGGCGGATCGAGGCCGCCGACGAGGCGAACCCCGTGCGGTTGTTCGCCTCGGGGCGGCGGGCGCCGGCGACGCAGGGCGGTGAGCTGGTGCACCGCTTCGACGACGACCGCCTCCTGGGCGAGCTCGCCAGCCTCAGCGGCACGGACGTCCGGGTGCTCGGCGACGAGGAGATGATGCGGTCCGTGCTGCCCGCGATCCGGGCCGACTACAAGGCCGCGGAGTCCTACCGGCTCACCGAGCAGGTGCGGCTGCGGTGCCCGATCACGGCCCTGGCCGGCGACGCGGACCCGAAGGCGAGCCTGGACGACGTCCGGGCCTGGCAACGGCACACGACGGCCGAGTTCGACCTGCGGGTCTACCCGGGCGGCCACTTCTTCCTGGCCGAACACGGCCAGGCGATCGTGCAACTCATCACCGAGCAACTGACCGTGTGCACGGCATGACAGCGAAGGAGAGCAACGCGTGCCAACCCGCAGAACGTTACTGAAGGGCGCGGCAGCGCTGGCCGCGGCCGGCACGGGCATCGTCGGGATCGGTCAGGGCGCCTCGGCGGCGGTGAACAACCGCTGGAACAGCCTCCGCCGGAACCTGTCCGGCAAGCTGGTGCTGCCCTCGGACAGCAACTACGACGTCGCCAAGCAGCTGCACTTCTCGGCCTTCGACGCCGTGCAGCCCGCGGCGATCGCCTACTGCACGTCGGCGAAGGACGTCCAGGTGTGCCTGGCCTACGCCCAGCACCACGGGCTTCCCGCCGTCCCCCGCAGTGGGGGGCACAGCTTCGGTGGCTACTCGACCACGAACGGTCTGGTCATCGACGTGTCCCGGCTGAACGGGATCCAGGTGGAGCAGAACAAGACGGTGGTCGGCCCGGGGGCGCAGCTCGTCGACCTCGTCGACACCGCGTCCGCGCACGGCGTCGCGCTGGCCGGCGGCATCTGCCCCACCGTGGCGATGGGCGGCTATCTGCAGGGCGGCGGCGTGGGCTGGCAGACCCGGGCGCTCGGCCTGGGCTGCGACTCGTTGCTGTCGGCGCAGGTCGTGCTGGCCGACGGCTGCGTGGTGACCTGCTCCGAGCAGGTCCGGCCGGACCTGTTCTGGGCGCTGCGGGGCGGTGGCGGCGGCAACTTCGGCATCGTGACCAGCTACGAGCGGCGGAACAGCACGATTCCCCGCATGGTCAACTTCACCCTCGCCTGGCTCTGGGACAGCGCGGAGAGCGTGCTGACCGCATGGCAGCAGTGGCAGCGCGCGGCGCCGCGGGCACTGAGCTCACGCTGGCTGCTCGGCCTCCTGGACGCGGCACCGGGAGCGGTGCCGTTCCTGCTCGTCGACGGCACGTTCCTCGGCACGCCCGAGGACCTCACCCCGCACCTGAACGCCCTCGCCTCGGCGGTCGGCACCCCGCCCGCCTACAACAGCGTGCAGGATCTCGGCTTCCGCGACGGGATGATGGCGTTCTTCAAGTGCGGGGACAAGACCGTCGACCAGTGTCACCGGGTCGGCACCAACCCGGAGGCCATGCTCGCGCGCAGCGGCTTTATCATCCAGCGCTCCCGGTTCTTCCGGGAGGACATCCCCGGCACGGGCGTGTCGGAGATCCTCGCCGCGTTCGACGCCGACCGCCGGGCCGGGCAGACCCGCATCGCCACCGGCTTCGCCCTCGGCGGCGCGGCCTCCGACATCCCGCGCACCGCGACCGCGTACGTCCACCGGGACGCGCAGTTCTCGGTGGACTGGGCGGTCGCGCTCTCCGAGGCGGCCGACACCGGCGAGGGCCGGGCGGCCGCCTCGGTCTGGGCGGACAACGCGTTCACGGTGACCGACCGGTACTCCACCCACGAGACCTACCAGAACTACATCGACCCGGCGCTGACCGACTGGCGGGAGGCGTACTACGCCGAGAACTACCCCCGCCTGTCCACGGTGAAGCACACGTACGACCCGCACGGGTTCTTCTCCTTCGCGCAGGCCATCAGCTGATCCGCTAGGCGCAGGCCAGGACCTGGAGGGAGTCGACGACGGCGGACGGCGGGGGAGTGCCGGCGATCTCTTCGCGGACCTTCTCCGCCGCCGCCCGGCACGCCTCGTCGGTGAGCACCCGGGCGACGGCCGCGCCGATCTCGTCGTTGGCCACCCTGGTCGGGTCGAGGGTGATGCCGGCGCCGCTCGCGCCGTAGTTCGCGGCGTTGAACGGGTTGTCCGCCGTCTGCGGCATCATCACCTGCGGCACGCCGAAGCAGGCGGCCGTCAGCAGGGAGCTGGTGCCGCCCTGGTTGACGATGGCCGAGCAGCTCGGCATGAACAGGTGCAGCGGGACGTTCTCGGCGACCCGGGCGTTGTCCGGCAACGAGCCGAGCTTCACCCGGTCGGCCGCGCTGATCGCCAGGACGACCTCCACGTCCATGCCGGCGAGCGCGTCGACGACCCGGGGCAGGACGAATGCCTCGTCGCCGGCCAGGGCGGCGGTGGAGGTGCCCCAGGTGACGCACACCCGGGGGCGGGCGGGCCGGTCGAGCGCCCAGTCCGGGACGGCCGCCGCCCCGTTGTACGGGACGAACCGCACGGGCAGCCGGCCCGCCATCCCGGGAAGTTGGAGGCTGGTGGGCCAGGGGTCGACGGTCCGCAGGGGATGGTCGTTGCGGACCTCCACGCCGTGATGGTCGTACAGCTCGGGCAGCCCGACGGGCCACTGGCCGCGCACGTCCCCCGCGTCCGAGAAGCCCTGCAGCGGCTGGCTGATCATCCGCATCACGTCGGGTCCCCAGGTGTGGCGGACCAGCGGAATGCCCAGCTTCGCCGCGACGATCGGCGCGGCGAACACCATCGAGTCGGTCACCACCAGGTCCGGTCGCCATCTCTCGGCGAACCGCAGGAGGTCCGGCGTCATCCTGGCGGCGCCCTCGACGAGCGGGGCCATCGCCGCGTTGCGGAGGTCGGCCAGCCCCGCCTGGTCGGCCGGCGGCGGGGCGGAGGCGGCGCCGTCGGCGCTGGCCAGGCCGCTCCTGGTCCACTCGCTGGCCGGAGCCTCGATCACCCGGTGACCGCCCCGGGACGCGATCACGCCATCCATGATCTTGTAATCTCGGCCGACCTCGGCCACGGGCAGCCCGGTGGCCGTCACGGCCTGGGCGAGGTCCGGGAGCACGGCCACCCGCACCTCGTGGCCCGCCGCCCGGAAGGCCCAGGCGAGCGGCACGAGATGGAACAGCGGGGTGGCCGTCGCGGCGACCGGGGTGAACAGGATTCGCAAGGCTTCTCCTCGGGTGTCGCTGGTGCGGATACGTGCCGCGGCCCTCAGGCGGCGAGCTTCACGAGCGTGTCGACGACCTCGGCCGGTGCGGGCATCCCGGCGATCTCCTCGGACACCTTCCGGGCCGCCGTGCGGATCGCCTCGTCGGTCAGGACCCGGGCGACCGCCGTGGCGATGGTCTCCTCGTCCGCCTTCGCGTAGTCGAGGACGAGGGCGGCGCCGCTCTCCCGGAAGCTGAGAGAGTTGACCGGGGTCTCGCCGGTCTCCGGCAGGAGCACCTGCGGGACCCCCACGCTGGCCGCGGTCAGCAGCGAACCCGTGCCGCCCTGGTTGACGATCGCCTGGCAGGTCGGCATGAACAGGTTGATGGGCAGGTTCTCGGCGACCCGCACGTTGTCCGGCAGCCGCCCGAGCTTGGCCCGGTCGGCGGGGCCGATGGCGAGCACGATGTCGATGTCGAGCGGCGTGAGCGCCCGGATCACCCGGGGCCAGACGTCCTTGGCGCCGCCCAGGATCTCGTTGGTCGTGCCCCAGGTGATGCAGACCCGGGGGCGGTCGGGGCGTTCGGTGACCCAGTCGGGGGCGGCGCCCTCCCCGTTGTAGGCGATGAAGCGCCGCGGCAGGCGGCCGGGGGAGCCGAAGTTCTGGAGGCTGCCCGGCCACGGGTCGACGGTGTGCTTGGGGTGGTCGTTGCGGACCTCCACCCCGTAGCGGTCGAAGAGCTCGACGAGCCCGGTGGGCCAGTCGGCGCGCTCCGTGCCGGTGTGCGGCTGGCCCTGGACCGGGTGACCGTAGAGGATGTCCGGGCCCCAGATGTTGCGCACGACCGGGATGCCCTGCGCGGCGGCGACCAACGGGCCGGCGAAGATGACCGGGTCGGTGATCACCAGGTCCGGCTGCCACCGTTGCGCGAACCGCATCAGGTCGGGGGTCATCCGGGTGGCCAGCTCGACCGGCGGGACGAACCGCTCGTCGCGCAGCCGGACCCGCTCCTCGAAGGTCAGGTCGGCGACCTGCGCGGCGGTGAACTTGTTGCCGCTGCGCAGGGCGACCATGCCGGCCATGAAGTCGTAGTCGTCACCCACCTCGACCGGGGTCAGGCCGGTGTTGGCGATGATGCTCGTGAGCTGCCGCTGGGCGGCGATGCGAACGTCGTGGCCGGCCGCCCGGAAGGCCCAGGCCAGCGGGACCTGGTGGTAGTAGTGGGACCGGACGGTAAGCGGGGTGAAAAGGACGCGCACGGGCATATCCCCCAGACTCGATGACGACGCCCCCAGTTCATCCGGTCGGCCTAAAAAGCCCCTGAAAAGCCCCGTTGACGTGCACTCTTGCCTGCCTGGCAACAACTTGCCGAGCCCGCACCGGCGTGTCACCCTGTCTGCGTGTCGACAACGATTCGGGCCAACAAGGTGGCCGCCGTCCGTCGGGTGCTCAGCGAGGCGGCCCTCGGCCTCGCGGTCGAGCGCGGCTGGGACAACGTGCGGGTGGAGGACATCGCCGCCCGGGCGGGCATGTCCACCCGCTCGTTCAACAACTACTTCCGCAGCAAGAACGAGGCCCTCTACGCCGCCGACCTAGACCGGTCCGCGGCGATCCGCGAGCAACTGCGCGCCCGGCCGGCGGACGAGCCGCTGACCCAGGCCGTCATCAACGCGATGCTCGCGGCCTTCCTCGCCTGGGACAACCTGGACCGCGACCTGGTGACCAAGGTGCGGCTCGCGGTGGCGACCTCGCCGCTGGGCGGCGAATACCTCAAGGCGCACGCGGCGCGGGAGACGGCGCTCGCCGAGGGGATCGCCGAGCGGCTCGGGATGGAGCTGCACGACGACATCTACCCGAGGCTGCTGGCCACGATGGTGGTCAACGCGGTCCGGGTCGCCGTCGAGTTCTGGGTCGACTCGTCGCGGGCCACCTCCCTGTCCGACGCGATCCGCGACACCCTGGAACGGATCGCGCCCGGCCTGCCCGGCCCGCCGACCGGCCGCTGAGGCACGGACCGTGGCCGCCCCCCGGGGCAGCTCCCGGCCGGGCCCGGCCCGGCGGCGGACCGGCGGCACCGGCCCGGCGGCCCGGGCCTGGCACTGGCCCGGCGGCACGGGCCTGGCACTGGCCCGGCGGCACGGGCCTGGCACTGGCCCGGCGGCCCGGGCCTGGCACCGGCCCGGCGGCCCGGGGCCGGCGGGACCGCGCCTCAGCCGGCGGCCGCAGCGCGCCGCCGCGCGAGCCGGTAGAGCAGGTCGATGACCAGGTGGACGGGGGCCTTGACCCGGCGGACCCGCAGCAGCGACCGGATCAGCCACAGCTGGGTCTCCGCGGCGTGCGCCGGGGCGCCGTGCACGTCGTCGTGACGCAGGATCTCGATGTCGCGGACGTGCCGGGCGAGCAGGTCGACGTCGGTGCCCGGGATGATCTCGTCGCGGTCGCACGCGACGTAGCGGACCGGGATGGTCAGGGCCCGCAACTGGTCGGGGGACAGGGCCCACGAGGGCAGCTCGCCCAGCGCGCTGCCCGCCTCCTTGCCCATCAGGTGGGCCAGGGTGTCCACCGTGATCCGGGGCAGGGTCGCCTGCCACCGCCGATCGGTGAACAGGGTGTCGATCGGGGCGCCCGCCGTCAGCACCGCCCTGATCCTGCTGTCCTCCAGGGCGCAGCGCAGGGCCAGGTGACCGCTGAAGCTGAGCGCGAGGGCGTACGAGTCCGCGACGTCGGCCCGGTCGCTGACGTGGTCGAGCAGGTGCGACAGCATCCGCCAGCTGTCCCGGTCGTAGGGGAGGGTGTTCTCGCCGACCCCCGGCATCTCGGTGACGATGCCGGCCATGCCGAGGCGTCGGATGGCGCGCAGGGTGGACGCCCACTGCTCCTTCACCGTCACGATGCCGCCGCTGACGATCAGCACCGGCCGCCGGACGCCGTCGGACATCCCGGTGGCCCAGGCCACGACCCGTCCGGTGGGCAGGTCGACCTCCAGCCGTTCGATGTCCCGGTCGCCGCGCCGCCACTGGTCGAACGTGCGCACCGTGTCGTCGAGCGCCCGCTGGCGGGCCGGCCCGTCGACGAACGGGAAGCGGGCCATGGTGTAGTGGCGGCACGCGTCCAGCAGCCGCCCGTCGCGCTCCAGCGCCCGCGCGGACCGCGTCCACTCGGCCGCCCAGGACCCGTCCCCCTCGGCGTCGGTGCGGATCCGCGCCAGCACGTCCTCGTGATCGGTGACCCGCTGCCCACGGGTGTGCGCCAGGACGAACTGCTTGAGCTCCCCGACGTCGTTGGTGCCGTCGTCCTCGGCCGGCGGGTCCTCGAACTGCTCCAGCGCCTGCTTGAGGTCCGTGAGCAGATCCGCGGCCTCCGCGCCGTCGATCACCCGGTGGTCGAACGTCAGGTTCAGCCGCAGCACCGGCGCGACGGACACCGCGCCGTCGCGGACCACGGGCCGGTCGACGATCCGGCCCAGGCCCAGCGTGACGGTCGTCCCGCCGGTGGAGTGGAAACCGTCGACGTCCCGGTGGGACAGGGAGGTCACCGCGAAGGTGCCGACCGTCGTCGCCCGGGTCCGCAGGGGACGGGTCCGGCTGCGGTACGCGGCGCTGCCCAGCACCCAGGGCAGCCGCCGGAGCAGGCGGGCGCCGGCGAACTCGGGCAGCTTCTCCGCGTCGCCCCGGGTGTAGTAGTCGACCTGCCGCTGGATCTCCGCCAGGCCGGCGCTCTGCACGTGGGGGATGATGGCCGAGAGGACCACCCGCCGGCCGTTCACCGTGTGGTCCATGGTGAACTTCCCGTGCGCCGAGCGGAAGCGGACCACCTTCGGACGGATCCGGCCCCGGATCGCGGCGTTGGCCTCCGGGTGGGCCGCCATGGCGCGGCCCGCCGCGTACAGGACGTAGGTGAGCCAGGAGAAGTGCCGCCCCTGCGCCCGCGCGGCGGCGCGATGGTCCCGGATCCGGGTCATGTCGACCTCGGTGTCGAGGTGCACCGGCGCGAAGGACCTGATCTCCCGCAGGAAGTACAGGGTGGGACGCCGCTCCCTGGCGACGCGTTCGATCGTCACTCGGCCACCACCGCCCGGTAGATCTCGTCGAGGTTGGTCGCCTGCAACACCGCGGGCAGCGCGATCTGCCGGCCCGTCTCCCGTTCCAGGATGGTCAGCAGGGACAGCAGGTGTATCGAGTCCCACCCGGGGACCGAGTCGAGCGGCAGGTCGACCTGCTCGTGCCGGACCGGCAGGCCGAGTTCGGCGCTGACGATGGCCAGGAAGTCGTCGATGGTGGTCATCGGTTCTCCTCGTATGCAGCGGTGAGCCGCACGTGCGCGGGCGGCGGCTCGATCTCGGCGAGGTCGTGGCGGAAGACGAGGACGTCTCCCTCGTCGGCGACCAGGGTGAAGCCGTTGTCCGGGTAGAAGCCGCGCGCGCCGGCGTTCTTGGCGGTGGGGCGGAAGCGGGCCTCGACCGCCCGCGCGCCGGTGGCCCGGGCGTGGGACAACACCGAGCGCAGGCAGGCCGTCTCGATGCCCCGGGCGAACACCCGGCAGCTGAGCAGGAAGTTGTCGATGTGCACCAGCTCGCCGTCGACCCGCGTCAGGACCAGGCCCACCATGCCGTTGTCGCCGAACCGGTCGCCGGAGTGGATGCCGAGCACCTGGCTGCCGTGCCGTGCGGCGGCGGCCCGCACCTCCGCGGGCTGCATCCGGTGGCCGGTCAGGTTGAACTGGTGGGTCCGCAGCGTGATCTGCGAGGCCCGGGCCACCTCCCGCGCGGCCACCGGGGCCAGCGACACCCGGGTCTGCAACTGCTGGAGGTAGTCGGCGACGGAGTCGAACGTGGCGAGGAAGCTCTGCCGGTCCAGTTCCTCCCGGTACCGCGTGGGGCGGGCCCGGTCGTCCGTGCTCACCTCGCGGGTGTCGAACCAGCCGTCGCAGAGCAGGTCGCCGACGTGCCAGGCGGGTTCCTCGCCGAGCCGGACGACCGCGACGCCCGGCAACGCGTGGCGTACCAGACCGCACTCGTACGCGCTGTCGTCCACGAACACGAACGAGTCCACGCCGAGGTTCAGCGCGGCGGCCAGCGCCGTGAGGTTCTCGGGTTTGGGACGCCAGTTCGCCGTCACCCGGACGAAGTCGTCCGGGCCCAGCACCATGCCCTCGTGCCCGCGCAGCACCGCGTCGACGGGCCCCGGGTCGTTCTTGCTCGTCACGGCCAGCAGCACCCCCTGCGACCCGAGCTGCCTGACCACCCGCTGGAAGGCGGCGAACACCTCGCCGCGCGGCGTCCCGCCCAGCTCGATCCCGTCCGGGCCGTCGTCGCCGAGCACCCCGCCCCACAGCGTCCCGTCCAGGTCGCAGACGAGGACCTTCTTCGTCTTCCCGGTCAGGTGCCGGCCGAGGTGGCCGATCTCGCGCGCATAGCGGGCCAGCAGGGCGGGCGACAGCCCGGTCCCGGCGTAGCTGCCGAGCCGTACGTCCTCCGCGGGAATCCCCTCGGCGAGCAGCGGGTCGAGATCGAGCGGGACGACGGACGGGAACTCGTCGCCGAGCGCCAGCAGCCGCGCGTTGGCCTGGCGCCAGGCGGCGCCCAGCCGGGCGCGCGACCGGTAGTCCACCAGTTGCGCGGTGAACCGCCTGGGCAGCGGAAGCGTGTTGAGCACCAGAGTGCCCGCGCCGCGCCGGTCGAAGGTGGCCGCGAGCCCGCGCAGCATCGCGACCTTGGCGTCCAGGGCCTGCTCGACGTCCGCGGCGGTCCACGGCAGCGGCAGCTCGTCGAACACCACCTCCGGGTCGAGCACGCACAGGACGAGACCGGGGTCAGCGGCGTACAGCGCGCTGCCCGGGTCGCCGAGCTCGAAGACGTAGCTGTCGAAGTCGGACAGGTGCGGTCGCAGCAGCACGCCGTGCCGGGCGAACTCCGCGGTGAGCGGGGGGATCAGCGTGCCCAGCGTCCGGTGCCCGGTGACGGCCACCGTGAGCGTGGGGGTGGACGGGTGCCGGCGCAGGACCTCGTCGGCGTCGGCCCGGGCCAGCACGTGCCCCGCCCGGGACAGCTCGTCGGCCGGCAAGCCGGCGAGCAGCCCCTGCACCAGGGGATACTCGGCCTCCAGCCGGCCGGCGTCGTGCAGTTCGCGCAGCGTACGCGCGGGCGCGGCGGTGTCCGGGGGGAAGGTGCCGGCCGTCGTCACGGTCCCACCTTCTCCAGGGCGAACCCCGCCTTGATCCACTTGCTGGACTCGATGGCGACGCCGACCGCGCGGTCGCCGGTGACCATGCCGGGCAGCAGCCGTTCGAGCTGGAAGAACGGCAGCGCGTTCCCGGTGTTGCCGGTCTCGCCGACGCAGCTGACCTCCTGCGCCTGCGGCACGTCGAGCCGGGCCTGGATCTCGGCGGTCATCCGGCCCGACAGCTGCGGCGGCAGCACGTAGTCGAGCCCGTCGCGGTCCCAGCCGAGCACGTCCAGGACCTCGTCCAGGGTCTCCACGGCCATGGGCGGCACCGCCTCCTGGACCGCCCGGTAGTCCTCGACGGCCGCCGGGCGCAGCACGTGCCGCTCGGCCGCGCCGAACCAGTTCAGCGTCTGCCCCGGCGGCCGGTTGTGCCCGACACAGTGCACCTGCGTCCAGCGCAGGGCGACCGGTTCCGGCGGCGGCGTCGTGCCGAGGACCGCCGCGCCGGCCCCGTCACCGAACAGCACGCCGTTGACCTGCTCCTCCGGCGGCAGCGCGCTGACGTCGGCGGTGAGGTCGAAGTGCTTGGCGCAGGAGTCGGCGCCGAGCACCAGCGCGGTCCGGGCCGCCCCCGAGCGGAGCATGTGCCGGGCGACGTCGAGGGCCTGCACCGCCCCGGTGCACCCCGACTGCAGCTGGTACGTCGGCACGCCGTCGACACCGAGCTGGTCGGCCACGACGTTGACCGTGGCGGGCATCAGCATGTCGGGTGAGGAGGTGCCCATGACCACCAGGTCGACGTCGGCCGCGGTCATCCCCGCGGCGGCGAGCGCCCGCTCGGCGGCCGTGGTCGCGAGGTCGGCGAGGGAGAACCGTGCCTCACCGGTGTCCAGGTCCACCGAGTAGTGGCGCACCGGCGTGCCGATGAACGCCTCCACCCACTGTTCCCAGATCGAGGTCATCCTGAACCGTCTGGCCAGGGTGGGGATGTCCACGGGCGGGCCGGGCAACATCGACCCGGCGGAGTACACGTACACGTCCATGCTCGTCCTCTTCGTCGCCTGCACGGCCATGGTTTTCCGCGGCCCTTAATCGGTGCTAAGAGCCCTGGGCGGGGGCGCCGGCGACGGCCGTGAGCGCGGCGTGCAGGCCGGCGGTGTCTCCCCCGGCCGGCGCGGCCCAGGCGACCCGGCCGTCGGGCCGCAGCAGCACCGCGGCGGCGTCCACGTGGGGCAGCGGCGCGGACCGCAGCACCGTCACCCGCTTGGCCGAGCCGCTCACCGCCCGGCCGAGGCTGTCGTCGCCGGTCAGGTCGAGCAGGACCGCGTGACCGGCCGCCCACGCCTCGGCGAGGCCGGGAACGGACCGCGCGGCCGCCGCGATCCCCGGCAGCCGCCGCCCGGCCAACGGGTGCGCGTCGCCGCCGGCCGGCTCGACCGGGTAGCGCGTGTCGGTGCCGCCGACCATCATGCCCAGGTACTCGTTGACGGCCGGGAAGCGCACCAGCTCGGCGACGATGTCCCGCAGCTCCGTCAGGGGGTGCAGCAGCGCCACCTGGGCGCGCGTCGTCCGGCAGGCGCGCGCCCCGGCCGGGTGCCGTTCGGTGTGGTACGTGTCGAGCAGCCCCTCCGGCGCCCGACCGCCGAGGTCCGCCGCGAGCTTCCAGCCGAGGTTCACCGCGTCGTCGAGCCCCGTGCTGAGCGCCTGCCCGCCGAGGGGGAAGTGGGTGTGCGCGGCGTCCCCGGCGACGAAGATCCGTCCCGCCCGGTACCGCTCGGCCAGCCGGGTCACGTGGAACCAGCGCGCCGACCAGGCCAGGGTGCCGCCGGTGACGGCGACGCCGGCGATCCGGCGGACGCTGTCCTGGATCTCCGCCAGGTCCGGCGCGCCGTCGCGGCGGGGCGGCTCGACCCCGAACTCGCCCGTCAGGAGGCGGACCCGCCCCGGGCCCATGGGGGTGACCGCCACCAGCCCCGCCGGATACTCCCGCGCGCCCACCAGCTCGCCGAGCGGGCTGTCGGGGCCGACGGCCAGATCGGCGACCGTGCCGTGGAAGGGCTGCTCGTCGCCGGGGAACCCGATGCCGGCGGCCTGCCGCACCCGGCTGTCCACGCCGTCGCAGCCGACCAGGTACCGGCTCCGCACGGTCTGCTCGCCCGACGGGGTCTCGATCCTGGTCCGCACCGACTCCTCGTCCTGCGTCACCTCGACGACCCGCTGCCCCAACCGCAGGTCCACGCCGAGCGACCGGGCCCGCTCGGCGAGATGGTGCACCAGCCGGGAGTGCGGGATCGCGAAGTTGAACGGATACCGGTCGGCGAGCTGGGTCGGGTCCAGCCAGATGTGCGCGAAGTGCGCCATCGGGAACTCGAACCCCTCGGCGCGGCAGGCGTCCATCAGCCCGCGCATCTCCAGCAGCTCGACCACCCCGGCGTTGAGCGCCACGCCGGGCGCCTGTGCGCCCGGCTCCGAGCCGCTCTCCAGCACCACGACGGGAGTGCCGGCCAGCCGCAGCTCGCACGCGAGCATGAGGCCGACCGGCCCGGCGCCGACGATGACGACATCGTGAAACATGAGGGTCCTCCGGATCTGGTTCAGCCGGCCGGGCACACGGCCGCGGCCAGGCTGGCGGGTGTCGGGTGGTCGAAGATCTGCCGGGGGGAGACGTCCAGGCCCACGGCGCGCAGTTGGGCGCTCAACTCCAGGGCGGCGAGCGACGACAGCCCCAGGGCGAGCAGGTCGGCGTCCGGTTCGAGGTCGTCGGCCGACTCCCTGCCCAGCACGTCGGCCGCCCGCGCCCGCACCAACGCCAGGACGATCGCGGCGCGCTCCGCCGGCCCGCTGGCGGCGAGCCGGTCGAGCAGGGTCGTGTCCACGGCCGGCGCGGTCGCCTCCGGCGCCTGCCGGAAGCCGGGCAGGTCCCGGAAGAGCCGGTCGGACCGGGGCCACGAGCCGGCGTGCGGATCGAGGTCGACCACGGTCACGTCCCCGACGCCGGGCTGGGCCACGTACCCGAGCGCCTCCACCGCCACGGCCGCCACCAGCGGCCGCAGGCCGCGCGGCGCGCCGGCCCCACCGTCGTCGCCCGGTGGGGCGTCGGCGAGCGGCCCGAAGGCCACCGACAGCGCGCGGGCTCCCCGTTCCCGCCGCCGCCCGGCGAGCGCGGCGAGGTAGGCGTGCGCGGCGGCGAGACCGGCGGAGCCCGGCGCGCCCACCGCGCCCGCTCCGGCGGCGCACACCACGAACGCCGACAGCTCCAGCCGCGCGGTGACGTCGTCGAGGACCGTCGCGCCACGCGCCACGGCGGCGAACCGCTCGTCCGGCGGGCGGCCGGCCGCGTGATCGTCCCCGGCGTCGCAGGCGACGTGCACGACGGCGGTGGGCGGCCGCTCGGCGACGAGCCGTTCGAGCGCGGCCCGGTCCGCCGGGTCGCAGTCGCTGACCGTGATGTCGACGCCGTACTCGGCCAGTTCCTTGCGCAACACCGTGACGTCGGCCGAGGCGTCCGCCGGCCCGGTCAGCACGAGCTGCTCGGCCCCGTGCTCGGCGAGCCAGCGGGCGACGTGGCCGCCCAGCGTCGTGGTGCCGCCGGTGACCAGGACCGTGCCCTCCGGCCGCCAGGCCTCCCGGTCGGTGCCGGGCGGGGCGAGCCGCACCAGCCGCGGGGTGCGGACCCCGTCCCCGCGTACGGCCAGGCGGGTGTCGGCGGGCCGGCCGCGCAGGAGCGCGGCGAGCGCCCGCCGCGCCGGCGCGCCGAGCACCCGGGGCAGGTCGACCAGCCTGATCTCGCGGCGCGGGTGGCCGGCGACGAGCGCCTGCCCGAGCCCCCACACCGCGGCCTGGCCCGCGACGACCGGGGTGTCCGACCGGCCGGTCTCGACGGCGCCGCACGTCAGCACCCACAACGGCACGTCGAGCCCGGCCTGGTCCAGCGCGTCCGGCAGGGCGCCGGTCAACCCCAGGCCGGCCGGCACACCGGTGTCGGCGGCGTCCCGGCGCAGGCCGAGCAGGGACACGACGCCGTCGCCCACCCCGGCCCGCCGGCCGCGCAGCAGCATGGCCAGCTCACCGGCGTCCTGCGTGGACGCCGGCACGAGCAGGGGCTTCGTGGTCGTGTCGAGGGCGTCGAGGGCCGCGGTGACCGTGGCGTCACCCGCCAGGTCCGCGGGCACCAGGGCGAGGAGCGCCCGCGGCCCCGGTGCGGCGACCGCGCCGGGCGCGGGCTGCCAGGACGTCCGGTGGTGCCAACCGGTCCAGCGCCGCCGCAGCGCGAGCGTCGGCAGGAGGGCGGCCAGCGAGGACCGCTGCTCCCGCGAGAGCCGCAGCGCCCGGCCGAGCGATTCGACGTCCTGGCCGTCCACGGCGGCCCAGAAGAGCGATTCGAGAGACGTACGGCTCCGCTCCTCGCCGCCGGCCGTTCCTTCCGGCTTCGGGTCGAGCCAGTAGTGGCGCCGCCGGAACGGGTAGTTCGGCAGCCCGACGCGCTCGGCCCCGGAGCCGGCGAAGTGCGCCGCCCACTCCACGCGGTGCCCCGACGCGTGCACCCGGGCCAGTGCCAGCAGCGCGGTCTGCGGCTCCGGGCGGCGGGCGCTCAGCAGCGGGGCGAACGTGGGCGGCCGCCCGCCGGCGTCGTGGTCGCGCAGGCACTCGCGCGCCAGCGGGGTGAGCACCGCGTCCGGGCCCACCTCCAGGTACGTGGTGATCCCGCTCGCCCGCGCGGCGCGGACCCCGTCGGCGAACCGGACCGTCCCCCGGGCGTGCTCGCGCCAGTAGCCGGGCGAGCGCAGTTCGGCGGGATCGGCGAGCCGGCCGGTCACGTTGGAGACCAGGGGGATCGCCGGCTCGGCGAAGGTCAGCCGCGCCGCGGCGCGCGCGAAGTCGGCCAGGACGTCGTCCATGTGCGGGCTGTGGAACGCGTGGCTGACGGTGAGCCGGCGTACCCGACGTCCCTCGGCCTTCCACCGCGCCGCGACCTCGCCGACGGCGTCCCGGTCGCCGGAGACCACCGTGGCCCGGGGGCCGTTCACGGCGGCGATCGAGACCTGGTGCTCGCGCCCGGACAGGGAGGCGAGCACCTCCTCCTCCCCGGCGTCGAGCGAGACCATCGCCCCGTCCGCGCGGGCCCGCTGCATCGCGTGTGCCCGGACGGCGACCAGCTCGGCGGCGCCCGGCAGGTCGAGCATCCCGGCCACGTGCGCCGCGACGAGCTCGCCGATCGAATGGCCGACCAGCACGTCGGGGCGCAGGCCCCAGTGGTCGAGCAGCCGGAACAACGCCGTCTCCACGGCGAAGATCGCCGGTTGCGCGTACCCCGTCTCGTGCAGCAACCGGCTCTCCGGGGCGTCCTCGGCCGCCCACAGCAGCGGACGCAGCGGACGGTCGAGGTGCCGGTCCAGCTCCGCGCACACCTCCTCCAGGGCGTCGGCGAAGACCGGATGGGCCTCGGCGAGCGCGCGGCCCATCCCGGGCCGCTGGCTGCCCTGGCCGGTGAAGAGGTACGCCAGCCCGCCCGGCTCCGGCGCGGCCCGGTCCAGGACCACGTTGCCGGGCAGCAGGCCACCGCGCGCCACCGCGTCCAGCCCCCGCGCCAGCTCGGCCCGGTCCGTGCCGACGACCACGGCGCGCTGGGCCAGGGTGGTGCGCGTCGTGGCGAGGGAGTACGCCACGTCCAGGGGCCGCGGCGGCGGGTCGGCGGCCAGCCGGTCGGCCAGGCTGCGGGCCACGTCGCGCAGCGCCGCCTCGTCGTGCGCCGAGATCAGCAGCGGCAGCGGGCGGGCCGGCGCGGGCCCGGCGGCCGGCGCCACCGGATCGGCGGCCGGCGTCGGCGGCGCCTCCTCCAGGATGACGTGCGCGTTGGTGCCGCTGACCCCGAACGAGGAGACGCCGGCCCGGCGCGGGTTGCCGTCCGGCCACGGCCTCGCCTCGGTGAGCAGCTCCACCCGGCCGGCGGTCCAGTCGACGTGCCGGCTCGGTTCGCCCGCGTGGAGCGTGCGCGGCAGCACCCCGTGCCGGATCGCCTGCACCATCTTGATTACCCCGGCGATCCCGGCGGCCCCCTGCGTGTGCCCGATGTTCGACTTGACCGAGCCCAGCCACAGCGGCCGGTCCGCGGGACGGCCCTGGCCGTACGTGGCGAGCAGCGCCTGCGCCTCGATCGGGTCACCCAGGACGGTGCCGGTGCCGTGTCCCTCCACCACGTCCACCTCCGCCGCCGTGAGGCGCGCGTCGGCCAGCGCCTGGCGGACCACCCGCTGCTGGGCGGGGCCGTTCGGGGCGGTCAGCCCGTTGCTGGCGCCGTCGGAGTTCACGGCCGATCCCCGCAGCACCGCCAGCACCGGGTGCCCCCTGCGCCGCGCGTCCGAGAGCCGTTCGAGCAGCACCAGCCCGACCCCCTCGCCCCAGCCGGTGCCGTCCGCGTCGGCGGAGAAGGACCTGCACCGCCCGTCCGGGGAGAGGCCGCGCTGCCGGCTGAAGTCGACGAAGACCCCAGGGGTGGCCATCACGGTCACCCCACCGGCCAGCGCCAGCTCGCAGTCGCCGGCGCGCAGTGCCCGGGCCGCCAGGTGCAGCGCCACCAGCGACGACGAGCAGGCGGTGTCGATGGTCACGGCCGGACCCTCAAGACCCAGGGTGTACGCGATCCGGCCGGTCGCGACGCTGCCGGCGCTGCCGGTGCCCAGGTAGCCCTCGAACCCGTCCGGCGTGTGCTCCATCAGCCGGGCGGCGTAGTCGTCGTACAGCACACCGGCGAACACACCGGTGCGGCTGCCGCGCAGCGACGCGGGGTCGATGCCGGCGTTCTCGAAGGCCTCCCAGCTCGTCTCCAGCAGCAGGCGCTGCTGGGGATCGATGGCCAGCGCCTCGCGCGGGCTGATGCCGAAGAACTCGGGGTCGAACTCGGCCGCGTCGTAGAGGAACGCGCCCTCCCGGGTGTAGCAGGTCCCGGTCGTCTCCGGGTCCGGGTCGTAGAGGGCGTCGAGATCCCAGCCCCGGTCGCCGGGGAAGGCCGAGACCGCGTCCACCCCGTCGGAGACCAGCCGCCACAACTGCTCGGGCGAGCGCACGTTTCCCGGGTACCGGCAGCTCATCGCCACGATGGCGATCGGCTCCCGGTGCGCCGCCTCGACGCGGGCCAACCTCCGACGGGTCTCCTGCAGCTCAGTCGTCGTCCACTTGAGATAGTCGACGAGCTTCTGCTCCTTGTCCATGGCACTCTCTCCTCCGGGACTGCTGCCGGTGGTGGGATCGGAAGCCCCAAGTGCCTGCCCGGGGCGTGGCCGCGTCATCGCTCGTCGAGCCCGGAGACACCGAGCTCCTCGTCGAGGACCTCGAACAGCTCGTCGTCGGTGACCGCCGCGAGGTCGTCGTCGACGGCGGTCCGCGCGGTCTCCCCCGACTCGGCGATCCGGGCCAGCAGCGCCTGCAGCCGGGCGCTGAGCCGTTCCCGGGCCGCGCCGTCCCACGACTGGACGGCGACGGCCGCCTCCAGCCGTTCGAGCTCCGCCTGGGCCGGTGCCTGCGCGCCGGCTTCGCCCCGGCCGAACTGCTCGCCGAGGAAGGCGGCGATCGCGGCGGCGCTGGGATGGTCGAACACCAGCGTCGTCGGAAGCTGGAGCCCCGTCGTCTTCGACAGGTGGTTGCGTAGGGCGACGGCGGTGAGCGAGTCGAAGCCGAGTTCCTTGAGGGTCTGCCCGGGCGCGACGTCGGCGGCGGAGGTGTGCCCGAGGGTGCCGGCGATGTGGGTGCGGACCAGGTCGAGCAGCGCCTGCTCGCGCTTCTCCGGGCTCAGCCCGCGCAGGCGCTCGGCCAGCGGCGCCGACGGGGAACGGGTGTTGCGGACCTGGGCCGGGACGAGCCTCTCGAACAGCGGTGGAAGCGTGCCCTCCCGGGCGTGCCGGTGCAACGCGGTCCGGTCGATGTGCGTCAGCACCAGATGCGGGCGGTCGGGGGTGCGTAGCGCGGCGTCGAACAGGGCCAGCGCGTCGTCCGTGGCGAGGGGGAGCAGCCCCGTGGCCTTGAGCCGGTCCACCTCCGTCTCCGTGAGTTTGTTGGTCATTTTGCTGGTGTGGGTCCAGAGGCCCCAGGCGAGGCTGGTGGCGGGTTGGCCTTGGGTGTGGCGGTGGTGGGCGAGGGCGTCGAGGTAGGTGTTGGCGGCGGCGTAG